>NZ_JBUEGB010000015.1:0-183924 GCF_054963695.1 Micromonospora sp. RTBAU3-60 | reverse complement strand
CACGCCGGAGCAGATCACCAACCCCGAGTACGCGACCCTGGCGTTCGAGAAGGGCCTGAAGCAGGTCGACGGCTGGCAGGACATGCCGCTGACCCAGGCGGCGCAGACGGTGCAGGTGTCGGCCTACCCGGACGCCTACGCCCAGTGGGAGCAGCAGGCCGCTGACCTGGTCGCCCAGTACTGGAACAGCTGACCCAAGCTGACCAAGCAGACCAACTGAAGAACACGCACAAGCCGCTGGCCGGCACCCGAAGACGGGTGCCGGCCAGCGCCGTCTCCAGAGAACGCCGCCTCCAGAGAGCATCGTCTCCAGGGCGCACCGTCTCCAGAGTTCTTGGATAGTTCCCGTCCGCAGCGAAGGGAAACCGTCCAAGATCGGCAAACGGCACCGGTTCGTGCCAGAGGAAGAACCGCGACCGGCGGCAGTTACCCGTCCGCCGTGAACGGCAACTGTCCAAGATCAGAAAGCAGCAACGGGCTCCAGAGGAAGAACCGCGACCGGCGGGCGGGCAAGGCGCACGACGGGGCTGGGGGCGAGGGTGACCGGCGCAGGGATCAAGCCTGACCGCCCGGAGCCGGTCATCCTCGCCCCCAGCCCACAAGCGCAACCAACGATCCAGGCCCAGCTCACAAGCGAAACCAGAGGCCGGGACGTAGCCGACAAGAGCAAGCAGAGACCGGGGCCCAGCCCACCAAGACCAGAGCCGCAACAGCAACCAGACCGTCAGAACCGCCAGGTCCAGGCATCAGCGACCCGGGTGCCCGGCCCGAAGAGCTGCTCCAGCGTCTGGCGCAGCGTCTCCGCGTGCGGCGCGTCGTCGGTCAGTGCCACGCACGACGCGCCCCAGAACCGGATGTCGCGCGCTGCCTGCCGGCGCTGCTCGTCGCCGATCGCGGCGGGCACTCCCCGTTTCGCGACGTCGGCGAGCAGGGCCGAGGTGGGGCGCTTGTAGGTGCCCATGGTCGCCGAGCCGTCCGGGCCGTACGGGCCGATGAAGAAGCCCTCCGGCATGCCGAACGCCGCGTTCGCGGCGGTGGCCCAGCGCATCGGCCATGGGTCCGTCGGGGTGGCCGTGGGCACCGGGACCAGCACCTCGCCGGGGCGTACGCACTGCCGCCAGTGGCCGGCGGTGACGAACTCGGGCAGCGCCGGCCGGTCGGTGGTCGGCAGCGGGGTGGGGAAGACGCTGAGCAGGGCCGCGCCGACGGCCAGCGGCACCAGCTGCCGGGCCCGGCCGGGTGCCGCCAGCGCCCGGTCCACGGCGAGGGTCAGCACGGTCCCGGCCAGCGGCAGCACCGCCAGGGCGAACCGGGTCGGCAGCGCGCCGTCCACCACCGGCACCCCGGCCAGCAGGGCGTACGGGGCGGGCAGCCCGGTCCGCTCACCGGCGATGATCACCTGGGGGCCGAGGGACAGCGCTGCCATGACCAGCCCGCCGGCGACGCAGGCGACGACCAGCGGGCGCCGGCCCAGCCAGACCGCGCAGGCGGCGGTGACCAGCAGCAGCGGCCAGCCGAGGAAGGTGTTGTACTCCGCCGGGCCGGTGGTCAGCCGGGCCGCGGTCGCGTTGCCCAGCACCGACTGTGGGGAGAAGGTCGTCCAACCGGTGAGGTCGGCGGAGAAGTAGTCCGGGCTGAACATGCCGTCGGCGACGCCCTGCGGCCCGGCGAACTGGTACCACAGCGGGTACGCCAGCACGAGCAGCGCGAGACCGGCGGCGATCATCAGCCCTCCGCCGAATTCTGGCAGCGCCCGGCGCAGCAGGGCCCGGTCGGTCAGCCCGTACGCCAGCGCCATCACCGCCAGGGTGACCGCGGTGAGGAAGAGCACCTCCTCGCCGACGAAGAGCTGGGCGGTGACCGCCGTGGCCAGCCCGACCGCCGAGCTGGCCAGCCGCCGTCGGTTCGGCCCGGCCGGGCGACCGGCCGGGTCGGCGGCCCGGAGCAGCCGGACGACCAACCAGACGATCACCGGGACCAGCCACTGGGCGGTCATGTGCAGGTGCCCGTTGCTCTGCGAGACCATGCTCGGGCCGAAGCCGCAGAGCGCGGCGCCGAGCCCGGCGGCGAGCCGGCGGGCCCGCAGCGTCCGGGTGAAGAGCAGGTACCAGGCGACCGCCGTGCCGGCCAGATTGCCGGCGGCCAGCAGGGCGAAGGTGACCGGCGCCCCGAACGCCCAGGTGACCGGGGCGAACAGCACGCCGAGCGCGATGACCGTGGTGTTGGCCATCAGGTTGACCCCGTCGGGGGCGTTGAGCCGGTCGGTCAGCAGGCTGAAGTCGCCCAGCCAGGCGCGCGAGTCGACGGCCAGGAACCACTCGTAGAGGGTCTGGTCCGCCGGATTGAGCGCGAGTACGCGCTGCCCCGGGGCCGGCCACAGCCCGTGGGTGAGCCAGCCGGCGAGCAGGGCGAAGAGCAGTCCGGCGAGCAGGTCCGCGCGGTGCCGGACCAGGATGGCCAGCAGGCGGGCCGCCCGGGCCGGGCGGGGGACCGCCGGATCGAGGTGGACCGCCTGGTCGCGGTCGGGCCCGGGGGCGGTGCGCGCGGCGCTGGTCACGGCCTCGACCATAACGGCGGCGCCCCGCGGGGTACGCCAGGCGGCGCCGCAACGGCTACGGTGAGAACCTGCACCGCCGCGTGTCGGCGCGCCGGTGTCACCCGCCCGGGTGGTGGAACGGCAGACACGGCCGCCTTAAAAGCGGCTGCCGCAAGGCGTGCGGGTTCGAGCCCCGCCCCGGGCACCAGACTCTCAGCTTTCCCACAGCTTCACTCTCGGCGCTGGGGTGCGTGCCACGTTTACCCTGGAGAGGCACGTTCACGTGCATCGACCCCCTGAGGGAGGCCTGAGAAGTGAAGACCTCGAACCCGGTGCTCGCCCGGCTCGGCCAGGCGGCCGAGCGTGAGCGGGCGGCCGGGTACGCCCAGCCCGGGCCGTATGGTCAGCCCGGATATCCGCAGCAGTACCAGCCGCACCCGCAGCAGTACCCGACCCCCGGGTACGGCTACCCGGCGGCTCCGCCCACCGTGACCCCGATGACCCTGGACGACGTCGTCGTCAAGACGGTCATGCTGCTCGGCCTCCTCGGCGTCTCCGCCGCGGCGGCCTGGGTGCTCGTGCCGGACGCTCTGGTCGGCGTCGCCTGGATCGGTGCCGCGGTCGTCGGTCTGGTGCTCGGCATGATCATCTCGTTCTCCCGGATGGCCAACCCGGCGTTGGTGGTGGCGTACTCGATCGTCGAGGGCGTCTTCGTCGGCATGGTCAGCAAGGCGTTCGAGTCGCTCTACAACGGCATCGTGCTCCAGGCCGTGGTGGCGACCTTCGGTGTCTTCTTCCTGATGGCGGCGCTCTACAAGGCGCGGGTCATCCGAGCCACCCCGAAGTTCACCCGGATCATGATCGCGGTGATCGGTGGCCTCTTCGCGGTCATGCTGATCAACCTGGTGCTCGCGCTCTTCGGCGTGAACACCGGCCTGCGCGACAGCGGCCCGCTGGGCATCGGCTTCAGCCTGGTCTGCATCGTGGTCGCCTCGCTGAGCTTCGTGCTCAACTTCGCCCAGATCGAGGACGGCGTGCGGATGGGGCTGCCGCAGCGTTACGCCTGGACCGCCGCGTTCGGCATCGTGGTCGGCCTGGTCTGGCTCTACCTGGAGGTGCTGCGCCTGCTCAGCTACTTCCAGGGCGACGACTGACCGGCCCGCCGCCCGACCTGCGACGCCCGCCTGCCGCGACCGCGGCGGCGGGCGTCGTCGTTTTCCCGCCGCCGCCGGATCACCGGGGGCAGAGTGGGAGCGGGGTACGTCGGCGAGGAGGTCGCGGTGCGGAGTGCCAACCCGGTGCTGACCCGACTTGACGACGTCGGTCGGACCGAGCGCCAGGTGCTCGGCGTCGGGGCCGCCGAGACAATGACCGTGGCCGACGTGGTCAGCCGCACCGTCGGCCTGCTGCTGCTGACCGGCGTCACGGCGGTCGCCGCCTGGGTGGTCGTACCGCCGGCGGTGTGGGTCTCGGCGGCGCTGGTCGGCAGTTCCCTGGCCAGCCTGGCGCTGGTGCTGGTCATCTCGCTCCGGCAGATCACCAGCCCGCCGCTCATCGCCGCGTACGCGGTGCTGCAGGGGCTGCTGCTCGGGGTGGCGAGCCGGGCCTTCGAGATGGTGTATCCGGGGATCGTGGCGCAGGCGGTGATCGGCACGTTCGGCGTCTTCCTCGGCATGGCGCTGCTCTACCGGGCCCGGGTGGTCCGGGCCACGCCGCGGCTGGCCCGGCTGGTCGTCGGGACGCTGCTCGGGATCGTGGCGCTCGGCCTGGTCAACCTCGTCGCGTACCTGGTCACCGGGCGGCAGGCCCTGGAGGCCTACAACCTCACCGGCCAGGTCGGCTGGCTGCCGTGGGTCTTCTCGGTGGTGGCGATCATCGCCGGGGCGTTCAGTTTCATCCTCGACTTCGACCTGGTCGAGCGGTCGGTCCGGGCCGGCCTGCCCCGCCGCTACGCCTGGTTCTGCGCGTTCGGGCTGCTGGTCGGGCTGATCTTCCTGTACTGGCAGATCCTCCGCCTGGTCAGCTACGCCCGGCGCTGACCCGTACGACGACTCCAGCTCGGCTGGCGGCCATAATTCGGCCTCCGCGCCGATAGGCGGCGCTCCGGTCCGAATGAAGGCTGGTCTGCCGCCGCGCCGCGACCTGGCGCCGTCGTAGACTCGGCCGCGATGAGCGCAGCGGAACTGGAGCGGGCGGTGGAGCTGCTGGTCCGGCAGGTCGGGCACTGGCAGCAGCCGCGCTGGTCGGCGGTGGCGGCGGGCGGCAACGTGTCGCGGGCCGACCTGGTGCACAAGCTGGTGCAGGAGATCGCCAACCTGGCGGCGGACGCCGAGGGTCAGCCGCGCCGGGAGGTGCCCCGCCTCGGCAACGACCTGGTCCTGCCCGACCAGCTGCGGGTGGTCGCCGCCGACCTGGTGGCGGCCGCTCCGCCGGAGTCGGTGCTGGCCGAGGCCGTGACCGCGGTGGCCGGGACCCGCTCGGCGCTGTAGCTGATCAGGGGCACCGCTCCGGCGCCGCAGCCGTCAGCCGGCCCGTTTCAGCCAGCGCCGCACCTTCCGCCGCCGGGCCCGGTCCCGCGCCCGGACCAGACCCGGCAGCTCACGGTCGGCCGCCGCGGCCTGCCGGGCGTGCAGGAGTCCGTACGTGAAGGTGTGCTCGCCGTCGGCGTACGCCCGCAGCGCCTGCCGGCGCAGCACCTCGCGGGTGACTGTCGAGTCCTGGTGCGCGCCGAGCAGGTCCTGCAGCTCCTTGAGTCGCGCCACCAGCCGGCTGGCGGGCTGCCCAACGGCCGGCTCGCGCACCTCGACCGCGTACCGGGCCGCCTTGGCCGCCTTGCGCGCCTCGTGCAGCGCGACGTCGTCGGTCCCGCCGGGGTGGTCGGGCTCCGCGTCTCGTCCGGAGCGGTCGACGGCACGTTCCGGCGCCGCGCCGGTCCCGGGGTGCCCGGCCAGCGCCCGGTCCAGGCGCTCGTCCGCCCGGGTCACCGCGCGGCGGACCCGGCGGGCCACCCAGCGGGCGTCCACCGTTCGGGTGGTCGGCCCCTCCAGGAGCGCGTCCAGCCGGCGCAGCAGCTCGGTGTACCGGTCGGAGTCGAGCGCCGCGCGCAGGTCGTCGAGGGCGGTGGCCAGGTCGGCGGCGAACCGCTCGGCGAGTCGCGCCGCGACCGGCCCGAGCACCAGCTCGTCCGGTTCCGCGCGCACGGCGTCGGCGAGCCGGGCGGCCATCACCTGGGTGTCCCGGGCCGGCCCGAGCTGCCCGGCCAGCCAGCGCAGCTCGCCGCGCAGCCACTCGCTCTCCCGCCGGTCCCACAGCCCCCGGAACGTACGCAGGGTGGAGCGGAGCCGACGGACGGCGACCCGCATGTCGTGCACGGCGTCCTCGTCGCCGCTGCGGGCGCCCGGATGGTTGCCGATCAGGGCGTCGCGCTGGGCGGTGGCGTAGTCGAGCACGGGCGCCGCGCCCGGGTCGGCGGGCGTCGGCCGGGCGGCGGCGAGCCGGCCGGCGAGGGCCCGCTGCGACTTGGCGACGGGTACGGGCCGGGCCCCGGCCTCGCGCAGCCGCGCGTCCACCGCGTCGAGCAGGGCCTCGTCGCCGTCGACCAGCTCGACCTCGATCTCGTGCCACGCCTGCCGCTCGCCACCGACCAGGTCGTGGGCCTCGACGCTGTCCTCGGCGACCTCGGCCAGCGTCCGGCCGGCCGGGTCGAGGAGGCGGGTTTCCCGGCGGCGGGTGACGATCCGGGCGGCCGGGGCGACCGGCCGGCCACGGGACGCGGCCCGGAAGAGCGCGACCAGCTCGGCCGGCGGGTCGGTGTCCTCCGGCCCGGCCGGGAACTGGTATTCGGTCCGGGGGCCGCCGGTGGCCCCGACCTTGAGGTGCCAGCCCGCGTCGTGTCCCCCGGTACGCCGCCGCAGCGCGAAGCCGCCCCGGGCCAGCCGGAGATCGGCGGTGTCCAGGTAGACCGCGTCCAGGTCGAGGGCGGTGGCGTCGGAGGTGGTCGCGACGCCACCGCACCCGGTCAGGTCCGGCAGCCGGAAGCCCTCGTCCCCGGAGTACTTGCGCTCCCGTTCCACAACTGTCGCCATGGCGCCTCCGGTACCCGGGTCGATCTCCGCCGAATCAGGTCAGCCGTTCGAGCACCATGGCCATGCCCTGACCACCGCCGACGCACATGGTCTCCAGGCCGATGGTCTTGTCGTGCCACTCCAGGGCGTTGAGCAGGGTGCCGGTGATCCGGGCCCCGGTCATGCCGAACGGGTGCCCGACGGCGATCGCGCCGCCCATCACGTTCAGCTTCTCCTCCGGGATGCCGAGCTGCCGGTACGACGGGATCACCTGCGCGGCGAACGCCTCGTTGATCTCGACCAGGTCGACGTCGTCGATGGTCATGCCGGCCCGCTGGAGCGCCTGCTTCGACGCCTCGACCGGGCCGAGGCCCATGATCTCCGGGGACAGCGCGGTGACGCCGGTCGAGACGATCCGGGCCAGCGGGGTGAGGCCGAGGTCCCGCGCCCGCTGGGCGCTCATCACGATCACGGCGGCCGCGCCGTCGTTGAGCGGGCAGCAGTTGCCGGCGGTGATCCGGCCGTCCGGGCGGAAGACCGGCTGCAGGCCGGCGACGCCCTCCAGGGTCACGCCCGGCCGGGGGCCGTCGTCGGCGCTGACCACCGTGCCGTCCGGGGTGGTCACCGGGGTGATCTCGCGGGCCCAGAAGCCGTCCGCGATCGCCTTCTCGGCCAGGTTCTGGCTGCGTACGCCGAACGCGTCCATGTCCTCGCGGGTGATGTCGTAGACCTGGGCGAGGTTCTCCGCTGTCTGCCCCATCGCCAGGTAGATGTCGGGCAGCTGGCCGGCCTCGCGCGGATCGGTCCACACCTCGGCCCCACCCTGGGCGCGGGCCGTGGAGCGCTCGCGGGCCGCGGCGAAGCGGGGATTCTCCCAGCCGCCGCCGACCAGCGCCTGTGCCTCGGGCGGCAGGGTGTCCGAGTTGCCCCGGGCGTAGCGGGAGACGGTCTCGACGCCGGCGGAGATGAAGACGTCCCCCTCGCCCGCCCGGATCGCGTGCATGGCCATCCGGGTGGTCTGCAGCGAGGAGGCGCAGTATCGGGTCAGCGTGGCGCCGGGCAGGCCGTCCAGGCCGAGCAGGGTGGCGACCACCCGGCCCATGTTGAAGCCCTGCTCGCCGCCGGGCAGCCCACAGCCCAGGTAGAGATCGTCGATCGTGGTGGGGTCCAGCGCGGGGACCTTGTCGAGGGCGGCCTGGACGATGGTGGCGGCCAGGTCGTCGGGGCGGACCTCCCGCAGGGAACCCTTGAACGCGCGACCGATGGGGGACCGGGCGGTGGCGACGATGACGGCGTCGCGGGGCGACTCAATCGGCATGAACCAACGTTAACCCGCGAGTAACTTGTGGCGGAAGCTCGCCGTCGGGCGGGAAATGTCACGCCCGGCGGGCCGGGTCAGTGGTGCCGCGAGGCGACCGCCGCCGCCGCCTCGACCGCCGGCAGCAGGGCGTGCGCCCACACCCGGTAGCCGTCGGCGGACGGGTGGAAACCGTCCTGGCAGAGCGTCCCCGCGTCCGCCCGGAACACCGGACCGGTCTCGGTGCCCAGGTCGACCACGCTGCCCCCGGCGTTCAGCACCGCCGCCGTCTGGGCGCGGGCGAGCCGCCGCCCGGACCAGGCGAGCACGTGCCGCAGCGGGGACGCGACCGCGCGGACCGCGCCGAGGTCGGGGCAGGTGCCCACCACCACCTCGACGTGCGCCTCGCGCAGCCGGCGTACCGCCGAACCGAGGTAGGCCGCCGCGTCGGCGGGGCGGGCCATCGCGGTCGCGTCGTTGGCCCCGATCAGGATCACGGCCACGTCGGGGCGCTCCCCGAGCAACGCCCGGGCCACCTGGGTGGCCAGGTCGGTGGAGCGTGACCCGGAGACGCCCACGCTGGACAGGTGCACCCGCCGGCCGGTCGGCCCCTCGCCGAGCAGGTGGGCGAGCTGGCCGCCGATGGTCTCCTCGAAGCGGTCCACTCCCACGCCGAGCGCCGACGAGTCGCCGAGCAGCACCAGCCGCAGCGGCGGCCCGTCCGCCCGGCCGACCGTGGCGCGCAGCGCGAGGCTCAGCTCGGGCTGGGCGTACTGGCGGTTGCGCGCGGCGATGGCCTGGCCGGCGAGGATCGCGGCTCCACCCACCGTGCCGGCGACCAGGGAGAGGGCCGCGGCCCGACCCAGCCGGACCACGAACTCGTTACGCCCCGTCATGACGACACCTCCCCAGGGCCGACGGCGCACGGGCCGGTCGGCTCGCGAGCCGTGCTCATGTCACGCTCGCGTTGTGCCTGATGATGCCCCCACCGGGCCCGCTCATGCCAGTCCCTCCAGGGTCGGTGACTCGGCGTGGTCACCGGAGTGCGGCACCGCGCCGACGCCGAAGAAGGCACGCCGCCGGAGCTGCGCCCAGCGCCCGCCCGGTCCGTGGTCGCGGCCCCGGACCTGGGTGCCGCTGACCTCGGTGCCCGCGTGCCGGGCCGCCTCGTGGGCCGCCTCCGGGAGCGACCGCACGCCCTCCCGGCCGGGCAGCGGCGGCCGGCGTTCCGGACCGGCGCCGAGCGCGGAGAGCAGGGTGGGCAGCATCGCCGCCGCGGCGACCGCGTACCCCTCGGCGGACGGATGGAACCGGTCCCAGGCGAACATCCGGGCCGGCTCGGCGGCGAACCGGGGACCGAGCAGGTCGCCGAGGGAGACCGTCCGGCCGCCGGCCTCGACCACGGCCACCGTCTGGGCCGCGGCGAGCTGGCGGCTCCACCGGCGGGCCAGCCAGCGCAGCGGTGGCTGGATCGGCTGGATGGCCCCGAGGTCGGGGCAGGTGCCGACGACCACCTCGCAGCCGGCCGCGCGCAGCGTGCGGACCGCGTCGACCAGGTAGCGCACGGCCACGGCCGGCGAGGTGCGGTTGGTGACGTCGTTGCCGCCGACCAGGATGACCGCGATGTCCGGCTCGACCTCCAGGGCCGACTCGACCTGCGGCTTCAGGCCGGCCGACAGGGCGCCCACCACGGCGAACCGGTGCAGCCGGACCGGTCGGTGCAGCCGGCGGGACAGCCCGGTGGCCAGCAGCGCCCCGGGAGTCTCCCGGCGGCGGTGCACGCCGTAGCCGGCGGCCGAGGAGTCGCCCAGGATCACCATGGTGACCGGCGGGCCGGGAAGCTTCGCGCCGTAGACCCCGTCGCAGCGTGGCGGAGGCGCCTCGGCCATCGGGATGGTGCGTCGCGCCTGCCGGGCCTGGCCGAGCAGCACCCCGCCCGTCGCTGCGGTGGCCGCCACGGTGGCGCCCGTGCCGATCGCCACGAGGCGGGCGATCCGCCGGGCGCGCCGCCAGCCGGCCGGTGCGACGGAGCCAGCTTCCCCCATGAACCGACACTATCGCGCCGTTACGACACCTGCTCTCCACGATCGGGCGGCTGACAGAGAACGGTTCGGGGTACCTGTTCCCGGGGACGGACGGCGCTCTTGCACCGGGGTCGCACCCTGGTCGGGCGAGTGGAGAGGGGCGAGGAGAGATGGGCAGGACGTTGAAGCGGAGCGCGGCCTTCGCCGCGCTGGCCCGGGCGCTGGCGAAGGGGACGCGGGGCGGTCCCTCGCTGGGCGCCCGGCTGGCGGCGCTGCCCCGGATGATCCGGGCCACCGCGAAGGGGGAGTACGACGGCGGCCTGCGGCTGGCCCTGATGGCCGCGGCCACGGCGTACGTGGTCTCGCCGATCGACCTGCTGCCGGAGATCCCGCTGGCGGTGTTCGGGCTGGCCGACGACGCGGTGATGGTCACCTGGCTGGCCGGCAGTGTGCTCGCCGAGACCGAGCGATTTCTGGAGTGGGAGGCGCGTCGCAGCTCCGTCATCCCGGGCCATGTGGTGCCCTGACGGCACGTACCCTGGGCGACGAATGAACGTCTGCTCGGCCGCCGACGCCGGCGCCGCAACGAAGGGCACAACGAGGTGCAGTACTACGACAATGTCGTCGAGCTGATCGGCAACACCCCGCTGGTCCGCCTGCGCAACGTCACCGAGGGCATCCAGGCGACCGTGCTGGCGAAGGTGGAGTACGTCAACCCGGGCGGTTCGGTGAAGGACCGGATCGCGCTGAAGATGGTGGAGGACGCCGAGAAGGCGGGCATTCTCCAGCCCGGCGGCACCATCGTCGAGCCGACCAGCGGCAACACCGGCGTCGGGCTGGCCCTGGTGGCCCAGCTCAAGGGCTACAAGTGCGTCTTCGTCTGCCCGGACAAGGTCAGCCAGGACAAGCAGGACGTGCTGCGCGCGTACGGCGCCGAGGTGGTGGTCTGCCCGACCGCGGTGGCCCCGGAGGACCCGCGCTCCTACTACAACGTCTCCGACCGGCTGGCCCGGGAGATCCCCGGCGCGTGGAAGCCCAACCAGTACAGCAATCCGGCGAACCCCCGCTCGCACTACGAGACCACCGGCCCGGAGATCTGGCAGCAGACCGAGGGGCGGATCACCCACTTCGTCGCGGGCGTCGGCACCGGCGGCACCATCTCCGGCATCGGCCGCTACCTGAAGGAGGCCTCCGCGGGGCGGGTCCGGGTCGTCGGGGCGGACCCGGAGGGCTCGGTCTACTCGGGCGGCACCGGCCGGCCGTATCTGGTGGAGGGCGTCGGTGAGGACTTCTGGCCGGAGACGTACGACCGGAACATCGCCGACGAGATCGTCGAGGTCTCCGACAAGGAGTCCTTCGAGATGACCCGGCGGCTGGCCCGCGAGGAGGGGCTGCTGGTCGGCGGCTCCTGCGGCATGGCCGTGGTGGGCGCCCTGGAGGTGGCCCGCAAGGCCGGCCCGGACGACGTGGTCGTGGTGCTGCTGCCGGACGGCGGCCGGGGCTACCTGTCGAAGATCTTCAACGACCGGTGGATGGCCCGGTACGGCTTCCTGGACAACTCCGGCGCCGAGCCGACCGTGGCCGACGCGCTCGCCGGCAAGCCGGGCGGGCTGCCCGAGCTGGTGCACGTCCACCCGACCGAGACGGTCCGCGACGCCATCGACTACATGCGGGAGTACGGCGTCTCCCAGCTCCCGGTGCTCAAGGCGGAGCCGCCGGTGGTGACCGGTGAGGTGGCCGGCTCGATCGCCGAGAAGGACCTGCTCGACGCGCTCTTCACCGGGCAGGCCCACCTGCACGACATGATCGAGCGGCACATGACCGACCCGCTGCCGATGATCGGCGGTGGGCAGCCGGTGAGCGAGGCGGTCGCGCTGCTGGAGAAGGCCGACGCCGCGCTGGTGCTGGTCGACGGCAAGCCCAAGGGTGTGCTGACCCGGCAGGACCTGCTCGCCCACCTCGGCGCGCACTGAGTCTGCCGACGAGGGCCGCTCCCGTGGGGGAGCGGCCCTCGTCGCGTCAGCGGTCCAGCTCGGTGGGCACGGCCACCACGTCGACCAGGGCGCCCCGGCGCAGCACGGTGACCGGCAGCCGGGTGCCGATGGCCGGGCCGAGCATCAGCCGTTGCAGGCCCTGGCCGTCCTGCACGGGCCGGCCGCCGGCGGCGAGGAGCACGTCGCCCAGGTAGATCCCGGCCAACCCGGCCGGGCTGCCCGGCACCACCTCCACCACCCGCAGCCCGCGCCGCTGCCCGGTCCGGGCGACGACCTCCGGCGGCAGCGGCACCGGCACGCCGGCAACCCCCAGCCAGGCCCGGCGTACCCGGCCGTCGCTGGTCAGGTCGGCGATGATCTGCCGGGTGGTGGCGTTCACCGGTACGGCGAGGCCGAGGCCGTACCCGGCGACCGCCGTGTTCACCCCGACCACCCGGCCGGCCGAGTCGGCCAGCGCCCCGCCGGAGTTGCCCGGGTTAAGCGCCGCGTCGGTCTGGATGACGTCCTCGATGAGCCGGGTGACCCGTCCGTCCCGGGCCGGCAGCGACCGGCCCAGCCCGGAGACCACCCCGGCGGTGACCGAGCCGGCCAGCCCCAGCGGGTTGCCGACCGCGACCACGAGCTGTCCGATCCGCAGGCCGTCCGCGTCGCCCAGCTCCACCGGCGGCACGGTCGTCTCCTCCGCGCGGAGCACCGCCAGGTCCGACAGCGGGTCCGCGCCGACCACCTGGAACCGGGTCTCGACGCCGTCGCCGAAGGCGGCCGCGCCGTCCCGGGCGCCCTGCACCACGTGCGCGCTGGTCAGGAGCAGTCCGTCCGGGCCGATCACCACGGCCGAGCCGGCGCCCGCGCCGCGCGCGGTCCGCACCGACAGGGCCGCCACGCTGGGCAGCACCCGCGCGGCCACGCCGGTCACCACCCGGGAGTACGCGTCGAGCGCGGCGTCCTCCGCCCGCTCGGTGTGCTCGATGTCCATGCCGGTGCCAACGCGCCACCGCCGGCGCCCATGCCCCGATCCGCTCACAGCGAACGGTGGTCAGGCGGGGCCCCTCCGCTACCTAAGGCGTTAAGGTGCCCTTCGTTACCTGGGCCGGGCGTAGCGGAGCTGGGGGACCCGGGCGGGGCCGATCCGCTCCTCGCGCCGCTCGCCCGTGGCGGTCCAGCCGCCGCGCTCGTAGAACCGGCGGGCGTGCGCGTTTCGCTCCAGCACCCAGAGCGCCGCCCGGGTCCAGCCCCGCGCCCGCATCGCGGCCAGCGCGTCGACCATCAGCGCCCGCCCGGTGCCCCGGCCCCGCTCGTCCGGCTCGAGGTGGATCGCGTTGAGCAGGCCGGTGGCGGGGTCGCCCGCGTCGTCCGGGCCCAGGTAGCTGAAGCCGACGAGCCGGCCGTCGCGCTCGGCGACGGTCATCCGGTGGTCGGTCCGCTCCCACCGCCAGCGTTCGACCCAGTAGCGGCCCATCGTCTCCGGCGTCGGCTCGGCCAGCGCCTCGGCCGGCAGGAATGACGCGTACGCCGCCACCCGGGAGCGCTGGTGCAGGGCACCGACCGCCATCAGGTCGGCCTCGGTGGCGGGGCGCAGCGAGACGGTCACCGGGTCGACGCTACCCGCCGGGGCGGCACCGGAACGGTCATCAGGTCCTCGGCGATCACCAGCTCGCCGGTGAAGTGGGCGCGGGCCTCGTCGGCGAACCGGCGCGGATCGGCGTACCGCTGGGAGAAGTGGGTGAGCACGAGGGTGCGTACCCCGGACTCGGCCGCCACCCGCGCGGCCTGCGCCGCGGTCAGGTGGCCGACCTCGGCGGCGAGCGCGGCCTCCGACTCCAGGAACGTCGACTCGATGACCAGCAGGTCGGCGTGCTCGGCCAGGGCCCACACCCCGTCGCAGAGGCCGGTGTCCATCACGAAGGCGAACCGCTGGCCCGGGCGGGTCACGCTCACCTCGTCCCGGGTGACGCGGCGTCCGTCCAGGTCCAGGTGGCCGACGCGGAGCAGCTCGCCGACCGCCGGGCCGGCGATGCCGTACGCGGCCAGCTTCTCCGGCAGCATCCGGCAGCCGTCCGGCTCGACGAGCCGGTAGCCGTAGGTCTCGATCGGGTGCCGCAGCCGGCGGGCCTCCAGCGTGCCGGCGCCCAGGCTGATCCGCTGCCCGTCGGTGTGGACCGGCTGCACGGTCAGGTCGGCGGCCTCGTAGAAGCTGGAGGCGTGGCGCAGGCGGGCGAAATACTCGGCGCCGCCAGCCGGGAAGGTGACGGCCACCGGGTGCGGTACCCGGTCCAGGGAGAGCCGCTGGATCACGCCGGGCAGGCCCAGGCAGTGATCGCCGTGGAAGTGGGTGACGCAGATCCGGGTGAGGTCGGTGGCGGAGATCCCGGTGTGCAGCATCTGCCGCTGGGTGCCCTCGCCGGGGTCGAAGAGGAGCACCTCGTCGTCCCAGCGCAGCAGGTAGCCGTTGTGGTTGCGGTGTCGGGTGGGGGCCTGGCTGGCCGTACCGAGCACCACCAGCTCACGCATGGACACCGGAGACCCCCTGGAGCATAAAGCGACCCCCGGGGCTTCCGCGCTCGCGCGCGGGCCGGCTGGACTGGGCCGGCACCCCGGGGGTCGGGTGGCTGTCGTGAATTCGCCGCACCGCTGCCACACGGTCTCGACGATGGTGCCTGTGCCCGCCTCGCGGCGGACGGGATTTACTGTCGAGGACAGCGGCTAGCGGACAGCCACCTCACGAGTCCGATTGCTATACAAGTCTGGACCACCTCCTTTCCCGTGTACCGCCACGCTATCCACTTCCCGGCGACCCCGGCAACGGATTTCGATCACAGCCCCGGCCGGGAATCCGGCGCGCCCGGCGCACGGGGCGATCAGTCCAGGCCGATCGGGCCCTCCCGGGGGCCCTCCGGCGACGCCGGCTGGACGGCCAGCGACGGGAAGTCGGCCAGGTCGCCCGCCGGCTCGGCGTCCCACTCGGGGAAGACCAGCGGGCTCTGCAGGTAGAGGCAGAGCAGCTGGGCCAGGTGGCGCAGCCCGTCGAGGTGGGTGCGCTCGTGCCCGTGGGTGGCGTCCACGCCGAAGCCGAGCAGCGCCACCCGGGCGTGCGCGCCCGCCTCGACCGCGGCCGCCACGTCCGACCGGTAGTAGTCGAACACGTCCCGGACCAGGTCGACGCCGTGTTCCCGGGCGATCGACGCCAGGTTGCGGGTGAGGTGGTAGTCGAACGGACCCACCCCGTCGCCCATGGCCAGGGTGGCCGCGTCCTCCCGGGACTGCTGCCCCGGGGCGACCACCGCCGCGTCCACCGAGACGATCTCCGCCACGTCCGGGTCGAGGCCGTGGCTGGCCCCGTGCCCGAGCTCCTCGGTGACGGTGACCAGCAGGTGCGCGGTCACCGCCGGGGTGACGCCCGCGTCGACCAGCGCCTTGAACGCGGTCAGCACGGCGGCCACGCCGGCCTTGTCGTCCAGGTGGCGGGACTTGACGTAGCCGCTCGGGGTGATCGCCGGGTCGGCCAGGAGCGCGACGAAGTCCCCCGCGTCGATGCCGAGCGCCCGCAGGCCGGCGACGTCGGCGACCGGCTCGTCCACCCGTACCTCGACCAGCTCCCAGCCGACGCCCTGCAGGTCGACCGCCTCGTTGTAGCGGTGCCCGCTGGCCTTCAGCGGCAGCACCTGGCCGGTGATCACCCGGTCGAGGTCGTCGGTGAAGATCCGGACCTGGGCGCCCTCGGCGAACCGGGCGCTGTGCGTCCCGATCGGCTTCAGCTCCAGCCGGCCGTTGCGCTTGAGCCGCTTCACCATGCCGCCGATGGTGTCGGTGTGCACCACGATCGCCCGGTCGGCGCCGGTCGCCCGGGGGCCGGGGAGGCTGGCGCTGAGCGCCCCGCGCCGGGTCAGCGTGGAGCCGATGCCGAGCGCGGCGAGGCGTTCGCCCACGTACTGCTGGATGTGGTCGGTACGTCCCGCCGGGCTGGGGATCTCCAGCAGCTCCACCAGCACCTGGCGCAGGTAGTCGAGGTCGAGCGGCAGCGGCGCCGGGCTCACGGGGCGCCTCCCGTGCCGGGCGGCGACCAGAGCCGCTGCGGCGCCCGGGTGCCGGGGAAGAGCAGGTCCACGAAGCGTTCGGCGGTGGGCTGCGGCTCGTGGTTGGCCAGGCCGGGCCGTTCGTTCGCCTCGATGAACACGTGCTCCGGCTGGTCGGGGGCGGGCACCAGCAGGTCCAGCCCGGTGACCGGGATGTCCAGCGCCCGGCTGGCCGCCACGCACGCCTCGGCGATCGCCGGGTGCAGCTCGGCGGTGACGTCGTGGATGGTGCCGCCGGTGTGCAGGTTGGCGGTCCGGCGAACGGCGAGCACCCGCCCCTCGGGGAGCACGTCGTGCATCCGGTAGCCCGCCTCGGCCACCACCTCCCGGGTCATGCCGTCGACGGGGATGCGGGATTCGCCGCCGGTGGCGGCGGCCCGCCGCCGGCTCTGCCGCTCGATCAGTTCGGTGACGTCGTGCAGCCCGTCCCCGGTGATCTGGGCGGGCCGGCGTAGGGCCGCGGCCACCACCTCGTGGTCGATGACGACCACCCGCAGGTCCTCGCCCTCGCGGAGCTCCTCGATCAGCACGTCCGGGCAGAACCGCCGGGCCAGCGCGACCGCCGCGCTGAGCGCCTCGGGCGTACGCACCCCGACGGTGATGCCGTTGCCCTGCTCGCCACGGGCCGGCTTGACCACCACCGGGCCGGTGTCCGCCAGGAAGGCCAGGTCGTCGGCGTCGCCGGTGGCGGTGCGGCCCCGCGGCACGGAGAGCCCCGCCTGGGTGAGGATCCGCCGGGTCACCCGCTTGTCGTCGCAGCGGCTCATCGCCACCGCCGAGGTCAGCTCGGACAGCGACTCCCGGGTGTGTACGGTCCGGCCGCCGCTGGTCAGCCTCAGCTCACCCCAGCGCGGGTCGGTGACCTCCACCCGGATGCCACGCCGCATCGCCTCGTCGGCCACGATCTTCGCGTACGGGTTGAGGCCGTCGTACCCCTCCGGGGTGGCGGGCAGGAAGAGACGTTCGTTGATCGGGTTCTTCCGCTTCACACAGAGCGTCCCGGTGCGGTGGAAGCCCAGCCGCTCGTAGAGCCGGATCGCCCCCGAGTTCTCGGCCAGCACCGACAGGTCCACGAAGGCCCGGCCCCGCTCGTCGAGCCGGTCGGCCAGCGCGTTGAGCAGGGCCTGGCCGGTGCCGGGCGGCGCGGTGTTGAAGTCCACGGTCAGGCACCAGAGGCTGGCGCCCCGCTCGGGGTCGGCGAAGACCGCGACGTGGTCCACGCCGGTGATGGTGCCGACCACCTCGCCGGTGGCCGCCTCGGCGACCAGGTGCAGGAACCGGTCGCTGGCGGCGTTGGCGACCAGCACCTCGACCGGGGCGGTGACCATGCCGTTGCGGGCGTAGATCCGGTTCACCGCGTCCGCGTCGTCGGCGTCCCGCAGCGGCCGGATGGTCAGGCCGGAGACCTCGCCGCTCGCGGCGGCGGCCGGCCGGCGTTCGCCCAGCGGCAGCCGGTAGGTCAGCGACGGGTCGATGAACAGCTCGTCCGGCAGCCGGGAGACCAGCACGTGCGGGTCGCGCAGGTAGATGCAGATGTCCCGGGCGCCGACCGCCTCGGAACGCAGCACGTCGGCGACGTCGACCTGCTCGCCGAAGGTCTGCCCGAAGACCAGCCGGCCCCAGCCGCAGTCCAGCACCACCCCGTCCGAGCTGGTCTCGTCGCGCGGCTCGGCGGTGCCGGGGGCGACCGGGTCGCCGCCCGGTCCGACGCGTTCCCGGCGGCGACCCAGCATCCGTTCCCGGTCGGTACGGGCCGTGCCGGTGGCGAGGGTGTCGGTCACGGTCAGTCGATTCCGTGGCTCTGGAGCCACATTTCCAGGAGTCCGAGTTGCCACAGCTTGTTTCCGTTCAACGGGGTCAGTTCGGCGTTCGGGTCGGCGAGCAGTGCGTCGACGTACTCCGCGCGGAACAGGTCGCGGCGCCGGGCCTCGGGCGCGGTGAGGGCATCGCGTACCCGGTCGAGGAGCTTGCCCTCGAGATGGGTGAGGCCCGGCACCGGGAAGTAGCCCTTCGGGCGGTCGATGACCTCGTGGGGGAGGAGCCGTCGGCCGATCTCCTTGAGCACGCCCTTGCCGCCCTGGGCCAGCTTCAGCTCCGGCGGGCAGCTCGCGGCCAGCGCCACGAACTCGTGGTCGAGGAACGGCACCCGGGCCTCCAGCCCGTGCGCCATGGTCATGTTGTCCACCCGCTTCACCGGGTCGTCGGTCAGCATGACCTGGGTGTCGATCCGCAGGCCGGCGTCGACCGCGGTCTGCGCGCCGGGCCGGGCCAGGTGCGCGGCGACGAACTCCCGTGCCGGGTCGCCGCCGACCAGCCACGCCGGGGTGAGCACCCGGGCCAGGCCGGCCGCGTCGCGGTCGAAGAAAGCCTTCGCGTACGTCTCGAGTGCCCGCTCGCGGTCGACCCCGGCGAGCGGCGGGTACCAGTGGTAGCCGCCCAGGATCTCGTCCGCGCCCTGGCCGGACTGGACCACCTTGACGTGCCGGGCCACCTCCTGGCTGAGCAGCCAGAACGCCACGCAGTCGTGGCTGACCATGGGTTCGCTCATCGCCGCGACGGCGGCCTCCAGCGGCGGCACCAGGTCACCGGTGGGCACCCTGATCTGGTGGTGATCGGTGTCGAAGGTCCTGGCGACCAGGTCGGAGTAGACGAACTCGTCACCCGCCCGGCCGCCGACCGCGTCGAAGCCGATCGAGAAGGTGGCCAGGCCGGACTGTCCCTGGCCGGCGAGGAGCGCGACCACGAGGCTGGAATCCAGGCCGCCGGAGAGCAGCACGCCCACCGGCACGTCGGCCACCATCCGCCGGCGTACCGCGGTGGTCAGCGACTCCAGCAGCGCGTCCTGCCAGTCCCGCGCCGACCAACCGGCCCACTCGGCGGCCCGGGTGAAGGACGGATCCCAGTAGACCCGCTCGTGGCGGGAGCCGTCCGGCTCGTACACCCGGACGGTGGCCGGGGGCAGCTTGGTGACGCCGCGGAGGATGGTCCGCGGCGGCGGCACGATGCTGTGGAAACTCAGGTAGTGGGCCAGCGCCACCGGGTCGATCGAGGTGTCCACGCCGCCGCCGGCCAGCAGCGCCGGCAGGGTGCTGGCGAAGCGGACCACACCTGGGGCCTCGGCCAGATAGAGCGGCTTGATGCCGAGGCGGTCCCGGGCCAGCACCAGCCGCCCGCTGTCCCGCTCGCTGATCGCCACCGCGAACATGCCGACCAGGTGGTCGACGAAGTCGAGTCCCCACTCGGCGTACGCCTTGACCACGACCTCGCTGTCGCCGGAGGAGAAGAAGCGGTGCCCCCTGGCCTGCAACTCCGCCCGCAGCTCCCGGTAGTTGTAGATGCAGCCGTTGAAGACGCCGGTGAGGCCGGCGGCGGCGTCGACCAGGGGCTGGCCGCTCGCGGCGGACAGGTCGATGATCTTCAGGCGTCGGTGCCCCAGGGCGATCGGGCCCTGCGACCAGATCCCGTTGTCGTCCGGTCCTCGGTCACTCATGGTGGCCGCCATCCGCTCCACCGCCGCGACATCGGCGCGTGAACCGTCATGGCGGAACTCCCCAGCCAGTCCGCACATGCCGGGCAATGCTGCCAGAGGTCGGTCCAGCTCGCCTGTTGAGCTGATGTCCGGGAAGTCTGGTCTTTGCTAGAATGCGCGGCCGCTCCGTGGCGGGGCGCAGGCCATGCCCGTATTTCGCGCCGGGCCCGGTCGGCTGACCGGAATGAGCCGGGCCCACGGTGTGACAAACACCGCAGGCCCGGAAACGGACACCCGGTCGGTCAACCGGCGGTACGGGCCACGCCCACCGGGCAGCTGAGCCCGTTCGGGCCGTGGTTGCAGTACCCGCCCGGGTTCTTGGTCGGCGCCAGGTAC
This sequence comes from Micromonospora sp. RTBAU3-60, assembly GCF_054963695.1. Lineage (NCBI taxonomy): Bacteria > Bacillati > Actinomycetota > Actinomycetes > Micromonosporales > Micromonosporaceae > Micromonospora > Micromonospora sp. RTBAU3-60. Next base: position 164,071 of record NZ_JBUEGB010000015.1, on the reverse strand, counting down.
TGCTGGTGGTAGTCCTCGGCGAAGTAGTAGTCACCGAGCCGGGCGATCTCCGTGGTGATCTCGCCCTTGCCGGCCCGCGCCACGATCGGCGCGAACGCGTCCCGGGACGCCTGCGCCGTGGCGAGCTGCTCGTCGGTGGTGGCGTAGATCGCCGAACGGTACTGGGTCCCGACGTCGTTGCCCTGGCGCATGCCCTGGGTCGGGTCGTGGTTCTCCCAGAAAACCTTCAGCAGGTCCTCGTAGCTGATCCGGCTGGGGTCGTAGACCACCTGGACCACCTCGGCGTGCCCGGTCATCCCCGAGCAGACCTCCTCGTAGGTCGGGTTCGGGGTGTAGCCACCCGCGTAGCCGGCCGAAGTGGTGATCACGCCCGGGAGGGTCCAGAACAGCCGCTCGGCACCCCAGAAACAACCCATCCCGAACACGGCGACCTGCGCGCCCTCGGGGAACGGGCCCTTGAGCGAGGACGGCAGCACCTCGTGCCGGTCGGAGATCGGCATCGCGATGGCGCGGCCCGGCAGGGCCTGGTCGGGAGAGATCATCTCGGCCTTCATGCGGCGAAGGAACACGGTGGGACTCCTCTCTTGGCTTTCTCAGCCTGTGCAACACCGCCGGGCCCCGCTTCCTTACCCGCCCGTCCCGCGGTCAGGCCAGGGCGACGGCGATCCGGTCGGCGTACTCCTGGGCCTCCGTGTCGTCGGTGTAGCGGGTCCGCGGCCAGAAGAAGCCGCGCAACCCGTCGCCCTTCGTCCGGGGCACCACGTGGGTGTGCAGGTGCGGGACGGACTGGGACACCTTGTTGTTGACCGCCACGAACGTCCCACCGGACCCCAGCCCGGTCTCCACCGCCACGATGAGCCGCTGCACCAGCCGGAAGTAGCCCGGGATCGCCTCGGTCGGCAGCGTGTCAAGGGTGACCAGGTGGGTGCGCGGCACCACCAGCACGTGCCCCTTGAAGACCGGCCGGGTGTCCAGGAAGGCCACCCCGTCCGGCTCGTCGGCGACGGTGAACGCGGGCACCTCGCCCGCCACGATCCCGCAGAACACGCACCCGCTCACCCGGCCAGGGTAGGCGCTCCGGCGGACGGCCGACTCGCGCCCGGCTTCCATCCGATGCGACGGGTGGGCGGACTAACGTCTCGGGAATGAGTCACGGCTTCGAGACGCTCGCCATCCACGCCGGTCAGGACCCGGAGGCCCGCACCGGCGCGGTGATCCCGCCGATCTATCAGACCAGCACCTACGCCCAGGACGCCGTCGGCGCGCCCCGGCAGGGCTACGAATACAGCCGATCCGGCAACCCCACCCGCGACGCGCTCCAGGAGTGCCTGGCCGCGCTGGAGGGCGGGCCGGTGGGGCTCGCCTTCGCCAGCGGCCTGGCCGCCGAGGACACCCTGCTGCGCACGGTCTGCAAGCCGGGCGACCACGTGGTGATCCCGGACGACGCGTACGGCGGCACCTACCGGCTCTTCGCCCGGGTCGCCGAGCGCTGGGGGCTGACGTACACCCCGGCGAAGGTCTCCGACCCGGACGCCGTTCGGGCCGCGATCCGCCCCGGCGCCACGAAGATCATCTGGGTGGAGACGCCCACCAATCCGCTGCTCGGCATCGCCGACATCGCCACCCTGGCCGCCGTCGCGCACGACGCCGACGCGCTGCTGGTGGTCGACAACACCTTCGCGTCGCCGTACCTTCAGCAGCCGATCGCGCACGGAGCCGACGTGGTGGTCCACTCCACCACCAAGTACATCGGCGGACACTCCGACGTGGTCGGTGGCGCGCTGGTCGTCGCCGACAGCGGGCTCGGCGACGAGTTGCGCTACCACCAGAACGCGATGGGCGCGGTCAACGGGCCGTTCGACGCCTGGCTCACCCTGCGCGGCATCAAAACCCTCGGGGTACGCATGGACCGACACTGCGACAACGCCGAGCGGATCGCGGCCTACCTGGACGGTCACGCCAAGGTCGGCCAGGTCATCTACCCCGGCCTGCCCGCACACCCCGGGCACGAGGTGGCCGCCAAGCAGATGCGCCGGTTCGGCGGCATGATCTCCTTCCGCGCCGCGGGCGGCGAGGAGCACGCCGTGGAGATCTGCAACCGGGCCAAGCTCTTCGTGCTCGCCGAGTCGCTCGGCGGCGTCGAGTCCCTGATCGAGCACCCGGGACGGATGACACACGCGAGCGCTGCCGGCTCGCCGCTTGAAGTTCCCGGCGATCTCGTGCGACTGTCTGTCGGCATCGAGACGGTCGACGACCTGCTCGCCGATCTGGAGCAGGCACTGGGCTGACCGCTGGCTGGGGAGGATGGCCGTGCCGGAGATCATGCCGACGACCTGGGTGGGGGCGACCGCCAAGCAGATCGCCCGGGGCGTACGCCGGGGTGACGTCTCCGCCACCCAGGTCGTGGCCGACCACCTCGACCACATCGCCCGCGCCGACGCCGACCTCGCCGCGTTCCGCACGGTACGCGGCGGGGAGGCGATCACCGAGGCGGAGAAGGTCGACGAGCAGGAGGACCTGGCCAACCTCCCGCTGGCCGGGGTGCCGGTCGCGGTCAAGGAGAACACCCCGGTGGCCGGCCTGCCCACCTGGAACGGCTCGGCCGCCGTGCGTACCCCCGTGGCGGAGGCCGACCACGAGGTGGTCCGGCGGCTGCGCGGCGCGGGCGCGGTGATCCTCGGGGTGACCCGGATGCCGGAGCTCGGCCTCTGGGCGGTCACCGACGACGAGACCGGGGTGACCCGGAACCCGTGGGACTTGCGGCGTACCCCGGGCGGCTCGTCCGGCGGCGCCGCCGCCGCGGTCGCCGCCGGCCTGGTGCCGATGGCGCACGGCAACGACGGCCTCGGCTCGATCCGCATCCCGGCCGCGTGCTGCGGCCTGGTCGGGCTCAAGCCCGGCCGGGGCGTGATCCCCTACCAGCTCGGCGCGGACGACTGGTTCGGCCTCGCCGAGCACGGCGTGCTGACCGGCACGGTCGCCGACGCGGTGGTCGGCTTCTCGGTGCTGGCCGGCCGCCGCCCCGACAAGCTGGTGCCGCCGCAGCGGCTGCGGGTGGGCGTCTCGCTGCGCTCGCCGGTCCGCGGCGTCTCGCCGGACGCGCCCAACCGGGACGCGGTGGCCGCCGCCGGCCGGCTGCTGGCCGCCGCCGGGCACGACACCGTCCCCGCCGAACCGGTCTACCCGACCTCGCTCGGCCTCAAGGGACTCGCCACCTGGTTCGCCGCGGCCGCCGCCGACGCACACGCCGCCGGGCTTCAGCGGGGCGGACTCCAGCGGCGCAGCCGCCGGCACATCGCGCTCGGCGAGTGGGCGCAGCGCCGGGGATACGTCCGCGAGGCGGACCGGATCGCCTGGCGCGAGCGTTCGGTGAACTTCTTCGCCGACCACTCGGTCGACCTGCTGCTCACCCCGGCGCTGGCCGGCCCGCCGCCGGAGGCCGAGGGCTGGTCCGGCCGGTCCTGGCTGGCCAACATGAAGGCCAACATCCGGTACGCCCCGTACGCCGCGCCGTGGAACATCGCCGGGCTGCCGGCGATCGTGGTGCCGGTCGGCCGCCGCCCGGACGGCCTGCCCGTCGCCGTGCAGTTCATCGGCCCGCCCGGCTCGGAGCTGCTTCTGCTCGGCGTCGCCGGCCAGTTCGAGATGCAGGCGCCGTGGCAGCGACACGCCCCCGACTACCCCCGGATCGGCACGGGGTCGCCGGCCCACGCTTGATCGTCTAGCGTGTGCGCACCCACGCACCCCTGGACGGTCACCGATGCGCTGCCACACCTGCGGGGACGAGACGTCTCCCAGCGACAACGAGTGCCAGAACTGCCACACCCCACACGGCCAGCCCGCCCTCACCCCGGGCGTGCCGACCTACTCGGTGCGGGGCATCGGCCTGGCCGCCTCGATCGCGGTCGGTGCGACCGCGCTGCTGTACCTGGTGGTGGCGCTCTTTCCGCTGGTCGGTGCCGTGCTGGCCGAGCGCGCGAGGGAGAGCCAGGACCCGGACGTGCTGCTCGGCGCGGTGCTGATCGAGGTGGTGCTCTCGCTGCCGTTCCTGCTGGCCTACCTGACCGCCGCCGTGCTGGTGATCATCTGGACCTGGCGGGCCCGGAAGAACCTGGACGCCTTCCCGGGCGCGCTGCCCCACCTCGGCGCCGGCTGGGCGATCGCCGGCTGGCTGGTGCCGTTCGCCAACTTCGTGGTGCCCGCCCGGGTGGTCGCCAACCTCGCCCGGGACAGCCTCTGGAAGCGGTTCACCCCCGGGCTGGTCTTCGTCTGGTGGGTGGCGTGGCTGGCCTTCAGCTTCGGGGAGCGCCTGGTCAGCCGGCGCGACGACCAGGCGTACGGCCGGCTGCCCGAGCAGCCCATGTTCGACACCGAGTTCAAGTGGTACGCCGACTACTACCGGGAGGCGCTGGGGTGGCACCTGATCCCGCTGGTCGCCTGCCTGGTCGCTGCGGGGTCGCTGATCGTGCTGATCCGGCGGATCTCCACCGCCCAGGAACAGCGGATCGCCCTCGGCCGGCCGGCCTGGCCCGCCCACCCCGGCTGGCCGGTGCCCGGCGCGCCGCAAAGCTACGCCTACCCGGCGCAGCCGGTCACCGGGCCGTCGCCGCAGGGAGTGACCGATCCGACGGTGGCGTCGCCGCAGGTTCCGCCGGGGGTGGGTGGCACGATCGGGGCATGACGGAACTGGTCGGTCTCGCCGACGTACGGGCCGCGCGGGAACTGCTCGCCGGCGTCACCCGCACCACCCCGCTGGAGCCCTCCCGGCCGCTCAGCGCCGCGCTCGGCGGGCCGGCGTGGCTGAAGTGCGAGAACGTGCAACGCGCCGGGTCGTACAAGGTGCGCGGGGCGTACGTGCGGATCTCGCGGCTGTCGGCGGAGGAGCGGGAACGCGGCGTGGTCGCGGCGAGCGCCGGCAACCACGCGCAGGGGGTGGCGCTCGCCGCCGGCCTGGTCGGCACCCACGCCACCGTCTTCATGCCGGTGAACGCGCCGCTGCCCAAGGTGGCCGCCACCAAGGGGTACGGCGCCACGGTCGAGCTGGTCGGCAACACGGTGGACGAGTCGCTGGTGGCGGCGCAGACCTTCGCCGAGCGGACCGGGGCCGTGTTCATCCACCCGTTCGACCATCCGGACGTCATCGCCGGCCAGGGCACGGTGGCGCTGGAGATCCTCGAACAGTGCCCGGACGTGAAGACCATCGTCACCGGGGTGGGTGGTGGCGGTCTGATCTCCGGCATCGCGGTGGTGGCCAAGGCGCTGCGTCCCGATGTACGGGTGATCGGGGTCCAGGCGGCCACCGCCGCCGCCTTCCCGCCCTCGCTCAAGGCCGGTGAGCCGGTCCGCCTGTCGTCGTTCTCGACGATCGCCGACGGCATCGCCGTCGGCCGTCCCGGCGAGCTGACCTTCACCCACGTCCGCAAGCTCGTCGACGACGTCGTCACCGTCTCCGAGGAGGACATCTCCCGGGCCCTGCTGATGCTGCTGGAGCGCGGCAAGCAGGTGGTGGAGCCGGCCGGCGCGGTCGGCGTGGCCGCGCTGCTGGCCGGGGTGGTCCAGGTGGAGGCACCGGTGGTGGCGGTGCTCTCCGGCGGCAACATCGACCCGCTGCTCATGCTCCGGGTGATCGAGCACGGCCTGGCGGCGGCCGGCCGCTACCTGCGCGTGACCGTCCGTTGCACGGATCGGCCGGGTCAGCTCGCCTCGCTGCTGCACGAGATCGCCGAGCACCGGGCCAACGTGGTCGACGTGGAACACCAGCGGGCCAACCCGCACCTGCGTCTCGGCGAGGTGGAGGTGGCGCTGTCGGTGGAGACCCGCGGCGTGGAGCACTCGGACACGCTGATCAGCGCCCTGCGGGCCAGCGGCTACCAGGTGGTGTTCGCCGGCGAGTCGTGATCTCGGTCCTGTCCCGACCGGCGACGGGACCGGCCGGATGAGCCCGCCCGGGGCCTGCTGCCACGGGACGGCCCGGCCGGATGAGCCCGCCTGGGGCCTGAGAAGACGCGACCGCCCCGGCCGGTGGGCCGGGGCGGTCGAAGGTGGCTCGGGTCCGAGGAGCCTGTCAGCCTCGGTCGGGTCGAACCCGAGCCGTCCGGCGCGGGTCCGGTTGGCTCTTAGCCGGAGAACGGCTCGAACTTGACGACAGTCACCTTGATATCGGCGCCGCTCGGCGCCGTGTAGGTGCAGGTCTGGCCCGACTTACCGCCCAGGATCGCCTTGCCGAGCGCGGACTCGGGGCTGTAGACGGTCAGGTCGGTGGTGGAGGCGATCTCCCGGGAGCCGAGCAGGAAGGTCTCGGTGTCGTCGGCGTCGTCGTCGAAGTAGATCGTCACGACCATGCCGGGCGACACGGCGTCGGCCGTCGGCGCCTCGCCGACCTTGGCGGTGCGGAGCAGCTCCTTCAGGTAGAGGATGCGGCCCTCCGCCTTGCCCTGCTCTTCGCGGGCGGCGTGGTAGCCCCCGTTCTCCCGCAGGTCGCCCTCCTCCCGCCGGGCGTTGATCTCGGCGGCGATGACCGGCCGGTTGGCGATCAGCTCATCGAGCTCGGCCTGCAGGCGGTCGAAAGCGTCCTGGGACAGCCAGGTGGCGGGCGCCTCGTTGCCATTGGTGGACACAGGCGTTCTCCTCGGTTGGTGCGGACTGGCTGACAGGTGAACTATCAAGTTACCAGTGCCGGACCGATCCGGGTGTCGACGATCACGACGGGTGCCGGTGGCGGGACCCGTCGTAAGGGTTCGAGCAGGTGGGAGCGGGCGGCTCAGCCGGCCGGCCGGCAGCGCAGGACCTCGCCGATGAACGGGCGGGCGGTGGTGGGCACCTCGTGCCGGGCGGTGACGTGTCGCTCACCGGGACGGGCGGCCACGGTGGCCTCGACGCGACCCACCTCGACCCCGTCGTGTGCGCGGGCTCGCAGCACGCAGGTCGCCGAGCCGCCCGGGGGCACGGTGACCCGGAAGTCGACGACCACCCGCGAGTCGGTGATTCCGGTGTACGTGATCATCTGGGCCCGGTAGTCGGGGTCGCCGTACTGGGCGTAGAGCTTGGTGGCGGCCAGCCCGAGCACCGCCAGCAGGACGGCCGCGGACAGGGCCAGCAGGAGCGGACGGCGGCGCCCCGGCTCCCGGCGACGGCCGTAGCGGCCGGGCGGGAAGACCGGCGTACCCGGTGCGATTGTGGCGTGCGTCTCGCTCACCGGCGGGTATCTCCTGGCGTTGTTGTCGTGGGCATCGGCAAGAATGGCAGAGTCCATCTTCCCAGCCCGGGCACTCAACCAAGGATGGCAGGTCGGCGGGGCCGCCGACCGGCCGGTACGGGGTTTCCGCGGGCACGGGGGGAGATTCCGGCAGGTCAGCCGGTCGACCCCGACGGGTCCGGCCGGTCGGCACAGACGAGGAGCACCGAAGGTGGCAGAGCAGCTGCGTCTGATGGCCGTGCACGCCCATCCCGACGACGAGTCGAGCAAGGGCGCCGCGACCATGGCGAAATACGTCGCCGAGGGGGTGGATGTCCTGGTCGTGACCTGCACCGGCGGCGAGCGCGGCAGCGTGCTCAACCCCAAGATGGACCGGCCGGACGTCTGGGCCAACATCGGCGAGATCCGCCGCGCCGAGATGGACGCGGCCCGGGCGATCCTCGGCGTCGAGCAGGCCTGGCTGGGCTTCGTCGACTCCGGGCTGCCCGAGGGCGACCCGCTGCCGCCGCTGCCGGAAGGCTGCTTCGCCCTCCAGGACGTCGAGGTGGCCGCCGCGCCGCTGGTGCGGCTGATGCGCCAGTTCCGTCCGCACGTCGTCACCACGTACGACGAGGAGGGCGGCTACCCGCACCCCGACCACATCATGACCCACAAGGTGACCGTCGCCGCGTTCGAGGCGGCCGGCGACCCGGATCGCCACCCGGACCTCGGCGAGCCGTGGCAGCCGCTGAAGCTCTACTACGACATCGGCTTCTCCCGCGGCAAGATCATGGCCCTGCACGAGGCGATGCTCGCCGCCGGGCTCGAGTCGCCGTACGAGGACTGGCTCAAGCGCTGGGAGGATCGCCCGGACAAGGGGCCGCGGATCACCACCCGGGTGGAGTGCGCGGAATACTTCCCGGTGCGCGACGACGCCCTGCGCGCCCACGCCACCCAGATCGACCCGGACGGCTTCTGGTTCCACGTGCCGATGGAGCTCCAGCGGCGTGCCTGGCCGACCGAGGACTTCCAGCTCGCCCGCTCCCTGGTCGACAGCCCGCTGCCCGAGTCCGACCTCTTCGCCGGGGTCCGCGAGACGTGCGATGCCCACTGATCTCCCCGCGGGCTACCCTGGTCAGCAACCGCACATCGGAGGAACGCCATGTTGACCACCGCCCAGGTGCTCGCGGAGAACAACTTCGGTGACACCCGCACGGGTGGCCTGGCCGGTCCGATGGGCCTCTTCCTCATCGTGCTGCTGGCCATCGTCACCATCCTGCTGATCCGCAACATGAACGCCCGGCTGCGCCGACTGCCCGACCGCTTCCCGCAGCAGGCCGGTCCGGCCGACCGGGACCGGACCGATGCGACGGTCGCCGATCCGACAGACGGGATCGCCTCGCAGGAATCACCGACGAATGCTCCCAACGGCTCTCAGCAGCGCCGGAACGGGTAGTCGGCACGTGAATCACGCCGAAGCCGGTGGTCGCCCCCTGTTGCGACCACCGGCTTTGGCTTAGCCTTCCGCCGGGGGGACCGAAAGGCCCCAGCCGTGCGCGGAAGGGGGGCGCCGATGTCCTTGGCAGCCGTGGCCGCCCACCGTGCCCTCGGACCGCCCGTGGACGGGGTGGGCCGGTGACCTCCGGCCGGGACGGTCACCCTCCGGATCGGTGGGGCCTGCGCGGCACCCCCTCCGGGGTGCTTCTGCTGACCTGTGCCGTCGCGGTGACCGCCCTGGTGGCCGCCGTGCTCGGCCTCACCGTGCCCGCATCCCTCCCGGCGGGCAACCCGCTGCCGGCCCCCGCCCGGTTCGGCATCGCGGTCGCCGCGTTCGCCGTCGCCCAGCTCGCCCGCCTGCGCTTCCGGACCGCAGCCGGGATGGTCAGCATCACCTGGGGCGAGGCAGCCCTCATCGTCTGCCTCTATCTCGTACCGGCCGGGTGGCTGCCGGCCGCGGCCCTGCTCGGCACCGGGGCCGCCTGGACCGCGATGTCCCTGCTCGCCGACCGCCGGCCGGTGCTGGAACTGGTCCGGATCGCCGGTTCGCTGACCGCCGCCACCGCGCTCGCGGCCGCAGTGGCCAGTGCGCTCGGCCGGCCGCTGCTCGCCGCGCCGACCCCCGAGCTCGCCCTCGCGCTGACCGCCGGCTCGGTCACCTACCTGCTCACCACCGCCTGGCTCGGCGCGGCCACCGTGGCGCTGCGGCACGGGGTGCCGATCGGGCCGCCGCTGCTCGCGGCGCTCCGGGGCAAGCTGCTCATGTTCGTCGGCAACGTGGCCGTCGGCCTGGTGGTGGTCGCGCTGCTGGAGATCGACGCCCGCTGGCTGCTGCTCCTGCCCCCGCCGCTCTGGCTGCTCCAGCAGACCTACCGCCACCGGCTCCGGTCCGACCAGGAACGGCGCACCTGGCGGGCGTTCGCCGAGGCCACCGCCGCGCTGAACCAGCTCGACGAGCGGGGTGTGGCGACCGCCGCGGTGACCGGGGCGCTCACCCTCTTCGGCGCCGAGCTGGTCGAGGTGGACGTGGCCCGGGGCGACGGCCGGTGGCGGCGCTACCGGGCGGACACCGGCGGCCAGGTACGCGACCGCGAGGTGCCGCCCCCGGCGCCTACCGAGTCGAGCGATCACGAGTTGATCCGGCCGCTGACCGTGGGCAGCGCCGCGGTCGGCCAGCTGCGGATCCTGTTTCCCCGGTCGGCCCCGCCCAGCGCCCGGGAGCGGGACGCCGTCGCCGCGTTCGGCGACGCCCTGGCCGCCGCCCTGCACGACGCGGCGACCCACCGCGAGCTGCGGCTGGTCACCGCCCGGTCGTCGTACGAGGCGGTGCACGACCAGCTCACCGGGCTGTTCAACCGGGCCGCCCTGCTCACCAAGGGCGACCAGACGCTGCGGCAGCTCGCCCACGACCACCCGGTGGCGCTGCTGCTGCTCGACGTCAACCAGTTCAAGGAGGTCAACGACACGCTCGGGCACGCGGCCGGGGACCAGCTGCTGCGGCTGACCGCCAACCGGCTGGCCGCCCTGACCCGCCCCGGTGACCTGCTCGGCCGGCTCGGCGGCGACGAGTTCGCCCTGCTGCTGACCGAGGTTCCGGTGGTCGACGACCGGACCGCTCCGCTGGCGTACGCGCTGCGCCAGGCCCGGGAGATCGCCGAGCGGCTCGCCACCCCGACCGAGGTGGCGGGCGTTCGGATGTCCGTCGAGGTGGCGGTCGGTGTGGTGGTCGCCGACGCGGGCACCGCGGACCTGACCGAGCTGCTGCGCCGGGCCGACATCGCCATGTACCAGGCGAAGGAGGGCGGCGGCAGCGTCGCCGCGTACGACAGCTCCCGGGACGCGGCGAGCACCGACCACCTGGCGCTCCTCGCGGAGCTGCGGGAGGCCCTGGAGGCCGACGACCAGCTGGTGCTGGCGTTGCAGCCGGCGGTGGACCTGGCCACCGGCGCCCCGACCGGGGTGGAGGCGTTGATCCGCTGGCGGCACCCGCGGCGGGGGTGGCTCGGGCCGGCCGACTTCATCCGCCCCGTGGAGAACAGCGAGCAGCTGGGCAGCTTCACCCGGTACGTGCTGGACAAGGCGCTGGGGGTGGCCGCCGAGTGGGGCCGGGCGGGCCTGGACGTGCCGATCTCGGTCAACCTGTCGGCGCGCAGCCTGCTCGATCCGCGGCTGCCGGCGGAGATCGGCGAGGCGTTGCGCCGGCACCAGGTTCCGCCGCACCGGCTGGTCCTGGAGATCACCGAGACGGTGGTGATGAGCGAGCTGGAGGTCATCGACGAGGTGCTCGCCATGCTGCGGTCCATGGGGGTGCAGCTTGCCGTCGACGACTTCGGCACCGGCTTCTCGTCGCTGACCTTCCTGACCCGGATCGCCGTCGATGAACTCAAGGTCGACCGCTCCTTCGTGATCCGGATGGCCGACTCGCCGGAGGCGGCGGCGATCGTCCGGACCACCGTCGGGCTCGCCCATGAGCTGGGCCTGCGGGTGGTGGCCGAGGGCGTGGAGACGGCCGAGCAGCGGACCGCGCTGGCCGAGCTGGGCTGCACCGCCGCCCAGGGTTACCACTTCTTCAAGCCGATGCCGGCGGAGAAGATCGGGGCGGTGCTGGGCTCGCTGCTAGACACCGCCCGCGGCAACGTTCTCCCGCTGCGCGCCGACGGCGCCTCCTGACGCCTCGTCGGCTCCCGGGCGGCGTCGCCTGATCGGGCGCCGGTCGGGTCGGGGCCGCATCCCCGGCCCGGCGGTCCGCTCCCGCAGCAACGGCGGGGCGCGCTCGATATGGTCGTCGGGTGAACCGACTCGCCAACGCCACCTCGCCGTACCTGCTCCAGCACGCCGACAACCCGGTCGACTGGTGGCCCTGGTGTGACGAGGCGTTCTCGGAGGCGAAGCGGCGGGACGTCCCGGTGATCATCTCGGTCGGATACGCGGCCTGCCACTGGTGCCACGTGATGGCGCACGAGTCGTTCGAGAACGAGGCCGTCGCCCGGCTCATGAACGAGGACTTCGTCTCGATCAAGGTGGACCGGGAGGAACGCCCCGACGTCGACGCTGTCTACATGACCGCCACCCAGGCGATGACCGGCCAGGGTGGCTGGCCGATGACCGTCTTCGCCGCCCCGGACGGCACGCCCTTCTTCTGCGGCACCTACTTCCCGCGGCCGAACTTCATTCGCCTCCTCGGCTCGGTCGCCACGGCGTGGCGGGACCAGCGGGAAGACGTCCTGCGGCAGGGCGCTGCCGTGGTGGAGGCGATCGGCGGCGCCCAGGCCGTGGGTGGCCTGACCGCCCCGCTCACCGCCGAGCTGCTGGACGCCGCCGCGGACCAGCTCGCCCGGGAGTACGACGAGACGAACGGCGGGTTCGGTGGAGCGCCCAAGTTCCCGCCGCACATGAACCTGCTCTTCCTGCTCCGGCACCACCAGCGCACCGGCTCGGCGCGGAGCCTGGAGATCGTCCGGCACACCGCCGAGGCGATGGCCCGGGGCGGCATCTACGACCAGCTCGCCGGCGGCTTTGCCCGCTACTCTGTGGACGGCCACTGGACGGTGCCGCACTTCGAGAAGATGCTCTACGACAACGCGCTGCTGCTGCGGGTCTACACGCAGCTCTGGCGGCTCACCGGCGACCCGCTGGCCCGCCGGGTGGCCCGGGACACCGCGCGGTTCCTCGCCGACGAGCTGCACCGGCCCGGCGAGGGCTTCGCCTCCGCGCTGGACGCGGACACCCAGGGCGTGGAGGGCCTCACCTACGTCTGGACCCCGGCCCAACTGGTCGAGGTGCTGGGGGAGGAGGACGGCCGCTTCGCCGCCGATCTGTTCGGGGTGACCGAGCAGGGCACCTTTGAGCACGGCACCAGCGTGCTGCGGCTGGCCCGGGACGTGGACGCCGCCGACCCGGAGATCCGGGCCCGCTGGCAGGACGTGGTGGGACGGTTGCTGGCCGCTCGGGACACCCGCCCCCAGCCGGCCCGGGACGACAAGGTGGTGGCCGCCTGGAACGGCCTGGCGATCACCGCGATCGCCGAGTTCCAGCAGGTCGCCGCGCTGTACGCGTCCCCGGACGACGAGGACGCGAACCTGATGGAGGGCGTCACCATCGTGTCCGACGGCGCGATGCGGGACGCCGCCGAGCACCTGGCCACCGTGCACGTCGTAAACGGCCGGCTGCGCCGGGTCTCCCGGGACAAGGTCGTCGGCGAGCCGGCCGGCGTGCTGGAGGACTACGGCTGCGTGGCCGAGGCGTTCTGCGCGCTGCACCAGCTCACCGGTGAGGGGCGCTGGCTGACGCTGGCCGGCCAGCTCCTGGACGTGGCGCTGGCCCGGTTCGCCGCCCCCGACGGCGGCTTCTACGACACCGCCGACGACGCGGAGCGGCTGGTCACCCGGCCGGCCGACCCCACCGACAACGCCACCCCGTCCGGCCGGTCGGCGATCGTCGCGGCGCTCGTGGCGTACGCGGCGTTGAGCGGTGAGACCCGGTACCGGGAGGCCGCCGAGGCCACCCTGTCGACGGTCGCGCCGATCGTCGGGCGGCACGCCCGGTTCACCGGGTACGCGGCCACCGTCGGCGAGGCGCTGCTCTCCGGGCCGTACGAGATCGCGGTGGTGACCGACGACCGGGCGGGCGACCCGCTGGTGGCCGCCGCCCACCGGCACGCCCCGCCCGGTGCGGTGGTGGTGGCCGGCCGCGCCGACCAGCCCGGCGTGCCGCTGCTGGCCGAGCGGCCGGCGGTGGACGGGGGCTCCACCGCGTACGTCTGCCGGGGGTTTGTCTGCGATCGGCCGGTAACCTCCGTCGACGACCTGGTTGCCCAGCTCGGCGGCTGACTCCGGCGGCGGGGCCGGGCAGCCGCCCCGATAGGCTGGTGGCGCTATGGATTCCCGTACCGGACTGCCTGTCGTCGGCATGGTGGGCGGTGGCCAGCTGGCCCGAATGACCCACCAGGCCGCCATCGCCCTCGGCCAGTCGCTGCGCGTGCTGGCTCTCGCCCCGGACGACGGCGCGGCCCTGGTCGCGGCCGACGTCCAGTACGGCGACCACACCGACCTCGCCGCGCTGCGCACCTTCGCCAAGGGCTGCGATGTGGTCACCTTCGACCACGAGCATGTGCCCACCGGGCACATCCGCACCCTCGCCGAGGAGGGGGTGAAGCTCTTCCCGCCGGCCGAGGCGCTGGTGCACGCGCAGGACAAGCGGGTGATGCGCGAGCGGCTCGGCGAGCTGGGCGCGCCGAACCCGGCCTGGCGTCCCGTCGAGGCGCCCGCCGACCTGGTCGCCTTCGGTGAGGAGACCGGCTGGCCGGTGGTGCTGAAGGCGGCCCGGGGCGGTTACGACGGGCGGGGTGTCTGGCTGGTGGACGATGCCGGCCAGGCCGCCGAGCTGGCCACGACCCTGCTCGCCGGGGGCACCCGGCTGATCGTCGAGGAGCGGGTCGCGCTGCGGCGGGAGCTGGCGGTGCAGGTGGCCCGGTCGCCGTTCGGGCAGGTCGCCGTGTACCCGGTGGTGGAGACCGTGCAGCGGGACGGGATCTGCGTCGAGGTGCTCGCCCCGGCACCCGACCTGCCCGAGGAACTGGCGGTCGCGGCCCAGCAGCTCGCCATCGACCTGGCCACCGCGCTCGGCGTGGTCGGGCTGCTCGCCGTGGAGCTGTTCGAGACGCCCGATGGGCTGGTGGTGAACGAGCTGGCCATGCGCCCACACAATTCTGGGCACTGGACCATCGAGGGCGCCCGGACCTCCCAGTTCGAGCAGCACCTGCGGGCCGTGCTCGACTACCCGATGGGGGACACCTCGCTGACCGCGCCCGTCGTGGTGATGGCGAACGTGCTCGGTGGCGAGCCGGGCGGGATGCCCATCGACGAGCGGCTGCACCACCTCTTCGCCGCCGAGCCCGGGGCCAAGGTCCACCTGTACGGCAAGCAGGTCCGGCCCGGCCGCAAGATCGGACACGTCACGGTGCTGGGCAACGACCTGGACGACGTACGGGCCCGGGCCGCGCGAGCCGCCCGCTGGCTGCGGGAGGGGAAACAGTGAGCACGGTCGGGCTGATCATGGGCAGCGACTCGGACTGGCCGACCATGCAGGCCGCCGCCGAGGCACTCGCGGAGTTCGAGGTGCCGTACGAGGTCGGCGTGGTGTCTGCGCACCGCACCCCGGCCAAGATGATCGAGTACGGCCGGACCGCCGCCGAGCGGAGGCTCAAGGTGATCATCGCCGGGGCCGGTGGGGCGGCCCACCTGCCCGGCATGGTCGCCTCGGTCACGCCGTTGCCGGTCATCGGCGTGCCGGTGCCCCTCAAGTACCTCGACGGGATGGACTCGCTGCTCTCCATCGTGCAGATGCCGGCCGGCGTGCCGGTCGCCACGGTGTCGATCGGCAACGCGCGCAACGCCGGGCTGCTCGCCGTGCGGATCCTGGGCGCGTCGGACCCGGTGCTGCGCGAGCGGATGGCCGCGTACCAGGCGAGCCTGGAGGAACTGGTCGCCGAGAAGGAGGCGAACCTCCACGCCTCGCTCGGGTGACCTCGCCGGCGCGGTTGTCGTGCCGAGCCCCGGTACGACAACCGCCACCCGCTCGACGTGATCACGTACGGTAATAACGGGCTGCGTCAGGAGGCGAGCCGGGCCGGCGTAGGCCGTCGGGGCCGGCGAATAGGGGAACGGCCCTGCACCAGCACCTACGGCTCGTCGCCCGGCCGGCCGCCCCAGGCCCGCGCGGGCCTGGCGCGTTGAGCCTGCCCTGACGGTGGACGTCAGCCCCTCCGATTCAGCGCATGCCGCGCAGGGCGGTCTGCAGCCGCTCCTGGGCCCGGCGGCGGCGTTCATTGCTCGCGCCGAGCACCAGCAGGAGGATGCCGACCGGGATCAGCACCAGCCACGGGCCGAGGCTGATCAGCGCGTGCACCGCGGTCACCGCGGTGACCGTGGCGCCCACGATCACCGGTGCCTGCTGCCGGCTGGTCGAGCCGAAGATCAGCACCGCTACGGCGCCGAGCAGCAGCAGCACCTGCCGCAGCATGCTGGTGTCGGTGGCCAGCACGATCGCCAGTGTCGGCAGGAACGCGGCGACCAGCGCCGGCCCGTACGCCACCCAGCTCGACAGGTCGGGCCGGTGACGCAGCTCCAGCACCCCGACCAGCAGGGCGAACAGGGCGAACGGCAGGGTGTACGCCTCGGGCAGCGCCACGTCGGCCACCCGCATGAGGATCCACCAGGCGGTGATCTCGCAGCCCACCACCGACCAGAACAGGATCCGCCGCTCCACCGGCCGGCGGCCCGGGCGGCCGGCCGCCACCCCGAGTACGGCACCCCAGGCGGCCAGCAGCGCCGCGATGTGCCGGGGCGAGTCGTACGCCAGCGCCAGCGCGATGAGCGCGGCCGCGTACCCGCTCCACTCCACCGTGGCCGACTCCCGGTACGCCTCGGGACGGCGTAGCCGGGGCAGCGTGGCGGCAAAGACCTGGAGTGCCGCCCCGACCGCGAGCACCCCGAACGCCGACCAGACGGCGGCGAGCCCGGCGACCAGGCCGAGGGTGAGCACGAACAGCTCGGCCATCAGCGAGGCGAACAGCCAGCCGAGGATGCGGGCCCGCTGGGTGGTGCCGAAGATCGCGGCGACGACGCCCACGCCGACCGCCCCGCCCAGCGTGAAGAGGGTCAGCTCCCGGGTGGCGAGGCTGCCGGCCAGCCCGGCGCCGCCGGCGGCCAGGCCGATGGCGAACACCAGCACCCGGGCGACCCGCAGCGAGCGGGCCGGCTCGACCAGCGGCGGGGGCGGGGTCAGCGCCAGACCGAGCATGGCGATGGTGAAGACCGCCAACCCGGCCAGCGCGGTCTGCGGCCAGCCGTGGCCGAGCGCCACAGGCGTGATCAGCAGGGTGACGGCCGCGCCGGGCAGCACCACCGGCACGGCCCGGGAGCGTCGGCCGCCGCTGAACCCGGTGGCGGCCAGCGCCGCCGTGGCGGTGAGCAGCAGGGCGGTCAGCACGTGCGTGGGGTCCACCGCCGCGGCGGGCGGGGTGAGCAGCTCGGGTGGGGCCCCGTGCCAGATCCGCGGCAGCACCCGGAACGGCTCGACCAGGGCCACCAACAGCGGCGGCGTCAGCGTCACCAGGGCCAGCGCGGTGGGCAGCACCGCCGCCGCGAGGGCGCCGGCGGCCGGGCTCACCCGCCAGCGCAGCTCGGTGCCGTCGTCGGGCAGCCGGCGCAACGCCCCGTCCAGCAGCACCGACCAGCGGCGTACCGGACGGGCCGACCCGACCGGCGGGGTGGTGGCGGCGCGGACCAGCTCGGCGAGCACGCCGAGCAGCGCCGCTGCGGCGGCGTAGACGCCGGAGGGCAGGCGGGCGATCACGGCGGCCACTGCGCTGACGGTGGCACCGCCCACCACGGCCACGCTCGCGTACGGGAGGAACTGCGGGACCTGCCGGCGGGCCGCCGCCACCGCGGCCAGGCCGATGCTGGACGCGGCGAGCGCGGCGGTGAGCACCACCTGTGGGGAGCGGCCGAACTCGGCGGCCAGGGCGGCCACCGCCCCGGGCAGGGCGAGCAGGGCGGCGCCCACTGCCGCGCCGCCCACCTGCACCAGGTGCGGCGGCATCCCCTCGGTCCGGAGGTCCTCGACGAGCGCCGGCGCGAGCACCCGGGCGAGGACGGCCACCACCACGCCGATCAGCGCGATGCTGCCCAGCGCCAGCGCGGTGGTCCACGGGCGGACCAGGCCGGCGCCGGCGGCGTGCAGGGCGACCACGCCCGCCACGGTGGCCCGGGAGAGCGCGGCCCGGGGGTCGAGCGAGGCGACCGCCGCCATCCCGCAGACCGTGGCGACCATGGCACCGACCAGGACCGGCGACCACCACGGCAGGTCGAACGCGGCCGGGGCGCCGATGGTGGCGAGCACGACGGCCGCCCCGGCGACGTCGTACTTCCACGGCGGCGGCAGCAGGATGCCGGCGGCCACCGCCAGCAGCGCCAGCGCGACGGGCGCCTGCCAGGTCGACCCGCCCGTCGGCGCGGCCGGCCAGCCGCTCAGGTCGCCGGCCCAGATCGGGCCGGGCGTGGCCAGCACCCCGACCCCGCCGCGCAGCGCGGTCCAGCCGGCGATGAGACCGATCAGCGTGCCGCCGACCGCGATGCCGAGGACAGGTCCGCGCCGCCACTCCTCGGGCATGGCCCGGGCGGCGACGGCGACCACCAGCACCAGCGCGGCCGCCACCACCAGTTGGCCGCCGGGCGCGAGCACGGCGGCGATCCGGACCAGGGTGGCGATCAAGGCCGCCGTGGTGGCCGCCAGGGCCAGGTCCGACCCGTCCAGCGTCAGGTCGGAACGGCGGCCGGCGTCGATCCGCGGGGCCAGCGCCAGCAGCGCGGCGGCGAGCAGCAGAAGCCCGCCGACCCAGGCGTCGGCGGTGGTGGCGCCCGGCGCTCCGAACGCGGCAGCGGCGACCGCCACCGCGCCCAGCACGGTGCCGATCGCGTGCGGTGCGCTGAGGTGTCGCTGCGCCACCTGGACGAGGGCGGCGTAGCCGAGGCTGACGCAGACGCCGAGGAAGCTTGCCGCCAGGATCGGGACGGTGACCTCGCGCAGGTTCGCCGGGGTGGGCGCCAGGTTGGTCGGCACGGTGGCGGCGACGAACGCGGCCACCGCCCCGGGCAGCGCGAACGCCGCCCCGCCGGCGGCCCAGCCGCAGACCGTGTCCGCCGCGGCCGCGGCGATCCGCACCCGGGGTGCCAGCGAGATCAGCGCGCCGGCCAGGCAGAGGGTGGTCAGCGCGGCGGCGGTGAGGGCCGGCCGGGCGAGCGCCGCTCCGGCGCCGATCACGCCCAGCGCGGCGGCGGTGGCGGCGTGCACCAGGGCCGAGCGCTTGGTGGCCGCGGCCAGTCCCAGGACGCCGATGCCCACGGCGGTCAGCAGCATCGGCCAGCACGCGGCCGCCCAGCCCAGCCCGAGGGAGGCGGGCACGGCGAGGGCGGTCAGCGCCGCCCCGACCACCGCGAAGTCGCGCCGGATCTCCGGCGGCAGGGCGACCACCGCGGCGACGGTGAACAGCAGCGCGCTCGCGGCGAGCTGCCACCCGGTCGGCCCGACCGCCGCCGCCAGCTCGGTGTGCCAGCGGCTCAGATCCGCCGACCAGGCGGGCAGCCCCGCGCGTACCGGCGCCAGCCCGGCGCGCAGCGCGCCGCCGGCCACCACCAGGCCGCTGACCGTCAGCGCCACGGCCGAGGCGAGCTGCGGACCGCGCCGGGCCTGCTCCGGTACGCCCCGGACGGCGAACCCGGCCAGCGCGATCACCGCGGCGATGAGCAGCAGCGACCGGCCGGGGAAGGCGACCGAGGCGACCCGCCCCAGCGCGCCGATCACCGCGAGGGTGACGATGCCGGCACCCAGGTCTGGCAACGGCGGCCGGCGCAGCACCAGGGCCCCGGCCAGCGCGGCCAGCGCGGCGAGCAGCAGCACGGCGCCCGTGGCGGCGGCCATCGGTACGGTGGCGGCGCGCAGCAGCGCGGTGACCGCGTACGCCAGGGCGACGGCGACCGTCCCACCGTGCAGCACCCAGGTCAGCTCCCGCAGCCAGGGCACCGGGCGGGCCGGCGGGAGGATCCCCTCGTCGGCCAGCTCCGCGCCGAGCACCTCGGCCGACTCCTCCGGGTCCGTCTCCGGGCGATCGTCGGCGCTGCGCTGCCGGGGTGGGGTGGGCGTGGGCGCGGGCGCCGGGGTGGGCAGGTCCCGCCGGACCGGCCGTTCGAGGACGACCGCCGAGCGGGCCAGAGCCAGGTCGACGACGGCCACCACGGTCAGCACCAGGGCCCAGCCGGCCGGCCCGGTGATCCGCTCGTACGCCAGCAGGGGCAGCACCGGTTGGGCGGCCAGGACGGTGGCGAAGCGGGATGCGCGTAGCCCGGTCCAGTGCGCGTACCCGAACGCGATCAGGGTGGTGACCAGGAAGATCGACCCGGCGAAGGCCGAGCCGGAGGCGCCGCCGATCCGGTCGACTGCCCACAGCGCGTACCCGGCCAGCGGCAGCAGCAGCAGGCCCACCGAGGCGATCGTCTCGGCGGTCGAGGTGAGCCCCCGGCGGGCCAGCACCGGCGGGGCGAGCAGCATCAGCACCGTCGCCAGCAGCAGCACGCCGAGCCGGGCCAGCGCGTCCAGCGAGCTGGTGGCGACCGCGGCGAAGACCACCGCCGCGACGCCCAGGAGCAGCGCGCCGAGCCCGAGGGGGATGTTCTGCACCTCGCGGGAGGACGCCTCCGGCGGGTGCTCCGGGTTGTCCACGTCGAGCCACTGCGGCCTGCCCCGGGGCGGGTGGTCGTCCGGGCCGGGCGGCGGGGTGCCCTGGCGGGGCACCCGGGGCGGGGCGCCGGTGGTGGCCGTGGGCGGGCGGCGGCCGGGCCGGCGGCGCAGCACCCGGCGGGGCCGGGTGGACTGCCGGACCCGTTCCTCACCGGCGTGGGCGAGGATGTCCCGCTGGAAGAGCGCGGCCTGCAGCTTGGCGGCGATCTGCCGCTGTTCGCGGGCGATCTCGGCGTCGCGGGCCTTCATCTCCGCGATCGAGCGTTCGATGTCGGCCAGGTGCTCGGCCCACTGTGGCTGGTCCGCCCCGCAGTGCGGGCAGATCACGGCCGGCTTGATCTCCCGCCCGCACGAGGCGCACCTGAAGGACTGCACGACACCCCTCCGTCCGGCCGGCCCGCACTGTGGACCCTCACTGTCGCAGCATGCCCTGACCGGGCGCGGATTTCGACAGTTGCCGGCGCGTTCGGGGCAACAAAAAGATCGCCGGGCCGCGACCGTCTCGGGTCGCGGCCCGGCGTCAGAGTGCGGAGCCGGAGGTCGGTCGACTGTTCCGGGTCGTGGCGCGGCGTCAGACGCGCCGAGCCGGAACGGTCGGTGGGGTCAGGGGCGGCCCATGCCGCGGTACTCCCAGCCCGCCTGGGTCCACAGTGTGGAGTCCAGGCAGTTGCGGCCGTCGACGACCTTGCGGCCGTTGACCAGTTCGCCCAGGGCGACCGGGTCGGCGTTGCGGAACTCGGCCCACTCGGTGAGCACGCAGACCAGGTCGGCATCGCGCACCGCGTCGGTCATGCTCGCCTCGTACGTCAGCTCGGGCACGGCCCGGCGCGCGTTGTCCATGCCCTGCGGGTCGAACACGTGCACGTCGGCGCCGGCCTTGCCGAGCAGCGAGGCGACGGCGAGAGCCGGGGCGTCCCGGACGTCGTCGGTGTTCGGCTTGAAGGTGGCGCCGAGCACCGCGATCCGGGTGCCGGAGAGGTCCGGACCGGCCGGACCCGACCGGCGGCCGAGCAGGTCGGCCGCGAGCTGGACCACCCGGGTGCGCCGGCGCAGGTTGATCAGGTCGACCTCGTGCAGGAAGCGCAGCGCCTCGCCGGCGCCGAGCTCCTGGGCGCGGGCCTGGAAGGCGCGGATGTCCTTGGGCAGGCAGGCCCCGCCGAAGCCGAGCCCGGCCTGGAGGAACCGGTTGCCGATGCGGGGGTCGTACCCGATCGAGCGGGCCAGCTGGGTGACGTCGCCGCCGGCGGCCTCGCAGACCTCGGCCATCGCGTTGATGAAGGAGATCTTGGTGGCCAGGAAGGCGTTGGCGGCGACCTTGACCAGCTCGGCGGTGGCGAAGTCGGTGACCACCAGCGGCACTTCGCGGTCCTCGGTGGCGGCCAGGTCGAAGACGCCTTTGTGGGCGGCGTAGAGCATGCCGTTGGCCCACTCGCTCTTGACCCCGACCACGATCCGGTTGGGCCGCAGCACGTCGTCGACGGCGAAGCCCTCCTGGAGGAACTCGGGGCTCCACGCCACCTCGACGCCCAGGTCGGCCGGGGTGTGCTTGCCGACCAGCTGCTCCACCCACTCGGCGGTGCCCACCGGGACGGTGGACTTGCCGACGATCAGCGCCTTGCGGGTCAGGTGCTGGGCCAGGCTGGTCACCGACGCCTCGACGTACGACAGGTCGGCGCCCATGCCGTCGGCCCGCTGCGGGGTGCCCACGCAGATGAAGTGCACGTCGCCGAAGTCGGCGATCTCCTGGATGTCGGTGCTGAACCGCAGCCGGCCGGCGGTCAGGTTGCGCCGGAGCAGCTCGTCCAGGCCGGGCTCGTGGATCGGGACCTCGCCGGCGTTCAGCTTGGCGATCTTGTCCGCGTCGACGTCGTAGCCGAGCACCTCGTAGCCGAGCTCGGCGTAGCAGATGGCGTACGTGGCACCGAGGTAGCCGGTGCCGAGGAAGGTCACCCGAGGTCGGGCCGCACCCGAAGGCGGGGTCACCGCGGCGATGGCCGGCACCGGCTGGGTGTTCGGGTAGGGGATCGTCACGCCTGTCTCTCCGCTCGCACTGGCGGCGCTTCCTTGCGTCGCATTCTGCTGCGGCGCCTGGCCGGGCACCGGTGGGGGACTTTCCTGTGGTTCTGTGGTCGCCGCTCGGCTTCGACGCCCATCATGCACGAGCCTACGCGGCGGTAAGGAGCACCAAATCCTCGGTCGCTATCCTTCACTCTGTGCGGTCGGCGGCACTCAGGGCGCTAGGACTGCGCATCCTAGCGGTGAAGGGGAGGGGCCACATGGCCGCGGAGCAGTTCGACGCCTACCGGCTGCCGGAGGAGCACGAGGCGATCCGGGAGGCGGTGCGGGACGTCTGTGCAGCGAAGGTTGCTCCGCACGCCGCTGAGGCGGATGAGACGGGTGAGTTCCCCAAGGCGTCGTACGACGCGCTGCGGGCGGCGGACTTCCACGCCCCGCACATCCCCGTCGAGTACGGCGGCGCCGGCGCGGACGCGCTGGCCACGGCCATCGTGATCGAGGAGGTGGCCCGCGCCTGCGCCGCGTCCTCGCTGATCCCGGCGGTGAACAAGCTGGGCACCATGCCGCTGATCCTGGCCGGCTCCGAGGAGCTGAAGCGGAAGTACCTGACCCCGGTCGCGGCCGGCGACGCGATGTTCTCCTACTGCCTCTCCGAGCCGGAGGCGGGCAGCGACGCCGCCTCGATGACCACCAAGGCGGTCCGGGACGGCGACCACTGGGTGCTCAACGGCGTGAAGCGGTGGATCACCAACGCGGGCGTCTCCGAGTACTACACCGTCTTCGCTGTGACGGATCCCACAGCCCGGTCGAAGGGCATCTCCGCGTTCGTGGTGGAGAAGTCCGACCCGGGCGTCAGCTTCGGCGCGCCGGAGAAGAAGCTCGGCATCAAGGGCTCGCCCACCCGCGAGGTCTACTTCGACAACGTACGGATCCCGGCGGACCGCATGATCGGCGCGGAGGGCACCGGCTTCGCCACCGCGATGCGGACCCTGGACCACACCCGGGTCACCATCGCCGCGCAGGCGGTCGGCATCGCCCAGGGGGCGCTGGACTACGCCAAGGGGTACGTCCAGGAACGCAAGCAGTTCGGCAAGCCGGTCGCCGACTTCCAGGGCATCCAGTTCATGCTCGCCGACATGGGCATGAAGCTGGAGGCCGCCCGGCAGCTCACCTACGCCGCCGCCGGTAAGTCGGAGCGGGGCGACGCGGACCTCACCTACTTCGGCGCCGCCGCGAAGTGCTTCGCCTCCGACGCCGCCATGGAGATCACCACCGACGCCGTGCAGCTGCTCGGCGGCTACGGCTACACCCGCGACTACCCGGTCGAGCGGATGATGCGGGACGCCAAGATCACTCAGATCTACGAAGGCACCAACCAGGTGCAGCGCATCGTCATGGCGCGCCAGCTGCTCAAGGGCTGACCCCGGCGCGACGATCGGGCGGGCGGGCCGGCAACTCCGGCCCGCCCGCGGTCGTCAACGGGTCTCGGTGGTGCCCTCCGGTCGGCCGGTCGCCCGCGGCGGCGCGGACCACGGCGACTCGCCGGCGGTACGGCGGGGCAGCGGTTCGGTGGGGGTGGGGTCGGGATAGCCCAGCGTCAGCGGGGCGGTGTCCTTGTCCGGGTCGGCCGAGGGCCAGTCGTTGAACGACCGGGTCTGCTCGCTCGCCGGGTCGGCCGGGGTCAGCTCCGCCACGGCCGGCGGCTGCCCGGGCGAGCGCCGCCAGCGCTGCCCGCTGAACACGGCCATCAGCAGCAGCACGCCGATCAGGAACAGGGTGCCGTTCTCCATCGGCTGGCGCAGTGGCAGCGGGTCCCCGAGCATCTTCCAGCCCTCGGGGATCCGGTCACGGACGGTGAACGGCGCGACGAACATCCCGACGTACGGGATGGCCAGCAGCAGCCCGGCCACGAGCGGACCGAGCGGCGAGAAGCGCAGCGTGCCAAGCAGGCCGAGGAGGATGCCGGCGACGCCGAGGTAGACGGCCGGCTCGATCAGGTTGGGCGTGCTGTAGGTACCGATCTCCACCCAGCGGTGCACGGTGCCTGCAGACCCGTCCTGACCGAGGGTGACGAGCACCCAGGTGATGGGCGCCACGCCAACCCGGCGAGGAAGCTCCAGAGATGTCGCATCCGCGCACCGTACCGTTTTCGGCATGACAGATCACCCCTCCACCGGGCCGGTGGGCAAGCCGACCTCGTATTCGCGGGTCACGCTCAGCCGGATCATGACCGCCGTCGATGTCAACCTGTACGGGACCGTGCACGGTGGGGTACTGATGAAGTTCGTCGACGACGTGGCCGGGGCCGCCGCGGCCCGACACAGCGGCGGCACCGCGGTCACCGCCTCGATCGACGAGATCGTCTTCTCCGAGCCGGTCCGGGTGGGCGACCTGGTGCACGCCCACGCCCAGGTCAACTGGACCGGGCACACCTCGATGGAGGTCGGGGTGAAGGTGGTCGCCGAGCGCTGGGACTCGGCCGAGGACGAGCCTGTCCCGGTCGCCACCGCGTACCTGGTCTTCGTCGGGGTGGACGTGGGCGGGGCGCCGCGCCCGGTCCGGCCGGTGCTGCCGGAGACGCCGGAGGACGAGCGCCGCTACCGGGAGGCGGAGATCCGCCGCGCCCACCGGCTGGCCCGCCGCCGGGCGATCCAGGCCCACCGGGCCGGCTGAGTGTAAGGAGGGGCCCTTGACAAACGCCAGGCGTCAACAAGGGCCTTCCTGGCAGCCCGGCCCACACAGGTGGCGGGGTGGAGGTGTGGGCGGGGCACGCCCCCGGATCGGCACCCGGTGCGGAGAATGGCGACGCGAGGTAGGGCAAGATGGCGCCACGGCCCATGCACAGTGCCGTGACGGGCCTCAGGGAGGGTGGAGCAGTGGGTGACGTGCTGTGGACGCCGCCGGCCGACGTGCGCGAGCGGTCCCGGATCGGCGACTACCTGCGCTGGCTGGCCGAGCACCAGGGGCTGGAGTTCGCCGACTACGACGCGCTCTGGCGCTGGTCGGTGACCGACCTCGACGCCTTCTGGCGGTCGATCTGGGACTACTTCGAGGTGGTGGCGCACACTCCGCCGACCGCCACACTCGCCGACCGGGCGATGCCGGGTGCCCGCTGGTTCCCGGGCGCGACACTCAACTACGCGGAGAACGTGCTGCGGATGCCCGGCCGGGGGGACGACGACCCGGTGGTGATCGCTCACGGGCAGACCCGCGCGCCGGAGACGCTGACCGCGGCCGAGCTGCGCGAACGGGTCCGCCGGGTGGCGGCCGGGCTGCGCCGGCTCGGCGTCGGCCCGGGTGACCGGGTGGCGGCGTACGCGCCGAACATCCCGGAGACCTTCGTGCTGCTGCTCGCCACCGCCAGCCTGGGCGCGATCTTCTCCTCCTGCGCGCCCGAGTTCGGCACCCGCAGCGTCACCGACCGCTGGCAGCAGATCGAGCCGAAGGTCCTGGTCGCCGTGGACGGCTACCGGTACGGCGACAAGCCGGTGGACCGGCGCGGCGAGGTGGCCGCCATCCGGGCCGCCCTGCCGTCGCTGCGGCACACCGTCGGCATCCCGTACCTCGACCCGGCCGCCGCGCCGCGGCAGGGCGAGATCTCCTGGGCCGAGCTGGCCGCGCCGACCGACGAGCCGTTGACCTTCACCCCGGTGCCCTTCGACCACCCGCTCTACGTGCTCTACTCCTCCGGCACCACGGGCCTGCCGAAGCCGATCGTGCACGGCCACGGCGGCATCCTGCTGGAGCACCTGAAGATGCTGGCCCTGCACCACGATCTGGGCCCGGCGGACCGGTTCTTCTGGTTCACCACCACCGGCTGGATGATGTGGAACTTCCTGGTCTCCGGTCCGGCGGTGGGCGCGACCATCGTGCTGTTCGACGGCAACCCCGGCCACCCGGACCTGGGCGCGCTCTGGCGGATGGCGGAGCAGACCGGCACCACGTACTTCGGCACCTCCGCGCCGTTCCTGCTGGCCTGCCGCAAGGCCGGCCTGGTCCCGAAGGAGATCGCCGACCTGTCGGCGCTGCGCGGCCTCGGCTCGACCGGCGCGCCGCTGCCCGTCGAGGGCTTCACCTGGGTGTACGAGAACGTCGGCCTCCGCCTCCAGCTCCAGTCGCTCTCCGGCGGCACGGACGTCTGCACCGGCTTCGTGGGGGGCGTGCCGCTGCTGCCGGTGCACGCCGGGGAAATCACCTGCCGGGCGCTCGGCGCGAAGGTGGAGGCGCGCTCCGCCGACGGCACCCCGGTCATCGGCGAGCTGGGCGAGCTGGTGATCACCGAGCCGATGCCGAGCATGCCGGTGGGCTTCTGGAACGACCCGGAGGGCGCCCGCTACCGCGAGGCGTACTTCGAGGTCTATCCGGGCGTCTGGCGGCACGGCGACTGGATCACGGTCAACGAGCGGGGTGGCTGCGTGATCACCGGGCGCTCCGACGCCACCCTGAACCGGGGCGGCGTACGCCTCGGCACCGCCGAGTTCTACTCCGTGGTCGAGGGGCTCGACGAGGTGGTCGACTCGGTGGTGGTGCACCTGGAGGACGACCAGGGCGGGGCCGGCGAGCTGCTGCTCTTCGTGGTGCTCGCCGAGGGGCTGGAGCTGGACGACGAGCTGCGGAAGAAGATCTGCCGGGAGCTGCGGACCGCGCTGTCGCCCCGGCACGTCCCCGACGAGATCCACCAGGTCCGGGCCGTTCCGCGTACCCTCTCGGCGAAGAAGCTGGAGGTGCCGGTCAAGAAGATCCTCACCGGCACCCCCGTCGACAGCGCCGCTGCTAAGGGCGCCCTGGCCAACCCGGAATCGCTGACCGCGTTCGCCGTCTTCGCCCAGCGCCGCGCCCACACCGAGGAGTCCGCACCCGCCTGAGCGCCTGAACGGGCGCCGGCCGGGCCCCGGCCGGCGCCCGTTCAGGCGAGGCTGCGGGTGACCTGCTCCGTCGCGGTGCGCGCGTCGAGGCGCCGGGGGTCGAGGTTGCCGCAGATGACCAGGCTGGCGCCGGCGGTCAGTGGTGCCAGCAGCCAGTCGACCGGGTCGGGGTGCTGCCCCGTGTCGACCAGTAGCCGGTCGCCCGGGGTGAGGCAGAGCTCCGCGGCCCGGGCCTCCGCGCGGGCCAGCAGCTCCGCGTCCGCCTCGCCGGCCTCCGAGTACGGCGTGAAGTGGTCGCCGTGGCCGCGTACCGCCGACACGAAGTCGGCGAACCCCGGCGGCACCTGCCGCATCGGCAGGGCGAACGGGTCGAGCGCGAGCGCGTAACGTTCGCCCGCCGACCAGGCCGCCGCCGCGTCGACCCGCTCC
This sequence comes from Micromonospora sp. RTBAU3-60, assembly GCF_054963695.1. NCBI lineage: Bacteria > Bacillati > Actinomycetota > Actinomycetes > Micromonosporales > Micromonosporaceae > Micromonospora > Micromonospora sp. RTBAU3-60. The sequence goes on along the minus strand of NZ_JBUEGB010000015.1, from coordinate 136,795 downwards.
CCGGCGGCGAAGAGCACGTCCACGGTACCCGGGGCATCCACCACGGTCAGCTTCGCCGACCAGCAACCGAGCAGCACGGCGGCGGTCTGCCAGTGCGGGGGCAGCAGCACAGCGGCGGTGTCGCCGGGGGCGAGGGCCACCTCGTCGACGAGCAGGTTGGCCGTCTTGGCCACCCAGTTCGCGCACGTGGCGCCGGACAGTTCGGTGCGCTCGCCGGTGGCGTCGTCGTACCAGGTCAGCAGCGGGCGGGTGGGGTCGGGCGCGATCGCGTCGGCGAACACCCGGGCAATGTTGTCGGCCATCGGCGCGAACGATACGCGCCGGTGGCCCGTACTCGATGGCAAGGACAAGTCGGCGTACCGTCGGGTCGCAGTCACCGCCGGGACCCGGGCCCGGCGTAGGCTTGCCGACAGTGTTGTTCCCCACAGATCGTCTGCCTGAGGAGTCGCCCCGTGACCGCCGGTCGCCCGCCCCGCGTGCTCATCGACGCCACGAGTGTCCCCGCCGACCGTGGCGGCGTCGGTAGATACGTCGACGGCCTGCTCGGCGCCCTCGGCCGGGTCTGCGGCTCCGGCGTGGACCTGGTCGTGGTCAGCCTCCGCACCGACCTGGAGCGCTACACCCGGATGCTGCCGGAGGCCGAGGTCATCCCCGCCCCGGCGGCGGTCGCGCACCGCCCGGCCCGGCTCGCCTGGGAGCAGACCGGCCTGCCGCTGCTGGCCCAGCAGGTGGGCGCGGAGGTGCTGCACTCGCCCTTCTACACCTGCCCGCTGCGGGCCGGCTGCCCGGTGACGGTCACCGTGCACGACGCGACCTTCTTCACCGAGCCGGAGCACTACGACAAGTCCCGCCGGACGTTCTTCCGCAGCGCGATCAAGACGTCGCTGCGCCGCGCCGACCGGGTGATCGTGCCGAGCAAGGCCACCCGGGACGAGTTGATCCGCCTCCTGGACGCCGACCCGACCCGGATCGACGTGGCCTACCACGGGGTCGACCAGGCCGCCTTCCACGCCCCGAGCGAGGAGGAGAAGGCCCGGGTACGCGCCCGCCTGGGGCTGGGCAGCAGCAGCTACATCGCGTTCCTCGGGGCCAAGGAGCCGCGCAAGAACGTACCCAACCTGATCCGCGGCTGGGCCCGTGCGGTGGCCGACCGGAACAACCCGCCGGCCTTGGTCATCGCCGGCGGCCAGGGGCACGACGACGACATCGACCGCGCGGTGGCCGAGGTGCCGTCGCACCTGCGGCTGCTCCGCCCGGGTTACCTCCGCTACGCCGACCTGCCCGGCTTCCTCGGCGGCGCGCTGGTCGCCGCATACCCGTCGTACGGCGAGGGGTTCGGCCTGCCGATCCTGGAGGCGATGGCGTGCGCGGCGCCGGTGCTGACCACGCCGCGGCTCTCCCTGCCCGAGGTGGGTGGCGACGCGGTGGCGTACACCAGCGAGGACCCGGACCAGATCGCCACCGACCTGGCCGCCCTGCTCGACGACGAGCAGCGCCGGCTCTCCCTGGCGAAGGCCGGTTTCGACCGGGCCAAGGAGTTCACCTGGGAGTCCAGCGCGGAGGTGCACATCGCCGCGTGGAGCCGGGCCCGGTCCTGACCTGTCGGACTCCCGTCTGCCCGACGTGGCGTCCGTGCCGTCATGGTTCGGGCATGATGTGCTGATGTTCTATGCCGTCATCCCGGCGGGGGGCAGTGGCACGAGGTTGTGGCCGCTGTCCCGGGCCGGCCATCCCAAGTTCCTCCACCCGCTGACCGGTACGCCGGCGTCGCTGCTCCAGGCGACGGTGGACCGGCTGTCGCCGCTGACCACACCCGAGCGCACGCTGGTGGTCACCGGGGCCGCGCACGTCGCGGCGGTGGCCCGGCAACTGGCTGGCCTGCCGGAGGAGAACATCCTGGTCGAGCCCTCGCCCCGCGACTCCTGCGCGGCGATCGCGCTGGCGGCGGCGGTGATCGCGGAGCGGGCGCCGACGGCGGTGATGGGCTCGTTCGCCGCCGACCACCTGATCGGCGACGCCGCAGCCTGGGCGGAGACGGTACGCCAGGCGATCCGGGGGGCCGAGCAGGGGTTGCTGATGACGGTCGGCATCACCCCAACCCGGCCGGAGACCGGCTACGGCTACCTGGAGACCGGCGAGCCGACGGGCGACGGTCCGCTGCGCCCGGTGATCGAGTTCAAGGAGAAGCCGGCCGCCGAGGTGGCCGAGGGCTACGTCCGCTCCGGGCGGCACCTCTGGAACGCCAGCATGTTCGTCTGGCGGGTGGACGTCTTCCTGGCCGAGCTGGCCCGGCAGCAGCCGGCGCTGCACGCGGGGATCGTGGCGATCGCGACGGCGTGGGGGACCCCGGAGCAGGACGACGTCCTCGGCACCGTGTGGCCGACCCTGCCGAAGATCTCCGTCGACTACGCGGTGATGGAGGGCGCGGCGGCCGCCGGGCGGGTGGCCACCGTACCGGGTGACTTCGGCTGGAACGACGTCGGCGACTTCCACACCCTCGGCGAGGTGCTGCCCGCCGACGCGGACGGCAACGTGGTGCTGGGCGCCGCCGAGGCCAAGCCGGGCGTGCTGCTGCGGGACAGCGCCGGCCTGGTGGTGGTGCCGCACTCGGGCCGGCTGGTGGCCGCGCTCGGGCTGCGCGACCTGATCGTGGTGGACACCCCGGACGCGCTGCTGGTCTGCCCGCGGGACCAGGCCCAGGACGTGAAGAAGCTGGTCGACGAGCTGAAGGAGCGCGGCGAGGAAGGCCTGGTCTGAGCCGACCGCACTGCCCGGCCCGCCCTGGTGGCGGGCCGGCACGGCGGGCGGCTCGGCGCGGCGGCCGGCTCGGCACGACGGGCGGCTCGGCGCGGCGGCCGGCTCGGCACGGCGGCCGGCGAGGGCGGCTCAGCCGGAGGCGCGGCGTGCGAGAGCGGCGAGGGCCGGCGCGACGAGCTGGGCGGTGGCGTCAGCCAGCGGCTCGGGCAGCCGGTCGGGCGGGAACCAGCCGAGCGCCTCGGACTCGGCGCTGACCCGCTCGGTCGCCCCGGGCGGGGCAAGCACGGCGAACCGGACGTCGTAGTGCAGTGAGCCGCCCTGGCAGGCGACCGGGTGGATGTCCACGTCGATCGGCTCCGGGTCGACCACCAGCCCGGCGATTCCGGATTCCTCGCCGGCCTCGCGCAGCGCGGCTTCGGCGAGGGTCCGGTCGCCGGGTTCGCAGTGCCCGCCGAGCTGCACCCACTTGCGGAACTTGCCGTGCAGGCAGAGCAGCACCCGCGCGCCGGTGCCGTCGAGCACCAGGGCGCTCGCGGTGACGTGCCCGGCCCGGTGGCCGCGGCTCATCGCCGCCGGCCCGGCGGCCAGCAGCTCCAGGGTCCGGTCCCGGGCCCGGGCGGCGCCGGGGCTGGTCGGCGTCCAGCGGCTCAGCAGCGCGGTGGCGTCGGCGTGCAGGTCGGCGTACGTGGCGAGGTCGCTGCGGGGGTCGGGCACCCCGACACTCTACGAGCGTGGTCTTCGTACCCTGGCCCGGTGACCCTGCGACTCGTCGAGTTCGTCGTGGCCGGCAACGAGGCCAGCGATCTGCTGCCGGTGCGCTCGCCGGCGCTGCTGGCGCCCACGGCGCGCGCCGGGGCTTCTGGACGGTGCTGGACGAGGGCCCCGTGGAACGTTGCCTGGCCCTGCTGCTGGAACGCCACGACGGCGAGTGGGTGGCGCACCACGTGGCCGCCGACGCCGGCCCGGAGAACGGCCGCACCGAGGACGGCGAGGCGCTCGCCCACCACGACGGCTGGGTGTACGTCTTCGGCTCGCACTTCGGTTCGAAGGCGGGTCCGCTGCGGCCCCGCCGCGCGTTCGTGGCCCGGTTCCGCGAGGCGGACGCCGCCCGCGGGACGTTGCCGGTGCACGTGGTGCGCAACCGGTTCCGGCTGCACCGGGCGGTCAACGACGCCCTGGCCGCGGCGCCGCTGACCCCGCTGCCGCCGGGCGACCTGGTCCGGCACCGGTTCATCGTGGCGACCCTGGCCCGGGGCACCGCCCGGGCCAAGAGCTGGGTGAGCCGGCTGGCCGAGGACGACCTGCCGGTCAACGTCGAGGCCGCCGTGTTCACGCCGGCCGGGACGGTGCTGCTGGGGTTGCGCTTCCCGCTGACCGCCGAGGGGGAGCCGATCCTGGTCGAGCTGGCCGGGGTGGCCGACATGTTCGACGCCGACCCGGGGTGGCCACGGGCCGTGGGGGCGTACGCCCTGACCGGGGTGACCCCGCCGGGCGCGCTGACCGGCTTCCGCGCCGTCACGCCCACCCCCGACGGCGGGTACGCGGCGGTGGTCGGGTCGATCGACGCGCTGGGCAAGGGTTCGGTGCTGCTGGACGACCATCCGCACGGTGGCGAGGTGACCTCGCGGCACGTCCGGTTCCGGTGGGACGTCACGCCGGACTCGCGGGTGGCGGGGAAGCTGGTGGCCGAGCTGGCGCCGTTCCACCACGTGGAGGGGCTGGCCGAGCTGGACGGGCGCTGCTACTACGTCACGGACGAGGACCACCGGGTGGCGCTCTGGATCGACTGAGTCGAGCGGGTGGAGTCGGACGACTGGACGGCACCTCTGCGGAGAACGCGCCGCAGACCCTCGTGGTGTCGTCCGGTCGTCCGTCTCCCCGAATCCCGGGCGGGGGAAGCGTCGTTCCGACCCGGACGGGCAAGGGAAGCATGCCCAACCAGCCCGGTCGGCGTCGAGGTTTTTCAGTCCAGGCTTAAAGATGGAGATTAGTGCCGCCGAGTACAGTGCCAATGGTGGCGGGCTATCCCTCCGTCCGCCCCCGGGAGCGCTCCATGCTGAAGATCATCTTCTCGAGCGAGGACATCCTGCGGACCAGGGTGGCACCCGCCGCGGACCCGGTCTGGGAGCTGGTCCTCAGCCTGCACCTGCTCCAGGGTCGCGTACGTGACCCGTTGCTGACGCCGTGGCGACGCACCGTGGCGCGCACCCTCCGGACGCAGGAGAGCGCCGGGCAACGCTTCCGTCTCCTCTTCGCGCTCAACCCGCCGCGCGGCTACTTCCCCGACTTCCTCACCCCGTACGCGAGCAGGGACGGCATCGAGGCGGGGCTGGAAGCGGTCCGGGGCACCCCGGTCGGCATGCTGCAGCGGGACCTGACCCTGCTCGCCGAGGAGAACGTCCTGCCCGCCCCGGCCGCCGGGCTGGCCCGGGGCGAGCCCGAGGTGCTGCGCCACCTCACCGACTCGATGGCTCGCTACCAGGAGCTCGCGGTCACCCCGTACTGGTCGCGGATCCAGGCCGCGGTGGAGGCGGACCGGGCGCGGCGGGCCCGGGCGATGCTCGACGGCGGGGCCGAAGGGCTGCTGGCCAGCCTGCGGCCCAGCATGCGGTGGGCGGACGGGGTGCTTGAGGTGCTCGACTACCCGGACACCCGCGAGCTGCACCTGGGCGGCCGAGGCCTGCTGCTGGTCCCCTCCTTCTTCTGCGCGCGCATCCCGGTCGCGCTCGTCGACCCCACGCTGCCGCCGGTGCTGGTCTATCCGGTCGACCGGCTCGGCGGGCTCACCCCGGCAGCCGGGCTCGGGGAGCGGACGGACGCCGACGGCGCCAGCCGGGAGGCCCTCGCCGCACTGCTCGGCCGCACCCGCGCCGCCGTGCTGGAAGCCGCCGACGAGGGCTGCACCACCGGGGAGATGGCCCGCCGGCTGCGCATCTCCGCCGCGGCGGCCAGCCAGCACACCAGCGTGCTGCGCAACGCCGGGCTGCTGGTCAGCCACCGCGACCGCAACACCGTGCTGCACACCCTGACCCCGCTCGGCCGCGCCGTCCTCGACGCGTGACGCGACGGCCCCGGCCGGTTCCGCAAGGCGCGAGATCGGCGATCTGGCGGGGTCGCTCGGGCCCGGATCCCACCACCTCGCCGAGGCGGCGAGGCCGGGGCGGGACCCGGGCCCGAGCGCGGGTCAGACGGCCAGTGCGGCGCTGGCGGTGCTGCCGGCCGGTGGCGGGAACACCGCCGAGGAGATGCCCTCCGCGGCCAGCGCGGTCCGCAGGCGTTGCAGGTCGGCACCGAAGCGCACCAGGTCCGCCGGGTCGACCGGGGTCGTCGGCGCGCCGAGGACCAGTCCGCTCGCCTGCTCGGGCCAGCCGGGCACGCCGGCGACCAGGCCAGCGCGTACCTCGGCGTCGGTGACGTGGGTGAAGACCGTGCCGGGCGCGACCACCCCGGCGACCGCGGCGATCGCCCGGTCGACGGCGGCCGGCTCGGCGGGCGCCGGGCCCGGGCCGTCGGGGAGGAGGGCGGCCTCGCGCAGCCCGGCGGCCTTCGCCTCGGCGGTGCCCAGCGAGAAGAGGTCCAGGGCGGCCTCGCGGACCAGCACCCGGGCACCCTCGCCGTCGTCGGACCGCGCCACGCCGAGGTAGCCGCGGACGACCGCGACCGGCACCTGGTCGCACTTGCCCTTGATCAGCTCACCGGCGGCGGCCAGTTCGTCGACCACCGCCATCTGGGTCAGCTGGAGCTCGTTGCCGTACGGGTCGATCTCACCCCGGTGGTCGCGGATCGCCGGCATGCCGGCCACGCCCAGTGCCACGTCGGTCAGGCCGTTGCGCCACGGCCGGCCCATGGTGTCGCTGATGATCACCGCGACGTCCAGGTGGTACTGGTCGCGCAGCGCGGCCCGCAGCGCCCGGGCGGACGCGTCCGGGTCCCGGGGCAGCAGCACGAGCCGGGTCTTGTCCACATTCGAGGCGTCGATGCCGGCGGAGGCCATCACGAAGCCGTGGTGGGTCTGCACGATGCGGGTCGCCCCGCGGGTCGCCACCACCCGCGCGGTCTCACCGGCGAGCACCTCGTCCCGCGCGGCGAGCCGCTCGGGTCCGTCCGCCGGCACGTCGACCAGCCGGCCCTCCGCCTTCGACACGATCTTGCTGGTCACCACCAGCACGTCGCCGTCGCGCAGCCACGGCGCCGCGGTGGCGACCATCGCCGCCAGGTCGTCGCCCTCGGTCACGTCGCCGATGCCCAGCACCGGCAGGATCTCCAGCCTCACACCAGCTCCAACGCGGCCCGGACCATCTCCGCCGTGGCCGCCTCGTCGATCATCCGCAGTGGTGCCGAGCGTACGGTCACCTCCGGCACCAGCGTCCCCTCGTCCTCGGGCGCCACCAGCCAGCCGTTGAGCAGGCCACCCGCCGACCGGCCACCGTAGAGGCCACCCACCCCGGCCGCGCTGCACTCCACCCCGAGCACGGCGAGGCAGCGGTCGGCCATGCCGCGTACCGGTGCGCCGCCGATGATCGGGGAGACGCCGACCACCGGGGCCGGCCCGTCGGTCACCGCCTCGCGCAGCCCTGGTACGGCCAGGATCGGGGCGATGCTCACCACCGGGTTGCTCGGCGCGATCAGCACCACGTCGGCGGAGCCGACCGCCTCCAGCACGCCCGGCGCCGGCGTCGCCGTCTCCGCGCCCACGAAGACGAACCGGTGCGTCGGGATGTCCGCCCGGTACCGCACCCACCACTCCTGGAAATGGATCGCCCGCTGCCCCTGCTCTCCGTCGACGACGACGTGGGTCTCCAGCCGGTCGTCCGTGGCCGGCAGCACGGTCAGCCCCGGCTCCCACCGGGTGGCCAGCGCCGCGGTCACGGCGGACAGCGGGTAGCCGGCGTTGAGCATCGTCGTCCGGACCAGGTGGGTGGCGATGTCCTTGTCACCCAGGCCGAACCAGGTGGGCTCGGCGCCGTACGCGGCCAGCTCGGACTTGACCGTCCAGGTCTCGCCCACCCGGCCCCAGCCCCGCTCCGGATCGGCGCCGCCGCCCAGCGTGTACATCACACTGTCCAGGTCGGGGCAGACCTTCAGCCCGTGCAGCAGCAGATCGTCGCCGACGTTGACCACGGCGGTCACCTCGGCCCCCACCTCCCGGGCGTACGCCCGGACCCCGAGCAGGAACCGGGCTCCGCCGATCCCGCCGGTCAGTACCACGATGCGCATGGGCTCCATCCTTCCGTACGCGCCGCCGTCGCCCGGCCGGTGGCCATGCAGACTAGGCTCACGTCGGCAACTGTCCGTTTTCGTCCCCAGGGGGAGTTCGTGACCAGCCCCGCCGAGCCCGCGTCCGGCGACGCCACGCAGGCCAGCCAGTTGACCAAGCCACTGCGCGAACTGGCCGCGCTCGTCCTGCTCGGCGCCAACGCCGTGCTGCTCTTCGTCGGCCTGCTGCGCCTGCTGGTGCCGACGGACGACTACAGCACCTTCAGCGGTCGGGCGGGGAGCGCGTTCTTCGCCTTCATCGGCGTCGAGTCGGCCGTGCTGCCGGTGCTGGCCGTCCTGCTCGCCACCCACGTGAGCCCGGCGCTGCCCAAGGCCAAGCTGATCACTCAGGCGGCGCTCGGCGAGTACGCCTTCGCCGCGCTCTTCGGCGCGCTGACCTTCCTGGTCTGGCTGGTCGGCCGGCTCGCCGAGGTCGAGGTGCTGGACGCCCTCCTCGGCCTGCTGACCCGGCTGGCCTGGGTGGCGATCTTCGGCGTTGGCGCCTTCGTGGTCGTCAAGGTGTGGCGCACCCTCTACTACGTCCCCCGGCCGAAGCCGCAGCCCGGCCTGTACGGGCAGCCGCAGCCGGGCTGGCCGCAGCAGCCGGCCGGCTACCCGGCACCGGGCCAGCCGGGTGGCTACCCCACTCCGGGCCAGCCCGGCGGTTACCCCGCGCCCGGCCAGCCGGGTGGCTACCCCGTCCCGGGCGGGTACGCGCCCGCCGGCCCGGCCAACCAGCCCGGTGGCTACCCGCCGCTCGCCCAGCCCGGGCAGCCGGGCCAGCCGCAGTCGGTGCCGCCGTTCAACACGGCCCCGCCGCACGCCCCGCAGTCGGCGCCGCCGTTCGGCGCCCCGCACCCGGCACCGCCCTTCGGCCAGCCGCCGTCGGCCGACCCGACCCAGGCCATCCCGCGCCAGCCGGCCGATCCCGGCCAGCCGACCACGCCGGACAGCGACCGCACGCAGCGCTTCGACCGCGACGACCCGAACCACCCGCGCTGACCCTGCGGGGTTCACCTCGTCAGCCAGCACGTTTCCGGAAAGGAGTGGCCGTCCGATGCCGGGCGGCCACTCTTTTCCGCAAGACTGCGTCCACGCCACAGGCCACGGCGCCCACCCGACGCGGGGTGGGGTAGGTGGCCAGCGCATAGGGTGGACGGATGGTTGATCGCAGCGGGTCCGCCCCCACCGAGGCGAGCGTCCGGCGGGCCCTGCGCCGGGCCGCGACCGGTCGGGCGCTGGACGTCGACGAGGCCACCGCACTGCTGGGGGCGCGCGGCGAGGCGCTGGACGAGCTGCTCCGGATCGCCGGCGAGGTACGCGACGCGGGGCTACGGGAGGCGGGCCGCCCGGGCGTGGTCACCTTTTCCAAGAAGGTCTTCATCCCGCTGACCCGGCTCTGCCGGGACCGTTGCCACTACTGCACCTTCGCCACCGTGCCGCACCGGCTTCCGGCCGCGTACCTGGAGCGGGACGAGGTGCTCGCGATCGCCCGGGAGGGGGCGGCGCAGGGTTGCAAGGAGGCGCTGTTCACTCTCGGCGACCGCCCGGAGGAGCGCTGGCCGGCGGCCCGTCGGTGGCTGGACGAGCGTGGCTACGGGTCCACCCTCGACTACCTGCGGGCCTGCGCGGTGGCGGTGCTGGAGGAGACCGGCCTGCTGCCGCACCTCAACCCGGGCGTGCTGTCCTGGTCGGAGCTGCAACGACTCAAGCCGGTCGCGCCGAGCATGGGCATGATGCTGGAGACCACCGCGACCCGGCTCTGGTCGGAGCCGGGTGGCCCGCACTACGGCTCGCCGGACAAGGAGCCGGCCGTCCGGCTCCGGGTGCTCGACGACGCCGGCCGGGTCGGCGTGCCGTTCACCACCGGCATCCTCATCGGCATCGGGGAGACCCTGGCCGAGCGGGTCGACGCGCTCTTCGCGATCCGCCGGAGCATGCGGGAGTACGGCCACCTCCAGGAGGTGATCGTGCAGAACTTCCGCGCCAAGCCGGACACCGCGATGCGCGGCATGCCCGACGCCGAGCTGCACGACCTGGCCGCCACGGTGGCCGTGGCCCGGATCCTGCTCGGCCCGAAGGCGCGCATCCAGGCCCCGCCGAACCTCATCGAGGGCGAGTACGGGCTGCTGCTGCGCGCCGGCATCGACGACTGGGGCGGGGTCTCGCCGGTCACCCCGGACCACGTCAACCCGGAACGCCCCTGGCCGCAGCTCGACGAGTTGGCCCGGCACACCGCCACGGCCGGCTTCACCCTGCGGGAGCGGCTGACCATCTACCCGGAGTACGTCCGGGCCGGCGACCCGTGGCTGGATCCGCGGCTGCTGCCGCACGTCACCGCCCTCGCGGACCCGGCGACCGGGCTCGCGGTCGAAGCAGCCAGCCCGGTCGGCCGCCCCTGGCAGGAGCCGGAGGAGGTCTTCGGTGGGCGTACCGACCTGCACGCCACCATCGACACCACCGGCCGGACCGGGGACCGGCGCGGCGACTTCGACAGCGTCTACGGCGACTGGTCGGCGGTCGCCGGCAAGGTCAGCGTCCCGACGGGCGGGTCGAGCGACCCTGATCTGCGTGCGGGCCTGCGGCTGGCCGCCGACGACCCGGCGGCGCTGCTGGACCCCCGGCACGCCGACCGGGCGCTTGCGCTCTTCGCCGCCGACGGGCCGGCGCTGGACGAGCTGTGCCGGATCGCGGACGACGTCCGGCGGGACGCGGTCGGCGACGACGTCACGTACGTGGTCAACCGCAACATCAACTTCAGCAACGTCTGCTACGTCGGCTGCCGGTTCTGCGCCTTCGCGCAGCGGGAGAGCGACGCGGACGCGTACCGGCTCTCCGTGGACCAGGTCGCCGACCGGGCCGCGGAGGCGTGGGCGGCGGGCGCCACCGAGGTCTGCCTGCAGGGCGGGATCGACCCGAAGCTGCCGGTCACCGGGTACGCCGACCTGGTCCGGGCGATCAAGGCCCGGGTCCCGGGGATGCACGTGCACGCGTTCTCTCCGATGGAGATCGTCACCGCCGCGGCGAAGGCCGGCGTGCCGGTGAAGGAGTGGCTGGGGCAGCTCCGCGAGGCCGGCCTGGACACCATCCCGGGCACCGCCGCGGAGATCCTCGACGACGAGGTGCGCTGGGTGCTCACCAAGGGCAAGCTGCCGGCCGCCGCCTGGGTCGAGGTGGTGACCACCGCCCACGAGCTGGGCATCCGGTCCAGCTCCACGATGATGTACGGCCACGTCGACCACCCGGGCCAGTGGCTCGCCCACTTCCGGGTGCTGGCCGGGGTGCAGGACCGCACCGGCGGCTTCACCGAGTTCGTCGCGCTGCCGTTCGTGCACACCAACGCGCCGATCTACCTGGCCGGCATCGCCCGGCCGGGGCCGACCTGGCGGGAGAACCGGGCGGTGCACGCGATGGCGCGGCTGCTGCTGCACGGCCGGATCGCCAACATCCAGTGCTCCTGGGTGAAGCTGGGCGACGAGGGCACCGTGGCGATGCTCCAGGGTGGCTGCAACGACCTGGGCGGCACGTTGATGGAGGAGACCATCTCCCGGATGGCCGGCTCGGGCAACGGCTCGGCCCGGACCGAGGAGCAGCTCCAGGCGATCGCGGCGACGGCGGGCCGACCGGCCCGCAAGCGGACGACCGCGTACGGCCACGCCGGCGCCTGACGTCGAACCTTTCCCGGCCGGCCGCCGTCCTCTCACCGCGAAGCGCCGGAGATAGCCAAGGATCCGTTCGCCGACAGCTCCGACCTTGTCCGCGTTCGTCAGTCCCGACTGCCCGGACACCGTCACGCTGATCGCCGACTCCGTGCCGGTGCAACTACCTCGGGCGGCCCGAACTTCTTCGAGTTCGGCGACGACGTCCGGTCCGAGATTCACGTCGACAAGTGCGCGGCGGTTATCCGGAGTTCACCTATCGTTTTGAATTCCCCACCGGAGATCACGAATCCGAACAGCCTTCTTTACAACACCAGGCCGATCGGGCGCCAGACGCGCCGAGCTGGAGTTGTCGAAGGGCCGGCGACGAGATGGTGAGCATCCCGCTGCGGGCGGTCGCCGGGCTCACCGTGCCGTTGGCGGGCCGGACGCTCACCCCGGACGCGGCGGCGGCCACGGTCACGCCGGGGCTCAGCGCGGCCGACGTGACCGCACCGTTCCTCGGTGACTTCCCGTTCCTCGGCACGCCCTACGACGGGTTCACCAACCCGCCGGCGGCGGCGAAGTCCTGACGGGTGGGCCGTGCCCGGGCACCAACCCTCGCGGCGACTCCGGCGCGCTGATCGTCCACAGCGGACGTGAGCTGCACGGACGCGAGAAACGAGATCAGCCGGGCCGGCGGGTGAGTACCCATTCGGCGGTGCGGGACTCCGGGACGGGGGGTTCCACAGTGCCGCCGACCCCGCTCGGGAAGCCATACCGCGTGGTGGGACGACCGTACGCCGGCCAGCGCGGTCTCCGTCACGGGCAGCGTGGTCGCCGAGTTCGTCTGGCCGACCAGCGCACCGCGGGGCGCCGGTTGATCGCCCGAACCCCGGTTCGCCGTCGCGCCCCGTCCACAGTGTGGACGGGGCATAGGCGGCGTCTGCCGGTTCGACGGGCGGTACGGCGGGAGTCGCGTTATCTTTGGCCAACCACAATGCTGATCTTGGACGGTGTTCGCGACGGCCGCCCGGGTACGGCCCACCGGAGCCTCCGCCGGGGCCTCCGGTGGAGTCCACCTCGGTACGCCACGGCAGAAAACTTCGGACAACTCGCCGGAGAGGGCGTTACTCGTCCGGGGTCTGAATCGATAGGGCAGGTTGCGAGGCCCGGACGGCTGAGATGGTCGTCCGGAACGTGTCGGGAGGGCGACTCCATTATCAAGTTCGGCTTGACGGCGCACGCATTACACGCGTGTAATTTGAATGGGGTTGTTCGCACGGAACGCAACAAATTGCGACCGGACGGACAAGCACGCCTTTCGCGTGGGGGGTTGCAGCGGCGATGACGCCGGTGCGCGACAAGGAGGCATCTGATGGACGGCCAGCTCGAGGTGGCCGACCTGCTCGGAAACGCGCCGGAGTGGCAGGAGCGGGCGCTCTGCTCGCAGACCGACCCGGAGGCGTTCTTTCCCGAGAAGGGCGGTTCGACCCGCGAGGCGAAGCGGATCTGCTCGCGGTGTGAAGTCAAGACGGAGTGCCTGGAATACGCCCTCGGCCACGACGAGCGGTTCGGGATCTGGGGCGGGCTCTCCGAGCGGGAGCGGCGGAAGCTGAAGCGGCGAGTCGCCGCCTGACGCGTACCGGGCCGGGGCGGTGGGGGCCGCCCGGCTCGGGCCGACAGTTCGGCCGGTGGGGGCTGGCCGAGGTGCGGCGACGCGCGCGTGGTGGCTCAGGCCAGCTCGTCGGGGTCGACCCCGAGCAGGTTCGCCACCTGCTCGATGATCACGTCGTGCACGAGATCCGCGAGGTCCTCGCGATCCATGGCGCGAAACTCCAGCGGCCGCCGGTAGAGCACGATCCGGGGTGGCACCTCCTGCCGGCCGGGGCGCCCGGGCAGCAGCCGGGCCAGCGGCACCTCGCCGTCCTCCAGCACGTCCGAGTCATAGACGTTCAGGTCCGGCGGGACGTCCTCGACCGCGAACTCGACGCCGGCCAGTTCCTTGGCGAAGCGGCGTTCGAGGGTCTCGACCGTGTCCAGCACCAGGTCGTCGAAGACCTCGGCCTTGGTCCGGGCCAGCGGTACGGTGGCCGGCACCAGCCGCCCGCGCAGCCCGCGGCCGTGGCGGTCGCGGTGGGTGCGCCGGCCGGAGCCGGGGCGGCGGTTTTCCGGGCTCGTCATGACGCACAGGGTAGCCCGCATGACCGGGTGGCCGGCCGTTGCGTCGTTGGTGCGGCGTGCCGGTGATCCGATCGGACGAATTGTGATCACCATGACGGGCGTGTCGCAACGCGAAGCGGTGCGCCGGACCCGGTAATGGAGATACCCTGCCGCCGTGAGGTCACCACGGCGCTGCTCCCGTAACGGCTGCCCCCGGCAAGCGGTCGCCACATTGACCTATGTCTACAACGAGTCGACCGCTGTGGTGGGCCCGCTGGCGGCCTTCGCCGAGCCGCACACGTACGACCTCTGCGAGCCGCACGCCCGGAGCCTGACCGCCCCGCGCGGCTGGGACGTGGTCCGGCACGAGGGCGAGTTCGAGCCGCCCCCGCCGACCACCGACGACTTGGTCGCGCTGGCCGAGGCGGTCCGGGAGGCCGCCCGCCCCGCGCCGCCCCGCCCGCCGGAGGACGACCAGATCGCCCCGCAGGGCCCCCAGCAGACCGGCCGCCGCGGCCACCTCCGCGTAATCCCCCCCACCCACTGACCCACCCCCGGCCCGTGCCCGGGGTGGGTTCGGTGCGTTGATCATGAAGTTGTTGCCCTCCGCATCGGCGTGTCGCGACAACAACTTCATGATCAACCCGCTGGTGGGGGTGGGGTGGGGCAGTGGGTGGGGGTTAGTGGCCGAGGAGGCGGGAGAAGGCGGCGGCGCGGCGGGACGGGCGGCCGGTGCGGAGCTCGGCCTCGTCGGCGGAGAACATGAGCTTGAGGCCGGCGTTCACGGCGAGCCACCGCAGCGGCTCGGGCTCCCACCGGGGAGAGCGGTGGTTGACCCAGGGGAGCGCGGTCAGGTCGCTCGCCTCGCCCCGGATCAGGTCTGCCAGGGTACGGCCGGCGAGGTTGCTGGTGCCGACGCCGTCGCCGACGTAGCCGCCGGCCCAGCCGAGACCGGTCGTCCGGTCCAGCCCCACCGAGGCGGTCCAGTCCCGGGCTACGCCGAGCGGCCCGCCCCAGCTGTGGCTGACCGGCACCGCCGGCCCGAGCGCCGGGAAGAGTTCGCCCAGCGCCCGGCGCAGCGCCGCGAAGACCCGCGGCTCCCGGTCGTAGTCGGGGTGGATCCGGGAGCCGAAGTGGTAGGGGGCGCCCCGGCCACCGAAGGCGAGCCGGCCGTCGGCGGTGCGCTGGCCGTAGATGATGACGTGCCGGTAGTCGGAGAAGGTCTCCCGCTCGGCCAGCCCGATCTCCGCCCAGGTCGCCTCGGGCAGCGGCTCGGTGGCCACCATCAACGAGTAGACCGGCGCCACCGCCCGCCGCTGCCCGGGCAGCCCGGGGGTGAACCCCTCCGTCGCCCGGACCACCACCGGCGCCCGGACCACCCCCGCGGGGGTCACCGCCGCGCCGGGCCGCACCGTCGTGACCGGGGTCCGCTCGAAGATCCGTACGCCCCGGCGTTCCACCGCCCGGGCCAGCCCGCGGACCAGCTTCGCCGGGTGCACGGCGGCGCAGTGCGGGGTGTACGTGCCGCCGCGTACCCCGTCGGCCCGGCAGCGGGCGGTGGCCTCGGCGGCGTCGAGCAGCACCAGGTCGTCGTCGGCCAGCCCGTGGTCGCGGGCCTCGGCGACGGCGGCCCGGGCCCGGGCGAGCTGGACGTCGGTGCGGGCCAGCACCACGGTGCCGGCGGCCCGCCAGTCACAGTCGATCCCCTCGGCGGCGATCACCCGGCCGACCTCGCGGACCGTGTCGTGCATGGCCCGTTGCATGGCCAGCGCCCGGTCGCGGCCGTGTCGGCGGGCCAGCGCGGGCAGTGAGGTGGGCAGGAGCGCGGAGCACCAGCCGCCGTTGCGTCCCGAGGCGCCGTACCCGGCGATCTCCTGTTCGAGCACGACGATGCGCAGCGACGGGTCGGCCGCCGCCAGGTAGTACGCCGTCCACAGCCCGGTGTAGCCGGCCCCGACGAGCACCACGTCGGCGTCGGTGTCGCCGGGCAGCCCGGGGCGCGGCGTCAGCGGCTCGTCCAGGCTGGACAGCCAGTACGACAGGTCCTGGTAGCGCATCACCACTCCGGTGGGGGCAGGTCGTGCCGCAGCCGCGGATCGGGCTGCGGGATCCCGTACGCCTCGACGATCGGCACCACCCCGGCCCAGACCGGCCGGTCGAGGTCGTCCTCGGGGTCGTCGGGCGGCCCGGCGCTGATCTTCACCGAGCACTCGTCCAGCGGCAGGGCGAGCACCAGCGTGGCGGCCAGTTCCTTTGCCGAGGGTGGCCGGATCCGCGCCCAGCGGCCGGGCAGCAGGTGCTCGGAGAGCCGTTCCAGGGCGGCCAGCTTCTCGTCGCCGTCGAGCACGGCGAGGCTGCCGAGCACCATGGCGCAGCGGTAGTTCATCGAGGACTCGAAGGCGCTGCGGGCCAGCACGAGCCCGTCGAGCAGGGTGACCGTGAGGCAGGCCGGGGCGCCGGCGGCGAGGTGCCGGAAAAGGCGGCTGCCGGTGGAGCCGTGCACCAGCACCCGCTCCCCGTCCCGGGCGTACGCGATGGGCAGCGCGTACGGCTGGGTGCCGGCGGCGATGGCGAGATGGGCGACCCGGCCGGCGTCGAGGACGGCGTGCAGGGCCGCCCGGTCGTGCACGGCGAGGTCGGGCAGCCGGCGTACCCGGGTCCGGTCGGTCCGGCCGACGTCGGTGCGCTCGGCCCGGTGCTCGCGGTGCTGTTCGGCGGGGGCGAGGGGGCCGTCCGTGCTCCCGGCCCGGTGCTCGCGGTGCTGGTCGGCGGCCGGAGCGATGGAGCGGGGCCGGTCCTCGCGGTCGCGAGTCCCGGCCCCGTCCGACGCGGAGGCCGGGGTCAGAGGCGCGCCCATGCCTCGGTCAGCACGGCGCGCAGGATCTGCTCGATCTCGTCGAACTGCTGCTGCTCGGCGATCAGCGGCGGGGCGAGCTGCACCACCGGGTCGCCCCGGTCGTCGGCGCGGCAGTAGAGCCCGGCCTGGAAGAGCGCGGTGGAGAGGAAGCCGCGCAGCAGCCGCTCCGACTCGGCCTCGTCGAAGGTCTCCCTGGTCGCCTTGTCCTTGACCAGTTCGATCCCGTAGAAGTAGCCGTCACCGCGGACGTCGCCGACGATCGGCAGGTCGTTGAGCTTCTCCAGGGTGGACCGGAACGCGTCCTCGTTGGCCCGGACGTGCCCGATCAGGTCCTCGCGGGCGAAGACCTCCAGGTTGGCCAGGGCCACCGCGCAGGAGACCGGGTGGCCGCCGAAGGTCACCCCGTGGGCGAACATGCCGGTCTCGGTGAGGAACGGCTCCATCAGCCGCTCGCTGGCGATCATCGCGCCGAGCGGGGCGTAGCCCGAGGTGATGCCCTTGGCCGTGGTGATGATGTCGGGCTGGTAGCCGTACCGGGTGGCGCCGAAGTATTCACCCAGCCGGCCCCAGGAGCAGATCACCTCGTCGGAGACGAGCAGCACGTCGTACGCGTCGCAGATCTCCCGGACCCGCTCGAAGTAGCCGGGCGGCGGCGGGAAGCAGCCGCCGGAGTTCTGCACCGGCTCGAGGAAGACCGCGGCGACCGTGTCCGGCCCTTCCCGCTCGATGGCCCGGCCGATCTCCTCGGCGGCCCAGCGGCCGAACGCCTCCGGCGAGTCGCCGTGCTCCGGTGCGCGGTAGAAGTTGGTGTTCGGCACCTTGATGCCGCCGGGAACCAGCGGCTCGAAGTCGGACTTGATGCCGGGCAGGCCGGTGATCGACAGCGCCCCCATCGAGGTGCCGTGGTACGCGATGTAGCGGCTGACCACCTTGTGCTTGTTCGGCTGGCCGGTGCGCTTGAAGTAGGCCCGGGCCAGCTTCCACGCCGCCTCGACGGCCTCCGAGCCGCCGGTGGTGAAGAACACCCGGTTCAGGTCGCCGGGGGTCAGCGTGGCGACCTTCTCGGCCAGCTCGACGGCCTTCGGGTGGGCGTACGACCACAGTGGGAAGTAGGCGAGCTCGGCGGCCTGCTTGGCGGCCGCGTCGGCGAGCTCGGTCCGGCCGTGACCGGCGTTGACGACGAAGAGCCCGGCGAGTCCATCCAGGTAGCGGCGGCCCTGCGAGTCCCAGACGTAGGCGCCCTCGCCGCGCACGATGGTCGGGACCTCGCCGGCGGAGTAGCTGGCCATCCGGGTGAAGTGCATCCAGAGGTGGTCGGTGGCGTTGGCCATGTCAGCCCCATCGGTCTCGGGCCGGTCAAGGGGTGAAACCGGCCGCTCTGCCCACGGTTATCCCACAGCCCTGGCCACGAAAGCAAGTGGGATCGGTAGTCCAGTGGCTTCTAGGCGACGGAATTAGCGAGCTGTTCCCTGGATGGCAACGGATTCCGTAGTTGTCCGGGGTTGCTCAGGCGGTGCCCCAGCTGTAGGTCTGCTTGCGGAGCTTGAGGTAGACGAACGCCTCGGTCGCCAGCACGCCCGAGACGGTGCGCAGCTTCTGGAGGATCTCCAGCAGGTGCTCGTCGTTGCGGCAGACCACCTCGGCCAGCAGGTCGAAGGAGCCGGCCGTGATCACCACGTAGTCGATCTCCTCGAACTCGGCGAGCCGATCGGCCACGGCCTCCAGGTCCCCGTCGGTACGCAGGCCGATCATGGCCTGGCGGGGGAAGCCGAGCTGGAGCGGATCGGTCACCGCGACGATCTGCATGACCCCGGCGTCGAGGAGCCGCTGCACCCGCTGGCGGACCGCCGCCTCGGAGAGGCCGACCGCCTTGCCGATGGTGGCGTACGGGCGGCGGCCGTCCTCCTGGAGCTGCTCGATGATCTGTTTGGCCACGTCGTCGAGCAGAGCGTGACTGGCGCCTTCGCGCACGGTGACACGGCGGGCGCCGTTGCCGTTTTCCACTTGCCGGTTGACCATTGACCGCTCCCCTGTCCGGTTCCTTGGCGCTGAGCGTAATGCTCGCCGAGTCTGGCGTAATTCGTGGCCCTTGGCTAATCCAACAACGGAATCCCTTGTAAGGGAGGTCACATCATGTCAGGATCAGTCGTCCCATCGCCTTGACCCTCCCGTTGGCGCGCCGCCCCCGTCCCGCCGCCGACGATCCCCCTTAGGAGTCGTCACATGCGTAGTCACCTCCGGCCCCTCACCCGGCGTGGTCTGCTCACCGGCACCCTCGGCTCGGCCGCACTGCTCGCCACGGCGGGCACGCTGGCCGGCTGCGGCACGAAGGGCGCCCAGCAGACCGAGGCCGGCTGCAAGAGCGAGGACCTCTCCGCGACGGAGAAGAAGCTGGCCTTCTCCAACTGGCCGCAGTACATCGACGTCGACGAGAAGGACGAGTCCAAGCGGCCCACCGTGGACGCCTTCATCGCCAAGACCGGCATCCAGGTGACCTACACCGAGGACATCAACGACAACAACGAGTTCTTCGGCAAGGTGCAGACCCAGCTCGCCAGCTGCCAGCCCACCGGGCGGGACCTCATGGTGCTCACCGACTGGATGGCCGCCCGGATGATCCGGCTCGGCTGGATCCAGAAGCTGGACAAGGCCAAGCTGCCCAACGTCGAGGCCAACCTGCTGCCCTCACTGCGCAATGTGACCTTCGATGCGGACCGCCAGCTCTCCGTCCCGTGGCAGTCGGGTCTGTCCGGGCTCGCCTACAACGCGAAGGTGACCAAGGAGATCCGCACGGTCGACGAACTGCTCACCCGCCCGGACCTCAAGGGCAAGGTGACCGCGTTGTCGGAGATGCGGGACACCATGGGCCTGCTGCTCCAGTCCAACGGCCACAACCCGGCGGACTTCACCACCGCCCAGTTCGACGACGCGCTGGCCAAGTTGCAGCGGGCCGTCGACTCCGGGCAGATCCGCAAGTTCACCGGCAACGACTACTCGCAGGACCTCAACAAGGGCGACATCGCCGCCTGCATCGCCTGGTCCGGCGACGTGATCCAGCTCGGCTTCGAGAACGACAACATCAAGTTCGTGCCGCCGGAGTCCGGCGTGATGCTCTGGTCGGACAACATGCTGGTGCCGAACAGGTCCAGCCACAAGGCGAACGCCGAAGAGCTGATCAACTACTACTACGACCCGGCGGTGGCGGCGCAGCTCGCCGCGTACGTCAACTACATCTGCCCGGTCAAGGGCGCGCAGGCGGAGATGGAGAAGATCGATCCGGACCTGGCCAAGAACCCGCTCATCTTCCCCGATGAGGCACTGCTGTCAAAGGCCCGGGGCTTCATGGCCCTGGACGAGAAGCAGGAGAAGGAGTACGAGGCCAAGTTCCAGAAGGTCATCGGGGCGTGATCACGATGGGACACGACACACCGGCCGGCGACCTGCGGCTGGCCAACCTGACCAAGCGGTTCGGCGTCTTCACCGCCGTGGACGACCTCAGCCTGACCGTCCCGCAGGGCTCGTTCTTCGCCCTGCTCGGGGCGTCCGGCTGCGGCAAGACCACCACGCTGCGGATGATCGCCGGGCTGGAGGAGCCGACCAGCGGGCAGGTGCTGCTCGGCGACCGCGACATCGCCGGGCTGCGACCGTACAAGCGGCCGGTGAACACCGTGTTCCAGAGCTACGCGCTCTTCCCGCACCTCGACATCCAGGAGAACGTGGCCTTCGGGTTGCGCCGGCGGGGCATCCGCAACGTCACCGACCAGGTCGAGCGGATGCTCGCGCTGGTGCAGCTCGAAGGGTACGACCGGCGCAAGCCGGCCCAGCTCTCCGGCGGGCAGCAGCAGCGGGTCGCGCTGGCCCGCGCGCTGATCAACCACCCGCAGGTGCTGCTGCTCGACGAGCCGCTCGGCGCGCTCGACCTGAAGCTGCGCCGGCAGATGCAGATCGAGCTGAAGCGGATCCAGACCGAGGTCGGCATCACCTTCGTGCACGTCACCCACGACCAGGAGGAGGCCATGACCATGGCCGACACGGTCGCGGTGATGAACGCCGGGCGGATCGAGCAGCTCGGCACCCCGGCGGACCTTTACGAGTATCCGGCCACCGCGTTCGTGGCGAACTTCCTCGGCCAGTCCAACCTGCTGGCCGGCGAGGCCGCCGGGCCGAGCGGGGACGAGGTGCTGGTCACCGCGCACGGCCTGCGCTTCTCGGTGCCCGCCGGGCGGGCCCGCGCCGACCAGGGCCCGGTCTTCCTCGGGGTACGTCCGGAGAAGCTGCACCTGGTCGAGCGCCCCGACCAGGTGCCCGCCGGCCACCAGCACGTCGGCGGCGTGGTGACCGACGCCTCCTACGTCGGCGTGAGCACCCAGTATCTGGTGCGGACGGCGTGGGGCAGCGAGCTGTCCGCGTTCTCGGCCAACAGCGGGGTCGGCGGCCAACTGCCGCTCGGCGCCACGGTGGTGGCGCACTGGGACCCGCGGCACGCGTTCCTGCTGCCTCGTGATTCCGGTGCGGACGACCAGACCACCCCGCTGCTCGACCAGCCACCGGTGGGTGCGCTCTCATGAGCGAGCGCAGCGAGCGAACCGTTCGGCTCAGTCCAGTGCCAGGTCATGGTGACGCCGAGCGCAGCGAGGTGGCGCCATGACCGCCCTGGCCCACGTATCGACCCCGTCGGGACAGGCGGCCCCGCCGCCGCCCCGCCGGGGACGCCACCGGGCGCTGCCGTACCTGCTGCTGCTGCCGGGGGCGGCCTGGCTGCTGATCTTCTTCGCCCTGCCGCTGCTCCAGCTCGCCGCGACCAGCCTCTACGACCCGAGCGGATCCCTCTCCACCGGGTACGCGATGACCGGGGCCGTCGGCAACTACCCGGACGCGTTGCAGGCGTACTGGCCGCAGTTCGTCCGGTCGTTCCTCTACTCGGCGATCGCGCTGGTGCTGGCCCTGCTGATGGGCTACCCGCTGGCGTACGCGATCGCGCAGAAGGCGGGCCGCTGGAAGAACCTGCTGCTGGTCGCCGTGGTCGCGCCGATGTTCACCAGCTTCCTGGTCCGGACGCTGGCCTGGAAGACCATCCTGTCGGACAACGGCTGGGTGGTCGGGCTGCTGCGGGACGTGCACCTGCTCGGGCCGGACGGCCGGCTGCTGGCCACGCCGGTGGCGGTGGTGCTCGGCCTCACGTACAACTTCCTGCCCTTCCTGGTGCTGCCGCTGTACGCGAACCTGGAGCGGCTGGACCCGCGCCTGCTGGAGGCGGCGAGCGACCTGTACGCGAGCCCGCTGCGGGCCTTCCAGAAGGTCACCCTGCCGCTGTCCATGCCCGGCCTGATCGCCGGCACGCTGCTCTTCTTCATCCCGGCGACCGGTGACTACATCAACGCCGAACTGCTCGGCACGCCGAACGAATACATGATCGGCAACGTCATCGACTCGGCGTTCCTGGTCCGGCTGGACTACCCGCAGGGTGCGGCCCTGTCGTTCCTGCTGATGGCGGCGATCCTCGCGATCGTCTTCGTCTACCTGCGCAAGGCCGGCACGGAGGAGGTGCTGTGAGGATCTCGCGTTGGCTGGCCGACCGGTGGGTGATGGGCGTGGCCCTGCTCGTCCTGGCCTACCTCTCGCTGCCGATCATGGTGGTTGCCGGCCTCTCCTTCAACCGCCCGGCGAGCCGGCTCTCCTACGACTTCAACGAGTTCACCCTGGACAACTGGGCGCACCCCTGCGCCACGTCGGACATGTGCGATGCGGTGGTCCGCAGCGTCCAGATCGGCTTCATCGCCACGGTGGTTTCCACCGTGCTCGGCACGCTGATGGCATTCGCGCTGGTCCGGCACCGGTTCCGCGGCCGGTCCGGGATCAACCTGCTGATCTTCCTGCCGATGGCGACCCCCGAGCTGGTGATGGGTACCTCGCTGCTCGCGCTCTTCGTCTGGTCCGACAACCAGCTCCGAGCCATCTTCGGCTTCGGCGTGCCGCAGGGCTTCTGGACCATCGTCATCGCGCACGTGATGTTCTGCGTGTCGTTCGTGGTGGTCACCGTGAAGGCCCGGCTCGCCGGCATGGACCGGCGGTTGGAGGAGGCCGCCATGGACCTGTACGCCAGCGAGTGGCAAACCTTCCGGCGGATCACCCTGCCCCTGGTACTGCCTGGCATCCTGGCCGCCGCGCTGCTCGCGTTCTCGCTCAGCTTCGACGACTTCATCATCACGAACTTCAACGCCGGCACCACCGTCACCTTCCCGATGTACGTCTGGGGTGCCGCCCAGCGGGGCATCCCGCCGCAGGTCAACGTCATCGGTACGGCGATGTTCGTGATCGCGCTGCTGCTCGTCGGGGCCAGCTCGCTGCGCGGCCGGAAGGCCCGGCGGGCGGCCCTCACGGCCCCCGCAGTGGGCGCCGGGACGGCCAAGAGCCGGTCATGAAGCTCCCGCATACCGGCCGGGCGCTGGCCGACGCCGCGCCCGTCCCGTACTGGCTCGACCGACCGGAACGACCCGACCCGCTGCCGCCGCTGACCGGCACGCACGACGCCGACCTGCTGGTGGTCGGCGGCGGATACTCCGGCCTCTGGACCGCCCTGCTCGCCAAGGAAGCCGAGCCGGACCGGGACGTGCTCCTGGCCGAGGCGGGCACCTGCGGCTGGGCGGCGTCGGGGCGTAACGGCGGGTTCTGCGCCGCCTCGCTCACCCACGGCCTGGCCAACGGCGTCGACCGGTTCCCCGGCGAGATCGACGAGCTGGAGCGGCTCGGCCGGGAGAACCTGGCCGCCATCGCCGCCACGGTGGCCCGGTACGGCATCGACTGCGACTTCGAGCGGACCGGCGAAATGGCGGTCGCCGTCGAGCCGTACCAGCTCGCCGGGCTCGCCGAGGACGCCGAACTGGCCCGCCGGTACGGCCACGACGTCCGGCTGCTCGACCGCGACGAGGTACGCGCCGAGGTGGCCTCACCGACGTACCTCGGCGGGATGTGGGACCGAGACCGGGTGGCCATGCTCGACCCGGCGAAGCTCGCCTGGGGCCTCCGCCGCGCCGCCCTCGACCTGGGCGTACGACTCCACGAGCACACCCGGGTCACCGGGCTGGCCGGCGACGGTGGCGGGCTGCGCGCGGCGACGGCCGGCGGCCCGGACGGGGCACCCGGCACGGTGCGGGCCCGGCGGGTGGTGCTGGCCGGCAACGCGTTCCCGCCGCTGCTGCGCCGGCTGCGCGCCTGGCTGGTGCCGGTCTACGACTACGCGCTGATGACCGAGCCGCTGTCGGCGGCGCAGCGCGAGGCGGTCGGCTGGGCCAACCGGCAGGGGCTGGCCGACGTCGGCAACCAGTTCCACTACTACCGGATCACCGCCGACGGCCGGATCCTGTTCGGCGGGTACGACGCGGTCTACCACTACGGCAACCGGATGGCCCCCGAACTGGAGCAGCGGCAGGCCACCTTCACCGCGCTGGCCGAGCACTTCTTCACCACGTTTCCACAGTTGGCGGGCCTCCGGTTCAGTCACCGCTGGGGCGGGGTGATCGACACCTGCACCCGGTTCTGCCCGTTCTTCGGCACCGCCTACTCCGGACGGCTGGCGTACGCGGCCGGGTTCACCGGGCTCGGGGTCGGGGCCAGCCGGTTCGGCGCCCGGGTGATGCTCGACCTGCTCAGCGGGGAGGAGACCCCGCTGACCCGGCTCGACCTGGTGCGCAGCAAGCCGCTGCCGTTCCCGCCGGAGCCGTTCCGCGCCGCCGGCATCAACCTCACCCGCTGGTCGCTCGCCCGCGCCGACGCGCGCCAGGGGCGGCGCAACGGGTGGCTCCGTACGCTTGATCGTCTTGGACTGGGGTTCGATTCCTGATGCGCGTCCTGCTCGTCGGCGCCGGCGGGGTCGGCTCCGCCGCCGTCGCCATCGCCGCCCGCCGCTCCTTCTTCGAGACCATGGTGGTCGCCGACTACGACCTCGGCCGGGCCAGCCGGGCCGTCGCGGACCACGACGCCCGGTTCGTCGCCGCCCCGCTCGACGCCTCGTCGGCGGAGGCGGTCGCCGCGCTCTGCCGGGACCACCGGATCACCCACGTGCTCAACGCGGTCGACCCGCGCTTCGTCATGCCGATCTTCGAGGGCGCGTTCGCCGCCGGGGCCGACTACCTGGACATGGCGATGTCGCTGTCCCACCCGCACCCGACCGCGCCGTACGCGGAGACCGGCGTGAAGCTCGGCGACGACCAGTTCGCTCTCGCTGAGCAGTGGGCCGCCGCCGGCCGGCTGGCGCTCTGCGGCATCGGCGTCGAACCCGGCCTCTCCGACGTCTTCGCCCGCTACGCCGACGACGAACTCTTCACCGAGATCGACGAGATCGGGGTACGCGACGGGGCCAACCTCACCGTCGACGGCTACGACTTCGCCCCGTCGTTCTCCATCTGGACCACCATCGAGGAGTGCCTCAACCCGCCGGTGATCTGGGCGGCCGACCGGGGCTGGTACACCACCCCGCCGTTCTCCGAGCCGGAGGTGTTCGAGTTTCCGGCGGGGATCGGCCCGGTCGAGTGCGTCAACGTGGAGCACGAGGAGGTGCTGCTGATCCCGCGCTGGGTCAAGGCGAAACGGGTGACTTTCAAGTACGGCCTCGGCGACGAGTTCATTCAGGTGCTGAAGACCCTGCACAAGCTCGGCCTGGACTCGACGAAGCCGGTGCGGGTGGGCGGCGCTTCGGTTTCTCCCCGCGATGTCGTGGCCGCCTGCCTGCCCGACCCGGCCACCCTCGGCGACCGGATGCGCGGCAAGACCTGCGCCGGGACGTACGTGACCGGCACCGGGGTGGACGGCCGGCCGCGGCGGGTCTACCTCTACCACGTGGTCGACAACGAGTGGTCGATGCGGGAGTACGGCCACCAGGCGGTGGTCTGGCAGACCGCGGTCAACCCGGTGGTCGCGTTGGAACTGCTCGCCACCGGCGCCTGGTCCGGCACCGGCGTGCTCGGCCCGGAGGCGCTGCCCCCGAGGCCCTTCCTCGACCTGCTGACCGGCTACGGCTCGCCGTGGGGAATGGAGGAGCGATGACCCGCTACGGCCCGATGTTCGGCCCCGACGTGACCTTCCTCGGGGTGCCCCCGTGCACCCTCGAGGAGCCGGTCACCTACGCGGACGCCGACGTGGTGATCGTCGGTGCGCCCTTCGACGGCGGCACCTCGCACCGGCCGGGCACCCGGTTCGGCCCGTCCGCCATCCGCCAGGCCTGCTACCTGCCGCACGACGGCTCCCGCCCGTCCCTGGCGCTGCGGGTGGACGGCCTGCAGGACCTCCGCGTCTACGACGCGGGCGACGTGGAGATGTTCTCCGGCGACATCGAACGGTCGCTGGCCGCCCTGGAGACCGCCGTGTACGCGGTGGCCGCCGCCGGGGCGATCCCGATCGTGCTCGGCGGCGACCACTCCATCGCGCTGCCCGACGCCACCGGGGTGGCCCACCACCACGGGCTCGGCCGGGTGTCGCTGGTGCACTTCGACGCGCACGCCGACACCGGGGACATCGAGTTCGGCTCGCTGCACGGGCACGGCCAGCCGATGCGCCGGCTCATCGAGTCCGGCGCGGTACGCGGCGACCGCTTCCTCCAGATCGGCCTGCGCGGCTACTGGCCCGGCCCCGAGACACTGACCTGGATGGCCGGCCAGCGGATGCGGTCGTACGAGATGACCGAGGTGGTTTCGCGCGGCCTGGACGAATGCCTGACCGAGGCGTTCGGGATCGCCACCGACGAGTGCGAGGGGGTCTTCCTCTCCGTCGACGTGGACGTGGTCGACCCGGGCATGGCCCCCGGCACCGGCACCCCGGAGCCGGGCGGGCTCACCTCGCGGCAGCTCCTCGACGCGGTCCGGCGCTGCTGCTATGAGCTGCCCGTGGTCGGGGTGGACGTGGTCGAGGTGGCGCCGCCGTACGACCACGCCGACATCACCGCGTACCTGGGGAACCGGGTGGTCCTGGAGGCGTTGTCGGCGATCGCCCGCCGCCGCCGCGACGCCACCGGCGGCCCGCCCTGGGACCCGCGCCAACCCCTCCTCGACGGACGCTGACGGGCCGCGTGCACTGCCCCGATGTTTAGCTCAAGCTATAGTTGAGCCATGGGTGCTGCCGGAGGACGTTGGTCGGTCCGGGTCACTGGTGATGTGCGCCAATGGCTCCGCGATCTGCGGCAGAGCGATCCAGCGTCGTATGAGAGTGTCCGGGTCGCGGTGGACAAGTTGGCGGAGGTCGGGCCGGGGCTGGGACGCCCGCTCGTGGACACACTCCGTGGCAGCAGCATCCGTAATCTCAAGGAGCTCCGGCCTCGGTCGGGCCGGGACGTGGCGATCCGGGTGCTGTTCGTTTTCGATCCCTGGTCGCAGGCTGTACTGCTCGTCGCCGGCAACAAGGCGGGAGACTGGACCCGGTGGTATCAGCGGAACATCCCGATGGCGGAGGTTGCGTACAAGGCCTGGCTCGACAATGAGCGCGAGCGAAGGGGGGAGCCATGACGGAGTTCTACGACTGGGACGAGGTTCGCGCCGAGCTCGGCGGTGACGACGCGGCGTACGAGGAGGAGTGGACGCGCACCGAGGCGTGGGTGCACGCCTTCCACCTCGCCGAAGAGCGGAAGCGGCTGGGGCTCACCCAGCGGCAGGTGGCCGACCTCATGGGTGTCACGCCGGGCCGGGTGAGTCAGATCGAGAACGGCGACCTCGACGTCAACGAGGTGGCCACGCTGAGCCGGTACGCGAATGCCCTCGGGGCCAGGCTGCGGATCATCTTCGACTACGGAGACGATCTTCGTCAGATCGCCTGAGCCTTACTGCTAACACTGCAACCGCGACGGCGACGGGTCGCCTGCGTCAAGCAGCGGCGTAGAGTGCGGCGGGTGCTGAACCGGCTGGACGAGATCGACTGGACGCGGCTCACCCACGCCTACGGGACGGCCGAGGACGTCCCCGACCTGTTGCGGGCCCTCGCCTCCGACGACGAGGACGAGGTCGAGGAGGCCCTCAGCGAGATCATCGGCAGCATCTTCCACCAGGGCACCGTCTACTCCGCCACGGTGCCGGCCGTGCCGATCCTCGTGGAGCTGGCATCGACGGCCCGCCACCAGCGATCCGAGATCCTGGCCACCGTGGGCATGCTCGCCGACCCGCACCACGCGTACGGCGACGAGGCCGAGGAGGTCCGCGAGGCGGTGCGGGCGCAGGCGGACCGGCTGGCGCCGCTGCTCGCCGACCCCGACCCGCAGATCCGCGCGGACGCGGCGTACACGGTGGCGCAGTGCGGGGACCGGCTGCCGGCCGCCCTGTTGCGGTCCCGGTGGGCCATCGAGGAGGTGCCGAGTGTCCGGGCCTCGCTGGTGCTGGCGCTCGGGCTGCGTGACCCGGCCGGCGCCGCCGACCTGCTGGCCGCCGCGCTGCAGCAGGAGGAGCCACCGGTACGCGTCGCCGCGGTGGTCGCGATCCATCGGGCCGGGCTGCCCTGGCCGGCGGGTGCCGTGGAGGCGTTCGACCCGGAGGTGGAGCTCGACTACAACTGGCAGCGCGAGGGTGAGGCCCTGGACGAGTTGGTGAGCGAGGCCGACGAGCGGTTCGTGGTGGACCTGCTCGGTCGTCTGCTCACCGCCGCACCGCCGCACCGCCGGCTCGCAAGGCCGCCGCGTACGCGATCGGTGAGCGCTGCCGGCAGCTGCGTTCCGCCCCGGCCCTGCTGCTGCCTCTGCTCGGGCCGGCGCTGCATGACCCGGACGAGAGTGTCCGGGCCGAGGCGGTCGGGGTGCTGCGTACCGCCGGTCCCGCCTCGGCGGCGTACGCCGATGACCTGGCACAGGTCGCTGCCGGTTGGCCGGCGGTGGTGGACGCCACCGGATACACCCCTCAGCAGCGGGCGGTGGAGACCCTCGCCGTGCTGGCCGACCCGCGCTGGGTCGACGTGATCTGTGCGGTCTGGGCCGGCGGGCACGAGGTGCGGCTGCCGGTCGACCAGCCACCCTTCAGCGCAGCCGTGTTGTCTGCGGCCCGGGGTCGTTTGGCCGGCGCGGACAACCCCGTGCTGGTCACCGGGCTGGCCACCCTGCTCGAACGGTGGGGGTCGGCCGCCTCCGCCGCCGTGCCGGAGGTGGTGGCCGCCCTGCCGGTCGCCCCGACGCGGGTGGGGGCCGCGCTCGCCGCGATCGGGGCGGCGCCCGAGCCGGCGGTGCCGGAGCTGCGGAGGGCGGCCTCCGACGGCGACGTTCGTGCCGGGGTGGCGCTGTGGCGGGCCGCGGGTGAGGGCGAGCCGGTGGTGGCCGCGGTCGCCCGGCAGCTCGATGCGGGGCCGAACGGCGACGACTGGCGGCTCCGGCAGGCCTTCGACGCGATTCCGGCGCTCGACGCGCTGCTGCCCAGGCTGCGGTCGTACCTGACCGGGGTGGCGCTGGAGACGGAGGCGGAGAGGTACGCGCAGCTGCTGGCGGCCCGGTCGGTGCTGGAGCTTGCCGACGACCGTGACGCGGTGCTGCCCACCGTCCAGGCGGTGCTCGGCACCGGCTGGTGGGCCGCGTCCGCCGCCGCCGACCTGGTGGCCCGGTTCCCCGACCCGGCGTACGAACCGGCCCTGTGGAAGCTGCTCGACGAGCGGGTGGGTCCGGTGGCGCCGGTACGGGCGCTCTGGCGGATCGGCGTGTCCCCGGACGACCTCGCGCCGGTCCTGGTCCGCCTCATCGAGGAGGGCTGGACGCGCGGCGTGCTGCCGCTGCTGGTGGAGATGGATGCCCGGAGTGTGCTGCCGGCGCTGCGGGACCTCGCCGAGCGGGACTCGCGGGTGATCACCGGCGGGGTCGTCGTGGACACCGCCTGGCAGGACGAACAGCTCCGGCGCGACCTGCGCGAGGCTGTGGCCGTGCTGGAAGGGTAGCCGGGGCCTCCCGGTGGCCGGGAGGCCCTGGCTGGTCAGGCGAGCTGGGAGCGGATGAGGAAGCGGACCCCTTCGGGGGCTTCGAGGGAGAAGCCGCTGCCCCGACCGGGGACCACGTCGACCGTCAGCCGCGTGTGTTTCCACAGCTCCCACTGGGCGCTGGACATCCAGAACTCGACCGGCTCGGGGACGCCGTCGACGTCGAGCGACGCCAGGAGGACGTCCGAGCCGCCCGTGCGGAACTCGCCGGCCGGGTAGCACATCGGGGCGCTGCCGTCGCAGCAGCCGCCGGACTGGTGGAACATGAGCGGGCCGTGCTGCCCCCGCAGCGACCGGATCAGGTCGGCCGCCGCGGGGGTCAGGGTCACCGGGTCGCCCATCAGAAGAAGCCCAGCTTCTTCGGGGAGTAGCTGACCAGCAGGTTCTTGGTCTGCTGGTAGTGCTCCAGCATCATCTTGTGGTTCTCCCGGCCGATGCCGGACTGCTTGTAGCCGCCGAACGCGGCGTGGGCCGGGTAGGCGTGGTAGCAGTTGGTCCAGACCCGGCCGGCCTGGATCGACCGCCCGGCCCGGTACGCGGTGTTGATGTCCCGGGTCCAGACGCCCGCGCCGAGGCCGTACAGGGTGTCGTTGGCGATCTTGACGGCGTCGTCCAGGTCGGCGAAGGAGGTCACCGAGACCACCGGGCCGAAGATCTCCTCCTGGAAGATCCGCATCGAGTTGTCACCCTCGAAGATGGTCGGCTGCACGTAGTACCCGCCGGAGAGTTCGCCGCCCAGGTCGGCCCGCTCGCCGCCGGTCAGCACCTTGGCGCCCTCCTGCCGGCCGATGTCCAGGTAGGACAGGATCTTCTCCAGCTGGTCGTTCGACGCCTGCGCCCCGATCATCGTCTCGGTGTCGAGGGGGTGGCCCTGGCGCACCGCCTTCGTCCGCTCGACGGCCGCGGCGAGGAAGTCCGAGTAGTGGCCCTGCTGGATCAGCGCCCGGGACGGGCAGGTGCACACCTCGCCCTGGTTGAGCGCGAACATGGTGAAGCCCTCGAGGGCCTTGTCGAAGAAGTCGTCGCGGGCGGCGCTGACGTCGTCGAAGAAGATGTTCGGGCTCTTGCCGCCGAGTTCCAGCGTGACCGGCTTGATGTTCTCGCTGGCGTACTGCATGATCAGCCGCCCGGTGGTGGTCTCGCCGGTGAACGCCACCTTCGCCACCCGGGGCGAGGAGGCCAGCGGCTTGCCCGCCTCGACGCCGAAGCCGTTGACCACGTTGACCACGCCCGGCGGGAGCAGGTCGGCGATGAGCGAGAGCAGGTAGTGGATCGACGCCGGGGTCTGCTCGGCGGGTTTGAGCACCACGGCGTTGCCGGCGGCGAGGGCCGGGGCGAGCTTCCAGGTCGCCATGAGCAGCGGGAAGTTCCACGGGATGATCTGCCCGACCACGCCGAGCGGCTCGTGGAAGTGGTACGCCACGGTGTCGTCGTCGAGCTCGCCGAGGGAGCCCTCCTGGGCCCGGATCGCCCCGGCGAAGTAGCGGAAGTGGTCGATCGCGAGGGGGATGTCGGCGGCCAGCGTCTCCCGTACCGGCTTGCCGTTCTCCCAGGTCTCGGCGACCGCGAGGGTCTCCAGGTGCTCCTGCATCCGGTCGGCGATCTTGTTGAGGATGACCGCCCGGTCGGCGACCGAGGTGCGGCCCCAGGCGTCGGCCGCGCCGTGCGCGGCGTCGAGGGCCTTCTCGACGTCCTCGGCGGTGCCCCGGGCCACCTCGCAGAAGGTCTGCCCGGTCACCGGGCTGGGGTTCTCGAAGTACCGGCCGCCGTGCGGCTTCACGTACTCGCCGCCGATGAAGTGGTCGTAGCGGGACTGCCAGTGGGTGGGGGCGTCGTAGCGCGCCATGGGTACCTCCGCCGTCCGTCAGGGCTGGATGGCGGGGGACGCTAGTTTCCCCGACGTTGCAGGGACGTTGCGCGCGGCAGGTCGTACTCTTCGGCGAGCTGGCGGGCCCGCGCGACGGCGAGCGGCCGGCGGGGCGCGCCCGGCGGCAGCGCCCGCGCCAGGGCCTGCCAGGCGGTGAGGTCGTCCGCGCCGGCGGGCGTCGCGGTCCAGGCCGCGAGCAGCGCCGGGTCCGCGCCGGCCAGCACGGCCGCGCGGAGCTGCCCGTCAACCAGCCGGCGCAGCCGCGCCACTCCCGGCGCGTCCGACCCGGGCAGCAACGGCCCGGGGTACGCCTGCAGCGCTCCCGCCGGATCGCCGCGTTCCAGCAGCTCGGTGACGGTACGGAAGTCCGCGCGCACGGTCGACCGCAGCCGGTACGGGCGGGAGTCGAGCAGCTCCTCGCCGAGCGCCCGGCGCAGCCGGGACAGTTCGGCGCGCAGGGTGACCGGGTGCAGCCGGTCGTCGCCGTAGAGGTCGAGGCCGAGCTGTTCGCCGGTGCGCCCCTCGGGGTGGTCGACCAGCAGCACCAGCAGCTCGCTGTGCCGCCGGCCGAGCCGGATGCGCCGGCCGCCCACGCGCAGTTCCGCCTCGTCGCGGCCGAGCGCGGCGACGTGCACCACGCCGGGTTCGGCCGGGGCGGCGTTGGCCAGGAACGCCTCGGCGGCTCGCGCGGTGGCCCGGACCAGGGCGAGGCTCTGCGGGGTGGCCAGGTGGTCGCCGCCGGTGATGTCGACCGCGCCGAGCAGCCGGCCGGTGGCCGGGTCGTGGATCGGGGCGGCGGCGCAGGTCCAGCGCTGCACCGGTCGGACGAAGTGCTCGGTGGCGAAGATCTGCACGCTGTGGTCGACGGCGAGGGCGGTGCCGGGGGCGTTGGTGCCGGCGTGCGTCTCGTCCCAGCGGGCGCCGGGCACGAAGTTCATCCGCTCGGCGTGCCGGAGCACCCCTGGATGGCCCTCCACCCAGAGCAGCCGCCCGTCCGCGTCGCAGACCGCCATCAGGTGCGCGCCGTCGAGGGCGATGCCGCCGAGCAGGTCGCGGAAGAGCGGCAGCACCGGCGCGAGGGGGTGCGCCGCCCGGTAGCTCTCCAGCACGTCGTCGGTGAGGTCGACCGGGGCGGTGGTCTCCGGGTCGAGCAGTGCGGACCGCTCCCACGATCGGCGGACCACCTCGCGGACGCGGTCCGGTGTCCTACCGCCGGTGAGGAACGCTTCGTGGGCGGCGCCGACCTGCGCGATCCGCTCCGCCGGATCGGCACCGAATTCCAGGGCGAGCCACGGGTCAGCCACCACCGACCTCCTCCCGCCCATGGTGACCCACCTCACCCCGATCCGCCAAGCGGCGAGATGGAAGGGCCCCTTCCCGCGCAGAGCGCCCTCGGCATCCGTCGCCCTCGGTGAGGCTGACCGGGCTGGCGGGCGGCGGGTGGCACACCATGGATGGCCTGGGGGGATGGAAATCCATGGTGTGCCACGAACTCGGGCTGGCCGCCGGGGTCAGCCGAACGCCGCGTCCAGGATGTCCAGCCCCCGGGCCAGCTCCTCGTCGGAGATGACGAGCGGGGGCAGGAAACGCAGCACATTCCCGTACGTGCCACAGGTGAGGGTGAGCAGGCCGGCGGCGTGGCAGGCCGCCGAGATCGCCGCCGTGGCGGCCGGATCCGGGGTCAGGGTGCCCGGCTGCACGATCTCCACGGCGAGCATCGCCCCGCGCCCGCGTACCTCGGCGACGCGCGGGTCGCGGGCGGCGATCGCCCGCAGCCGGTCGACCATGGTCGCGCCGATCCGCCGGGCGGCGGCGGCCAGGTCCAGTTCGTGCATGGTCTCGATGGCCGCCAGCGCGGCGGCGCAGGCGATCGGGTTGCCGCCGTACGTGCCGCCGAGGCCGCCGACGTGCACCGCGTCCATCAGCTCCGCCCGCCCGGTCACGGCGGCCAAGGGCAGGCCGCCGGCGATGCCCTTGGCCAGGGTGACCAGGTCCGGCTCGACACCCTCGTGCTGGCAGGCGAACCAGTCCCCGGTCCGGCAGAACCCGGTCTGGATCTCGTCGGCCACGAAGACCACCCCGGCTGCCGTCGCCCACTCGCGCAGCGCCGGCAGGAAACCCTCCGCGGGTACCACGAAACCGCCCTCGCCCTGGATCGGCTCGATCAGCAGGGCGGCCACGTTCTCCGCGCCGACCTGCTTCTCCACCAGCTCGATGGCCCGCGCCGCGGCGGTCGCCCCGTCGAGCCCGCCGTCGCGCAGGGGGTACGACATCGGCACCCGGTAGATCTCCCCGGCGAACGGCCCGAACCGGTGCTTGTACGGCATGTTCTTCGCGGTCAGCGCCATGGTCAGGTTGGTCCGGCCGTGGTAGGCGTGGTCGAACACCACCACCGCCGGCCGGCCGGTGGCGTGCCGCGCGATCTTCACGGCGTTCTCCACCGCCTCGGCGCCGGAGTTGAACAGCGCCGAGCGCTTCTCGAAGCTCCCCGGCGTCAGCGCGTTGAGCTGCTCGCACACCGCCACGTACGACTCGTACGGGACGACCATGAAGCAGGTGTGGGTGAAGCGTTCGACCTGCGCCTGCACCGCCTCGACCACCCGCGGGGCGGAGTTGCCGACGTTGGCCACCGCGATGCCGGCGGCGAAGTCGATCCACTCCCGCCCGTCGACGTCGGTGATGGTGCCACCGCCCGCTCGGTCCACGTAGGACGAGATGACGCTGCCGACGCCCCGGGCGACCGCGGCCCCGCGCCGCTTGTGCAGCTCGTCAGACGATGCCACGGGGCCGCTCTCCGTTCGCGACTGCGGGGCTCGCAGACCCGGCTCACTCCTCGCGCTCACCGGTCAGCCCTCGATGTTGTGCATGACGTGCTTGATCCGGGTGTAGTCCTCCAGGCTGTAGACCGAGAGGTCCTTGCCGTGCCCGGAGTGCTTGAAGCCGCCGTGCGGCATCTCGGAGATGAACGGGATGTGGGTGTTCACCCAGACGCAGCCGAAGTCGAGCCGGCGGGTCATCCGCATGGCCCGGCCGTGGTCCCTGGTCCAGACCGAGGCGGACAGGCCGTACTCGACGCCGTTGGCCCAGCGCACCGCCTCGTCCTCGTCAGAGAAGCGCTGCACGGTGATGACCGGCCCGAACACCTCCTGCTGGATGACCTCGTCGGCCTGCTGCACGCCGGAGACCACGGTCGGGGCGTAGAAGTAGCCCCGCTCGCCGACCTGGGAGCCGCCGGTCTCGACCTTCGCGTGGTCCGGCAGCCGGTCCACGAAGCCGCGTACCCGGGCGAGCTGGTTGGCGTTGTTCAGCGGGCCGTAGAGCACGTCCTCGTCGTCCGGCGCGCCGGTCTTCGTGTTGCGCGCCTGCTCGGCGAGGGCGGCGACGAAGTCGCCGTAGATGCCGGGGCCGGCGAGCACCCGGGTCGCCGCGGTGCAGTCCTGGCCGGCGTTGAAGTAGCCGCCCACCGCGATCGCCTCGGCCGCCGCCGCGATGTCCGCGTCGTCGAAGATCACCACCGGGGCCTTGCCGCCCAGCTCCAGGTGGGTCCGCTTGAGGTCCGGCGCGGCCGCGGCGGCCACCTCCATGCCCGCCCGGGTCGAGCCGGTGATCGACACCAGCTGCGGGGTCGGGTGGGCGACGAGAGCGCGGCCGGTGTCCCGGTTGCCGCAGATCACGTTGAACACGCCCGGCGGGAAGAACTCCGCGGCGATCTCGGCCAGCAGCAGCGTCGACACCGGAGTGGTGTCGGAAGGCTTGAGCACCACCGTGTTGCCGGCCGCGAGGGCCGGGGCGATCTTCCAGACCGCCATCATCAGCGGGTAGTTCCACGGGGTGACCTGGGCGCAGACGCCGATCGGCTCGCGCCGCACGTACGAGGTGTGGCCGGCCAGGTACTCGCCGGCCGAGCGGCCCTCCAGCAGGCGGGCGGCACCGGCGAAGAAGCGGAACTCGTCCACCGCTGGCGGCAGCTCCTCGTCGGCGGTGAGCTGGCGCGGCTTGCCCGTGTTGCGTACCTCGGCGTCGACCAGGTCCGCGGCGCGGGCCTCCACCGCGTCGGCGAACTTGAGCAGGGCCTTCTGCCGCTCGGCCGGGGTGGTGTCCCGCCACGTCTCGAACGCCGCCGCGGCGGCCTTCATCGCCGCGTCCACGTCCGCGGCACCCGAGACCGGCGCCTGGGCGAAGACCTCCCCCGTGCACGGGTCGATCAGGTCGGCGTAGCCGCCGTCCACCGGGTCGACGTACTCGCCGTTGACGAAGTTGCGCAGCTGTTGCTGATCACTCATCAGAAGTCTCCGAGGATGGCCGGGGGGAAGGTCAGCGGAGGTTATCGCAATCTGACTGCCATCTTGGCTACTGAATTCGCAACAGACAAGGGCTAAGGCAACTGTTTCCGCGCGACCTTCCCGTCGTCTACGCTGCCGATCGTGGAGCCGAGAGCCTTCTATGTCGCCGGTCGCCCCGCCCACGGCGAGGGCGAGCTGACCGTCACCCACCCGTACGACGGCCGGACGGTCGGGCGTACCACCCTCGCCACGCCCGACCAGGTCGAAGCCGCCGTCGCGGCAGCCGCCGGAGTGGCCGCGGCGGCCGCGGCCCTGCCCGCGCACGCGCGCTCGGCGGCCCTCGACCACGTCTCCCGGCGGCTCGCCGAACGCGCCGACGAGGTCGCCGCGTTGATCACCGCGGAGAACGGCAAGCCGGTCAAGTGGGCGAAGGCGGAGGTGGGCCGCGCGGTCTCCACGTTCCGGTGGGCCGCCGAGGAGGCGCGACGCTTCTCCGGCGAGCTGCAGCGCCTGGACACCGACCCGGCGGCGACCGGGCGGATCGCGCTAGTCCGGCGGGTACCGAAGGGTCCGGTGCTGGGCATAGCGCCGTTCAACTTCCCGCTGAACCTGGTCGCGCACAAGGTCGCCCCGGCCATCGCCGTCGGCGCGCCGATCGTCGTCAAGCCGGCCCCGGCCACCCCGCTGTCCGCGCTGCTGCTCGGCGAGATCCTCGCCGAGACCGAGCTGCCCGAGGGGATGTTCTCGGTGCTGCCGCTGCCCAACGAACGCGCCGCCGAGCTGGTCGCCGACCCCCGGCTGCCGGTGGTGTCGTTCACCGGCTCCGGGCCGGTCGGCGCGGCCATCCGCCGGGCCGCCCCGGACAAGCACGTGACCCTCGAACTGGGCGGCAACGCGGCGGCGGTGATCTGCGAGGACTGGAGTTCCGACGAGGACCTGACCTTCGCCGCGCACCGGATCGCCACCTTCGCCAACTACCAGGCCGGCCAGTCGTGCATCGCCGTCCAGCGGGTGTACGTGCACGAATGGCTCTACGACGGCTTCCTGCCCCGGCTGGTCGCGTCGGTGGAGGCGCTGCGGACCGGGGACCCCACCTCCGAGCTGACCGACGTCGGCCCGCTGGTCTCCGTCGAGGCCGCCGAGCGGGTCGAGGCGTGGGTGGACGAGGCGGTCGCCGCCGGCGCCACCATCGAGGTCGGCGGCCGGCGGGAGGGCGCGACCTACCCGCCGACCGTGCTGTCCGGCGTGCCGTCGACGGCCAAGGTCAGCGCGGAAGAGGTGTTCGGGCCGGTGCTGGTGGTCGCCCGGGTCGAGAGCGACGAGGCCGCGTTCGCCGCGGTCAACGACTCGCCGTACGGGTTGCAGGCCGGGGTTTTCACGCACAACCTGCAGACCGCCTTCCTGGCGTCCCGGACGCTGGAGGTCGGCGGGGTGATCGTGGGAGACGTGCCGTCCTACCGGGCCGACCAGATGCCGTACGGCGGGGTGAAGGGCTCCGGCGTCGGGCGGGAAGGGCTGCGCAGCGCCATGGAGGACTACACCGAGCCACGCGTCATGGTGCTGACCGGGGTGGCGCTGTAGCTTCCGCCGGTGGAAGCGACAGCGCCGATCCCGGCGGACGGACCGTCACTCCTCCGGCAGCGGGAACAACGCCAGATCGTTGCCGAGCATGCCCCAGGTTGACCTGCCGTTCGGGGTGAAGCTGAACATCGGGTTGTTGTACCAGCCGCGCGGCACGTTGTCGTACAGAGTGGTGACCTCGCCGCCCGGGACGGTCGGCAACGCGGAGATGTCGTTCGTCCAGTGCACCCAGGAGAAGACCCGGCCCTTCGCGCCGTTGAGCTGGCCATAGCCGCCGAGGTCGCCCTCCATGACCACCGTGCGCGTGTGCAGGTCGTACGCGAACCAGGCGCCGCGCGGACGCCGGCCCACCGCGTACAGCAGGTTGCCGACCACGTACACACTCTCGTACGACTGCCAGTCCGGCTTGATCTCCTCGCGCCACAAGAGCGTGCGGGTGACGATGTCCACCGCCGCCACCTGGGCCGTCGTGCGGAGCGGCCCGCTCGTGCCCTCGCCGTAGGTGTCGCCCACGATGTAGGCGGTGGTGCCCTGCACCACCACGTCCATCACGCTCTGCTCCGGCAGGAACTCCCGGTGCACGTCGAAGCTGCCGCTGGCCAGGTCGACGAAGGTCAGCGCGCCGGTGTGCTTCGTGGTCTGCGGGCTGGACGCGACGATCAGCTGGTTGCGCTTCTTGTCGAAGTGGATGCGCTTGGTGCGCAGCTGCTCGTTACCGAGCAGCCCCAGTGGGCTGATCTCGAAGGTGTCCGGGTTGATCGCCACGAGCTGGGTGCTCGGGTAGAGGCCCGCGTACACCACGCCGGCCTTGCCCTCGGCCATCGCCTTGACCTCGCCGTTGACGTCGAACCGTTCGCTGGTGCCGGCCTCCGGCCGGTGCACCGTCATCGCGTAGTGCCCGCCCACCCAGACGGTGTCGTAACTGTGCCGCATCATCGACTGGACGGTCTCGGGGTAGCCGAAGCCGCGGGTGGCGGTCTGCCACACGGTGGCAGCACCGCCGGGGGTCGCCGTCCAGACGTGTCCCAGCCCGCTGACCCCCAGCAGCGCGCCGCCGGGCAGCGGGGCGAGGAGTTGGTTCTCCACGTCCGCCAAGGGCTGGCCGACCTTGACCAGACCGTCGGCGGTCACCTCGTAGAGGTTCGTGGTGAGCCGGCAGAGGGCGTACACCTTGCCGTCGCTGCCCACGGCGACCTGGTCGACGTAGCGGTCCTCAGTGGGAATGTCTCGGGAGACCCGCCCGGTGCCGTCCCGGTTGACGGAGATGAGCTGGCGGCCACTGGCGACGTAGAGAACACCGTCGGAGACCGTCATGTCGAGGATGCCCACCGGCGAGGCGCTGAGGTGTGCACTCAGGTCGGTCGCCGCGCCGCCCTCCTTCGGCCACATCAGCAGCCGGCCCGGCGCGGCCGAGCCGCCGTAGACGTACTCGTCGTCGACGGCCACGGCCGCCGCGTACAGGGATGTCGAGATGCGGCCGTACGTCTCGACCGTGGCGTCGGCCAGGCGGATCCGCTTGACCGTGCAGTCGGGGTACGTGCCGATGTAGAGGTGCTCGCCGTGCACCACCATGTCGTAGTACCAGGTGGTGGCGCCACCGGCCCGCGCCCAGGCGATCAGCTCCTTCGTCTGCGGGTCGTACCGGTAGACGTCTGCACTCCCGGCCGGGCCCACGTAGACGTAGTGCCCGTCGGTGGCCAGCTTCTGCCCGCCGCTGCTGGCGATGGCGAGATCCACGATGGCGTGGGTTTCGCCGGTGTGCACGTTGAACTCGCCCAGGCGCATCTTCCCGTCAGGAGTGTTGAACCGCGAGGTGATGAAGACGCGGTCGCCGATGACGGCGGCGCCGCGGACGGCCGCGGTCAAAGAGGCCGGACCGTAACTCGTCGGGGTGGGCGTCGTGGCGTTCTCGGCGGACGCGGGCAACAATCCCAGGCTCTGCTCGGTTACCAGGGTTACGCCGGTGAGGGCGCTGCCAGCCAGGAGCGATCGACGGCTGAGGGGCATGACATCTCCATTCGTCGGCCTGGTTACGGTCAGGACCATAATTAGCGCCAACGATTGACGTCAAGATATTCGGGGCGGCGGTCGATGCGGTGGGCGGACCAGCCGGTCGACCGAAGTTGTCATCTCCAGGGGCCTCGGCAGGCCGGTCACCGGCCGAGGCTCAGCAGCTCGGTGCTCGAACCCGGCGGCCCTTTCCGCCGGGCTCACCAGGTGCCGTCATCGTGCACCCGGGCCCGGGGCGCGGCCGAGCAGCAGGGCGGTCAGGGCGGCGTCGATGTCCGGGCCGAGGAACCACTCGCCGGCCTGGTCGAGCGCGAAGATCCGGCCCAGCTCGTCGACGGCGATGATGCTCTCTCCGCGCTCCGCCCACAGTGAAAAGAGCTGTACGCCCAGCACCGCCGCGAAGTCCGCGAGAGTGTCTGCGGTGTGGGCCATTTCCCAGGGGCGAATATCGACCCGGCTGATCCAGACCTGCTCACCGGGACCTTGCCGGCGGCATTCCAATCCAGGGAAGGCAGTAAGAGTCGGTGCCGCGTGCGGGACTTGACGATGCTGGACGCCAACCACGGCCTGCGACAGAACCTTGCCGGTCTTTTCGTCCACGCCCACACGCACCGGGCTGCGGGCACCTGCGGTACGAGAGGCCCCGCCCTCGCCCAGCGACAGCTTCCCGCTCACCGACTCATCGCCCCGGCGTCGACCGAGGAGAACCAGGGCTCACAGCGACCCATCTCCCTGCAGCCGGAGCCCACGGGGTGAACCCAGACGTTCCGCGGCCGTTGCAGATCGAAGAAAGGCCACACGGCCAATCTACGATCACTGGCGATTCTTAATCAAATTGGTCAGCCTGAAGTTGCGGCCCCCATGAGTTCCGTGGCGACCGGTATGGTCAGCCCTACCCACGGTGACGGAGAGGGGCGGCGGTGGCGGAGAGCGCGGACCGGGACGCGAACCGTGCCATGCGGGCGCGGTTCGACGAGGTCTACGGCCAGTGCCAGCGATTCCGGTCCGAATTGGACGGACTCCCGACCGGGCTGGCCGAACTGCGGGTGACCGAGCGCTCCGACGACGGCCAGGTGACCACGGTGGTCGGGGCCCGGGGCGAGCTGATCAGCGGCGGCTTGGCACCGTCGGTCTTCTACGATCGAGAAGCCAAGGCGTTGAGCAGGAAGATCACCGACACCGTCCTGCGGGCGTCCGCCGTGGCGACCGCGATCCGGGAACTGGTCGCCGGCTACCTGCCGCCGGGCTCGCCGTCGGTGGAGTTCCTGCGTACCAACGACTTCGGCGCGCTGCTCGGCCGGGCGGACGCCGTCCTCTCGCATTGAGACTGACCACGGTGGCGGAGGGGCAGATCTGGCTGGACCCGGAGCGGTCCCGCCGCGGCGGTGCCGACCTGAACCTCGCCGGCGAGGCGGTCAGCGCCTCCCGGCGGGAGGTCGGCGAAGTGAGCGCGCAGATGCCGTGGGATCGGGGCGACATCGATGCCGCCTTCGAGAAGCACTACCGCGGCTACGAGGAGACGCTGCTGCGCGCCTGGGAGATGTTGGGCCGCTCCCTCGAAGGACTGGGCGCCGACGTCGTCCGGTCCGTGACCGCCGCCGTGGACACCGACCCGACCAGTGCCCGTCAACTCGGCGAGATCCCGTACCGGCAGCACACCCCGCACAGGCATGTGCACCTGCTCGGGGAGTCCACGATGTTTCGCCGGGCGGACGGCATCTCGTTTCCGGGCAGCGCGCCGACTGCCGATGCGAACGACGTGCGGCGGGCGCACCTCGACGCACACACCGAGCGGATCTCGGCCGGCCTCTTCGTTCGGGACGCGATCGCCGCGAGCACGAACTTCGACCAGGTCTTCGCTGCGGGCGTTACCCCGGTCGAGTTGGCGCACCATTCCGACGCGGCGGCCCTCCGGCGGCTGGCACCGGAGCTGGACGATGCGGCGGCCGGCGACGTGGCGCGGCTGTTCGCCGACCCACGGATCCAACGGATGCTCGACGAGACCTGGGAGGCGCCGCCGCGCGACGAACCACTGCTGGCCGAGACGCTGGTACGGCAGTTGACGCAGCGGCCCCACCTGGTCCGGATGATCCTGGCGACGCCCGAACTGGCCGACTCGCTGACCGCCCAGACGCTGCACCACCTGGCCACCCACTGAATGAGCGTCCGGAAACTCGGGCCACCGGTCACCGGTCGCCGGCGCCGGGTGGGCCAGCAACGGACGGCAGGGACGCGAGAGCTGGGGCCTGGGGCTGATCCGCTGGCTACGGTGAGGCGGTGACGGGTACGCGCAAGGCCGCCCTCTGGGCGACAGGGATCGTGCTGGGGCTGATGATCGGGCTGCTCACCATCGGTGGCGCCGGGGGCATCGCCATGGGCATCGGGATCGGGCTGGCCTTCGGCATCGCGTTCACCGGCGTTGGCCGGAAGTCCGACCGGTCGTGACGGCCGGAGGAATCCCGTACGTGCCGCCCGGCGACGTCGCGGAGGCGCTGCGCGTACAGGAGGAGTTGCGGTCGCGGGTGGACCTGGTCGGGCCGGGTCCGACCGCGCCCAGGAGGGTGGCCGGCCTCGACGTCGCGTACGCGGAGAGCGGTGACCGGCTCGCGGCGGCCGTGACGGTACTGGACGCCGGCACCCTGACCGTGGTCGACGAGGCGGTCAGCGTGGGCCGGCCCGCCTTCGGGTA
The DNA here is from genome assembly GCF_054963695.1 of Micromonospora sp. RTBAU3-60. NCBI lineage: Bacteria > Bacillati > Actinomycetota > Actinomycetes > Micromonosporales > Micromonosporaceae > Micromonospora > Micromonospora sp. RTBAU3-60. Next base: position 94,770 of record NZ_JBUEGB010000015.1, on the reverse strand, counting down.
CGTGCCGGGGCTGTTCGCCTTCCGCGAGCTGCCCGCGCTGCTGGAGGCCCTGGACCGGCTCACCGTCCGCCCCGACCTGCTCGTCTGCGACGGGCACGGGTTGGCGCACCCGCGCCGGTTCGGGCTGGCCTGCCACCTCGGCCTGGTCACCGGGCTCCCGGCGATCGGCGTGGGCAAGACCCCGCTGGTCGGCGAGTGGGACGAGCCGGGCCCGGGGCGGGGCGCCTGGACGCCCCTGCGCGACGGCGGTGAGGTGGTCGGCCGGGTGCTGCGTACCCGGGACGGGGTGAAGCCGGTCTTCGTCAGCGTCGGTCATCGGATGAGCCTGGACAACGCGGTCGACCGGGTGCTCGCCTTGACGCCGAGCTACCGGCTGCCGGAGACCACCCGCACCGCCGACCGGCTGTGCCGGCGCGCGCTGGCCGCCGCCCTCGCCTGACCAGCGTCGACCGGGCCAGCCAGCGTCGACCGGGCCGGCCAGCGCTGACTGGGCCGGCCAGCGCCGACTGGGCCGGCCAGTGCTGACCGGGTCGACCAGCGTTGACCAGCGCCGGCCAGCGTCGGCCGGCCGCGACGCACCCGCCGGGTCGATCGCCGATCAGCGCGACGCACGCAGCCGACCACCCGCCGTCGCCCGGACCGGCTACCGGCGGACCGCCCTGATCAGCAGACGTCGGACATGGAGCGGCTGGCGGAGGCGGCCGGGGTGTCGCGGCGCACATGTGGCGCGCTCGATGGGCGGGTGCTGGTCAGGGGCGGTAGTAACCTACCGGCGGACCCGGTCGGGGTGGAAACGGTGAGGTGGAGATGTCGGTGAGGCGGCATGCGGCGCGACTGGCCATGGTCGGCGTGATGCTGGGCGGCCTGGTCGCCGTCGGCGCGTCTCCGGCCCTGGCCGACGGCGACCGGGTGGAGTTGCGCGCCGCGGACAGCTTCAAGGTCGGGGGATCGCCCGGCACGGTGGCCGTCGAGGTGCGCAAGCGTACCGACGGCTGCGTGCTGCTGCGGACCGCGTTGGGCCTGCGGCTCGACGGCCTCGCGGCCAACCAGGTCCAGGTGCAGGTCAACTATGACGGGCGCTGGTCGCCGGTGCCGGTCTCTGGTGGCGGCGGCACGGTGCGCACGTCGTTCACGTCCCCGGCCAAGCCGAACCTGTGCAAGGGCAAGGAGATCACGGTTCGCTACCGGGTCGCCTTCCTTAGCGGCGCGCGCAGCGGGCGGTTGACCGTCATCGGTGAGGCGAGCACCGCGGCCGGCCGGGAACTCGGCAGGGCGGCCGACGAGGCCCGGGTGGTGGGCGGGGCGGCGGCCGTGACGCCGTCCGCGACGCCGTCCCGGAAGCCCTCCCCGACCCCCACGCCCAGCGCCGCGACGTCCCCGCCGGGGGCCGACGGCGGGACCGCCGCGGTGGCCGCGCTCGCCCCGACCGTCGGATCCAGCGCCGCGGCCGCCGACTCGTCCTCCGGAGGTTCCCCGATCATGTGGTTCGGCATCGCACTGGTGCTCGTCGGTGTCGCCCTCATCGTGCTGCTGGTGCGTCGCAACCGGGCGGAGAAGGTCGACGAGCGGGTGGGCGGTCACCCGCCGGTCCCGCTGCCGCGCAGCGCCGGCACCACGTACCGGTCCGGGGCTCCGACCGGCCAGGTGTACGGGCAGCAGCCGGCCACCCCCACCGTCTACGGCGGGCCCGCTTCGCCCCGCCAGACGGGCAACGTGTACGGCGCCCCCGTCGCCGGCGACCGCCCGGGCGGGGAACCGCCGGCGCCGGCCGCCGGCGACGCCACCACGGTGCTGCCCCGCCCGCCCCGCTGAGCCCGAGCCTGGCCGCCCGCCGGGGGTTACGGTGACGGTGTGTGGTGGCGACCCGTGTTGCCGCCGCGGCGGCCGGTGGCGTCGACGGTGCCGAGATGATCTCGCGCAGTGGCGCGGTGCCGGCACAGGTTCGCCGATAAGATCGCGTGCGCCGGACGGCACCGCCGACCGGTGAGACCGCATACGTGGAAGGAGCCGCGCCGTGGCCCTGGACCCGCAGTTGCTCGAGATTCTCGCCTGCCCGGACACGCACCACGCACCGCTCGACTACGACCCGCAGGCGCAGACGCTGACCTGTACGGAGTGCGGTCGGATCTTCGAGGTCCGCGACGACGTGCCGGTGCTGCTGCTGGACGAGGCGCGCGGTGGGCCCGCGGGCGACGACGCGCGTGGCGGCTCGGGGTCGCAGCGGTGATGGAGGGTACGGCTGGGGTCAGCGGGTACCGGCACGCCGACGAGTCGCTGCTGGACGACCCGGAGCTGCTCGCCGAGCAGGATCCCGGCGGCATGCTCCGGTTCACCGCCTCCGCCGGCGCGCAGGTACGCGAGTCGGCGGCACTCACCGCCGAGGCGAACCTGAGCGTGCTCGCCGACGAGGGCAGGCCGCGGGCGGTGGTGATCGCGGGTATCGGCACCGCCGGGCGGACCGGGGACGTGCTGGCCACGGTGGCCGGTCCGCGCTGCCCGGTGCCGGTCATCCCGCACCGCAGCGCCGGTGTCCCCGGCTGGGTGGGCGCGGCGGACGTGGTGATCGCGGTCAGCGCCTCCGGCCGTAGCCCCGAGGCCCTGGGCGCCGCCGAGGCCGCACACCGGCGGGGTGCCCGGCTGGTCGCCGTCGGCGCCCCGGACTCCCAGTTGCAGTCGGTGGCCGAGCGGGCCCGGGCGCCGTTCATCCCGGTGCCCCGGCGAGCCCCGGCCCGGGCCAGTCTCTGGGCGCTCACCGTGCCCGTCCTGCTCGCCGCCCGTACGCTCGGGCTGGTGAAGGTCAACGAGGCGGACCTGGCCGAGACCGCGGCCCGGCTGGACGCGGACGCCGACCGGTCCCGCCCCACCGCCGAGTCCTTCGTCAACCCGGCGAAGTCGCTGGCCCTCGGCCTGGCCGGGTCGATCCCGATCGTGTGGGGTTCGTCCCCGCTGGCCACGGTGGCCGCGCGGCGGTTCGGTGACACGCTCTCCGCCAACGCCCGTTACCCGGTGGTCACCGGGGCGCTGGGCGAGGCGGGCCGGGGCCGGGTCGGCCTCCTCGACGGCGTCTTCGGCGGGCTGGCCGAGGGGGAGCGGGACATCTTCGCCGACCCGGACGAGGCCGGCGGCGGTGACGCCACCCGGCTGCGGCTGGTGCTACTGCGCGACGGTGGCCTGAACGCCGAGGACGACACCGACGAGCCGCTCGCCGTGGAGGAGCGCCGGGCCGAGGCCGTGCAGACCCTCGCCGAGCGGCGCGGGGTGCGCTGCGACGTGGTCACCGCCGAGGGCGGTTCGGCGCTGGAGCGGCTCGCCTCGCTGATCGCGGTCCCGGACTTCGCCTCGGTCTATCTCGCCCTAGCACACGGGCTGGACCCGATGGCCGTTCCGGCCATCACGGAGATGAAGGAGCTGGCAAACCAGTGAGCACGTGCGGCATCGGGCGGGGAGCGGCGCGAAGCGGGGCGGCAGCGTGAGCGCCAACGGTGGGACCAGGGCGATCGTGGCCGCCCTGGCGGCCAACATCGGCATCGCCGTCACCAAGTTCGTGGCGTTCCTGCTGACCGGCTCCTCGTCGATGCTGGCTGAGGCGATCCACTCGGTCGCCGACTCCGGCAACCAGGGCCTGCTGCTGCTGGGCGGTCGGCGGGCCAAGCGGTTGGCCACCCCGGAGCACCCCTTCGGGTACGGCCGGGAGCGCTACATCTACGCGTTCATCGTGTCGATCGTGCTGTTCAGCCTCGGTGGGCTGTTCGCGCTCTACGAGGCGTACCACAAGTGGTCGCACCCGGAGCCGATCACGAGCTGGCAGTGGGTTCCGGTGGGCGTGCTGGTGGTCGCGATCGGCATGGAGTCCTTCTCGTTCCGCACCGCGATCAAGGAGTCGAACCACATCCGGGGCAGCCAGTCGTGGGTGCGGTTCATCCGGCGGGCCAAGGCGCCCGAGCTGCCGGTGGTGCTGCTGGAGGACTTCGGCGCGCTGGTCGGTCTGGTCTTCGCGCTCTTCGGCGTCGGCATGACGCTGGCCAGCGGCAACGGCAAGTGGGACGCGCTCGGCACGGCGATGATCGGCGTGCTGCTGGTGACCATCGCGGTCATCCTGGCCGTCGAGACCAAGAGCCTGCTGCTCGGCGAGGGCGCCGAGGCGACGGAGGTGGCCGCGATCGAGCGGGCCGTCACCGACGGCCCGGAGGTCGAGCGGATCATCCACATGAAGACCCTCTACCTGGGCCCGGAGGAGCTCATGGTGGCCGCGAAGATCGCGGTGCCGCCGTGCGAGACCGCCGAGGAGGTGGCTCGGGGCATCAACGCGGTCGAGGCGCGGATCCGCAGCGCGGTGCCGATCGCCCGGGTCATCTACCTGGAGCCGGACATCTACAGCGCGGCGGCGGACCAGGCGGGCACCGGTGCGGCGTCGCACACCGCGGTGCCGCAGCCGGAGGCGACGTCGGACCAGATTCCGGGACGACCCGGGAGCTGACGTGGAGCTGCTGCAGGGCCGGATCCGGGACTACGCCTGGGGCTCGCGTACCGCGATCGCCGAGTTTCAGGGGCGCCCGGTGCCGAGCGACGGGCCGGAGGCCGAGCTGTGGCTGGGCGCCCACCCGGGCGCCCCGGCCACGGTGGACCGGGACGGCACCCCGGTCAGCCTGACCGAGCTGCTGCTCGCCGAGCCGGCGCACTGGCTGGGCGAGCGGGTGGTCGGCCGGTTCGGCACCCGACTGCCGTTCCTGCTCAAGGTGCTGGCCGCGGACGCCCCGCTCAGCCTCCAGGCTCATCCGGACGCGGAGCAGGCCCGGGCCGGGCACGCGGCCGACACCGAGCGGGTCAACTACGTCGACCCGTACCACAAGCCGGAGCTGCTGGTCGCGCTCTCCGAGTTCGAGGCGCTCTGCGGGTTCCGGGAGCCGGCCGAGTCGGCGGCGGCGCTCGCGGCGTTCGGCGTACCGGCGCTGGAGCCGGTGGTGGCGGCGCTGCGCACCGGGCCGGCGGGGCTGCGCGAGGCCGTACGCCTGCTGTTGAGCTGGCCGGCGGCGGAGCGGGCCGGGCTGGTGGCCGCCGTGCTGACGGCGGAGGTCCGCGGGCCGGACGCGGTGCTGGCCCGGAGCCTGGCGGTCGACTACCCGGCCGACCCGGGGGTGCTGGTGGCGCTGCTGCTGCACCACGTCCGGCTGGCCCCGGGCGAGGCGATCTGGATGCCCGCCGGCAACCTGCACGCCTACCTGCGGGGCACCGGCGTGGAGATCATGGCGGCCAGCGACAACGTGCTGCGCGGGGGGCTCACCCCGAAGCGGGTGGACGTGGACGAGCTGCTGCGGGTGCTGCGGTTCGAGGTGCTCGACGAGCCGGTGGTCGCCCCGGTTCCGGTGGCGCCCGGGGTGGTGACCTGGCCGGTGCCGGTCGACGACTTCGCGCTGCACCGGGTCGAGGTGGCCGGCGGCCCTGGCGTACGGCTGGCGCTGCCCGGCCCGCGGGTGGTGCTCTGCCGCGCCGGCAAGCTCGCCGTGGACGACGGGGTGGGCGCGGTCGTCCTGGGCGCGGGGCAGGCGGCGGTGGGCACGGCGGCCGGCGGGCCGCTGGTGCTCGGCGGAGAGGGCGAGGCGTACGTCGCCACCTGCGGTCTGCGCTGACCGCAGCGCAGCAACGAGACGAGTCCGACTTTCCCGAAATAGCTTGACGCGACAGTCGCTCAGTGTGACTCTATGGGTACGCAGCGTTGTCGCGACGAAGGTCCGGTAACGCGCGGGGAACCAAACCGGGGGGATGCACGGGGCGGCCGGACCGTGGGCGGAGAGTCCGTTCACGACCGACCGCCCCGTGCGCTGTCCGCCGACCGGATCGGCCATCACCGGACAACCGGGCACGGGTGAAGAAGGCCACGCGCGTAAGGTAAAGAGCTGCGCAGCACTTCGTTCGACAGGAGCTTCCATGACCAGCACCCTCCCGGCGACCCCCAGCGGCGCGTCGTCCGAGGCCCGGCCGAGCACCCTCGCCGAGGGCGACTACAAGGTGGCGGATCTGTCGCTCGCCGCGTTCGGGCGCAAGGAGATCCAGCTCGCCGAGCACGAGATGCCCGGTCTGATGGCGATCCGGCGCGAGTTCGCGGACGCCCAGCCGCTCGCCGGCGCCCGCATCACCGGCTCGCTGCACATGACCATCCAGACCGCCGTCCTGATCGAGACCCTGGTCGCGCTCGGCGCGCAGGTCCGCTGGGCGTCCTGCAACATCTTCTCCACCCAGGACCACGCCGCCGCCGCGATCGTCGTCGGCCCGAACGGCACCCCCGAGGCCCCCGCCGGCGTCCCGGTGTACGCCTGGAAGGGCGAGACCCTGGACGAGTACTGGTGGTGCACCGAGCAGGTGCTCACCTGGCCGGACGGGCAGGGCCCCAACATGATCCTGGACGACGGGGGTGACGCCACCCTGCTCGTGCACAAGGGTTTCGAGTTCGAGAAGGCCGGCGTCGTGCCGCCGGTCGAGTCCGCCGACTCCGAGGAGTACGCGGTCATCCTCAAGGTGCTGCACCGCTCGCTCGCCGAGGACGGCCAGCGCTGGACGCGGATCGCCGGCGGCATCAAGGGCGTGACCGAGGAGACCACCACCGGCGTGCACCGGCTCTACGAGATGCACCGCAACGGCACGCTGCTCTTCCCGGCCATCAACGTCAACGACTCGGTGACCAAGAGCAAGTTCGACAACAAGTACGGCTGCCGCCACTCGCTCATCGACGGCATCAACCGGGCCACCGACGTGCTGATCGGCGGCAAGCTGGCGGTCGTGCTCGGCTACGGCGACGTGGGCAAGGGCTGCGCCGAGTCGCTGCGCGGCCAGGGCGCCCGGGTCGTGGTGACCGAGGTCGACCCGATCTGCGCGCTGCAGGCGGCGATGGACGGCTACCAGGTCGCCACCCTGGACGACGTGGTCGAGCAGGCGGACATCTTCATCACCGCCACCGGCTGCTTCAACGTCATCAGCAACGAGCACATGGCCCGGATGAAGCACCAGGCCATCGTCGGCAACATCGGCCACTTCGACAACGAGATCGACATGGCCGGCCTGGCGAAGCGCTCCGACGTTACCCGGGAGAACATCAAGCCGCAGGTCGACGTCTGGCGGTTCGACGACGGCCACGCGATCATCGTGCTCTCCGAGGGGCGCCTGCTGAACCTGGGCAACGCCACCGGGCACCCGAGCTTCGTGATGTCGAACTCGTTCGCCAACCAGACCATCGCCCAGATCGAGCTCTTCACCAAGACGCAGGACTACCCGATCGGCGTCTACGTGCTCCCGAAGCACCTGGACGAGAAGGTCGCCCGGCTGCACCTGGACGCGCTCGGCGCGAAGCTGAGCACCCTCACCAAGGAGCAGGCCGCCTACCTCGGCGTGCCGCAGGAGGGCCCGTTCAAGCCGGAGCACTACCGGTACTGAGCCACGCCCGAAAGGGACCGGGGTCGACCGCCGCGCGGCCGTCCCGGTCCCTTTCGCGTACGCGGACACCGGTCGGCTCCGGCGCTGCGCGCCGGCTCCCGGTGGCCAGGTGGGGCCGAAGGCCCCTGGTGCCCCGCGCCACCGGCGGGAGACGGTGGGCTGGCCAGCGCGTGTCCTCTTGGCGTCGATTCGGGTGACATTGCCATGAACGACTTGACGCGGTGCGCGATCAGGAGGAAGGTATGGCTGCCCTAAGTTAACTGAGGCGTGCCTAACTAACCACGGAGTACCGATGTTCGCCACGTATCTGATCGGCCTGCGGGAAGGCCTGGAGGCGACCCTCGTGGTCAGCATCCTGGTCGCATTCCTGGTCAAGTCGAACCGCCGCAACCGGCTGCCGCACGTGTGGCTCGGGGTCGGCGCCGCCGTGGCCCTGTCGGTGCTCTTCGGCTGGCTGATCGAGTACACCTCGACCACGCTCCTCCAGACCTCGGAGTCGCGGGAACTCTTCGACGCCGTCACCTCCGTGGCCGCCGTCGTCTTCGTCACCTGGATGATCTTCTGGATGCGCAAGGCCGCCCGGAGCATCGCCGGTGAGCTGCGGGGCAAGCTCACCGAGGCGCTGGCCGTCGGCGCGTTCGCGGTGACCGGCATGGCCTTCCTCGCGGTCATCCGGGAGGGCCTGGAGACCGCCCTGATCTTCTACTCCGCCGCGCAGAGCACCGCCGGCGGTGCCGGCCGCAACGCCATGCTCGCCCTGGTCGGCGGCATCGCCACCGCCGTGCTGATCGGCTTCCTGCTCTACCGCAGCGCCCTAAAGCTCAACCTGAGCAAGTTCTTCACCTGGACCGGTGCCCTGCTGATCCTGGTCGCCGCCGGCATCTTCAAGTACGGCGTGCACGACTTCCAGGAGGCCGGCGTGCTGCCCGGCCTGAACAACCACGCCTTCGACATCTCCTCCGCGCTCGACCCGAGCACCTGGTACGCGACCCTGCTCAGCGGCATGTTCAACATCACCCCCACGCCGAGCGTCTTCGAGATAGTCGCCTGGGTGGCGTACGCGGTGCCGGTGCTCGTCCTCTTCCTGCGCAAGCCGGCCAAGCCCGCCGCCAAGCCGGCCGAGGCGGCGAAGCCCGCCACCGAAGCGTCCGCCAGCCCCGTGCAGCCCGCCTGACAGCCCGTTTCCGAGGAGACACCGCACCGATGCGTACCACTCGATTCCTCGTGCCCGCCGCCGGGATGCTCGCCGTCGCCGGCCTGGCCGGCTGCGGCGGTGGCGACGACAAGCCCGACGCGAAGTCCGGCGGGCCGATCGCGGTCAAGGCCACCGACAGCGCCTGTGAGGTCGGCACCACCGAGATCGAGGCCGGTCAGGTGACCTTCAAGGTGACCAACTCCGGATCCAAGGTCAACGAGTTCTACGTCTACGCCGCCGGTGACCGGGTGATGGGCGAGGTGGAGAACATCGCCCCCGGCCTGAGCCGCGAGCTGCGGGTCGAGCTGCCCGCCGGGACGTACGAGACCGCCTGCAAGCCCGGCATGAGCGGCCGCGGCATCCGGGGCGCGCTGAAGGTCAGCGGCACCGCCGCGACCGTGGCCCCCGACGCCGCGCTGACCGAGGCCACCGTCAGCTACCAGCGGTACGTGCAGAGCCAGACCGCCGCGCTGCTCACCAAGACCGAGGAGTTCGTGGCCGCGGTCAAGGCCAACGACGTGGCGAAGGCCAAGGCGCTCTACCCGGTGACCCGCACCTACTGGGAGCGGATCGAGCCGGTCGCGGAGAGCTTCGGCGACCTCGACCCGAAGATCGACGGCCGGGAGGAGGTCGTCGAGGAGGGCATGGAGTTCACCGGCTTCCACCGCATCGAGAAGGACCTGTGGACCACCGGCGACGTCAGCAAGGACGGCGCGATCGCCGACCAGCTGCTCACCGACGTCAAGGCGATCGTGGCGAAGGCCAACGCCGAGAAGCTCACCCCCCTCCAGCTCGCCAACGGCGCCAAGGCGCTGCTCGACGAGGTGGCCAGCGGCAAGATCACCGGCGAGGAGGAGCGGTACTCGCACACCGACCTCTGGGACTTCAACGCCAACCTGGAAGGCACCAAGGCCGCCATCGCCGCCCTGCGCCCGGCCCTCGAGCAGCGCTCGGCCGACCTGGTCAAGCAGCTCGACACCGAGTTCGCCAACGTCGAGGCCACCCTCGGCAAGCACCGGGCCGGTGACGGCTGGAAGCTGCACACCCAGCTCAGCAAGGCCGAGCTGAAGGAGCTGTCGGACAGCATCAACGCGCTGGCCGAGCCGATCAGCAAGGTGGCCGCGGTCGTCGCCCGATGACGACCCGGCCCGGAGGTGACGCCATGAGCGAGCAGATCATCGGGGCTCGGCCGCTGGGCGGCGGCGACCGCGGGGAGGCGACATGAGCGAGCAGGCCACCGAAACGCCGCGCGCGGGCACGCTGTCCCGGCGGCGGGCCATCACCCTGGCTGGCGTGGGTGCCGCCGGCGTGGCCGGGGCGGCGGCTGGCGCGGGCGCGCTGCTCAGCGGCGGCGACCACGCGGCGGCCACCGACAAGGCCGCCGGGGCGGTGCCGTTCCACGGCGAGCACCAGGCCGGCATCACCACCCCGGCCCAGGACCGGCTGCACTTCGTCGCGTTCGACGTGATCACAAAGGACCGGGCGAAGCTCGTCGCGCTGCTGCAGGAGTGGACCGCCGCCACGGCCCGGATGACCGCCGGCAAGGACGCCGGCCTGATCGGCGCGGTCGGCGGCGTCCCGGAGGCCCCGCCGGACGACACCGGCGAGGCGCTCGGCCTGCCCCCGTCGCAGCTCACCCTCACCGTCGGCTTCGGCCCGACGCTGTTTCGCGACGCCGAGGGCAAGGACCGGTTCGGCATCGCGGACAAGCGTCCGGCCGCCCTCGCCGACCTGCCGCACTTCGCCGGGGACGCGCTCAAGCCGGAGATCTCCGGCGGGGACATCTGTGTCCAGGCCTGCGCCAACGACCCGCAGGTGGCGGTGCACGCCATCCGCAACCTGGCCCGGATCGGCATGGGCGTGGTCAGCGTCCGCTGGTCCCAGCTCGGCTTCGGGCGTACCTCCTCGACCTCGCGGGACCAGGCCACCCCGCGCAACCTGTTCGGCTTCAAGGACGGCACCGCCAACCTCAAGGCCGAGGATGCCGGCCTGCTCCGCGAGCAGCTCTGGGCCCAGCCCGGCGACGGGCCGGACTGGATGACCGGCGGGTCCTACCTGGTCACCCGCAAGATCCGGATGCTGATCGAGACGTGGGACCGCAGCTCGCTGGCGGAGCAGGAGCAGATCGTCGGCCGGACCAAGGGCAGCGGCGCGCCGCTCGGCAAGGCCGGTGAGTTCGACGAGCCGGACTTCGCTGCCAAGGGCGACGACGGGCAGCCCGTGATCGCCGAGACCGCGCACGTCCGGCTCGCCCACCCCGGGCAGAACAACGGCGCGCACCTGCTACGTCGCGGCTACAACTTCGTCGACGGCTCGGACGGGCTGGGCCGGCTCGACGCCGGGCTCTTCTTCATGGCCTACCAGCGGGACCCGCGCCGGCAGTTCGTGCCGATCCAGACCCGGCTCGCCCGGCAGGACGCGATGAACGAGTACCTGCGGCACGTCTCCAGCGGGATCTTCGCCTGCCCGCCGGGCGTCCGCGACGCCGCCGACTGGTGGGGCCGCGCGCTCTTCTCCTGACCGGCTCAGCCCTGGTGCCTCGTCACTGGCAGGTTCCCACTTGATCCTGGATCGAGTGGTCTCGCGGTCACTGTGCGGCAGCTACTTCCCGTATCGAGCATCTTGGAGGGCTCCCGGTGTTGGCGGGCTTCCCTCAGCGGTAGCGGGCTGTCCGCGTACCGGATCTGGCTGGGTGGGCACGGCGGGCCGCAACGCGGCCGCGGCCGGTGCGGTCACCGGGGGCGCCGCGGTGACCTGCGGCGGGACCGCGACCTGCGGCAGGGCCAGCTCCGGCCAGAGGGTGGCGGTGAGCGCCCGGGTACGTCCCAGCCGGTGTGCGGCACGGCGGCCCCGCTCGGCCAGCACGGCGGCCAGGTACGCCGGCTCGGGCGCCGCCCACGGCGGAGGCGGCGAGGTGACCGCGACGATTTCGGCCCAGAGCTGTCGCGCCAACCGGCTGCGGTCCGGCTCGGCGAGCTGATGCACCCGACCGAGGTACTGCCGCACGGCCAGGGCCAACCCGTCGTCCACCCGGGTCAGGTCGAGGCTCCGCGCCCAGCCGAGCAGCGGCGGCACGGCCGGCGGAGCCGGCCGCCAGGCCCCCGCGGCCCGGGTGTGCACCACCAACGTGCCGGCCACCAGGTCGCCCAGCCGCCGCCCGCGCGGGTCAGTCAGCATCACCGTCACGCTCGCCACCCAGCTGAGCAGCGGCAGCACCAGCCCCGGCCACTCCACCGCGACGCCCACCAGGGCCCGGGTCAGCGACTGGCCGACGCCCACCGGGCCGCCGTCGGCGCGGACCACCCGCAGCCCCACGGCCAGCTTGCCGAGCGTCCGGCCGCCGACGAAGCGTTCCATCAGCACCGGGTAGCCGACCAGCACGAGGACCAGCGCCACCGTCTGCAACGCGCCGGACAGGGCCGCGTCCACGAAGTCCCACGGCAGGCTGACCAGCACCACCGACAGCACGGCCGCGAGCAGCAGCGCCACCGCCAGCTGGGCCAGCAGGTCGATCAGCAGGGCCAGCACCCGGGAACCCAGCCGGGCCGCCCGGACGTCCAGCTCCACCGCCTCGCCGCTGACCAGACCGGCGTCGGCCCAGCGGACCGGTGCGGGAGGTTGCGCGCTCACCCGCACAGTGAACACTATGAGCGCCGGACGGGGGAGGACGAGTGGATCTCGACGCGTACGTGGCGGCGCACGGCGCCGAGTGGCGGCGGCTGGAACAGTTGACCGGGCGGCGCCGGCTCGACGCGGCCGAGGTCGACGAGCTGGTCGTGCTCTACCAGCGGGCCGCCACCCACCTGTCCGCGCTGCGCAGCCGCTCACCCGACCCGGTGCTGGTCAACCGCCTCTCCCACCTGGTGCTGGCGGCCCGGGCGCGGATCACCGGCCGGCCCCGGCCGTCCTGGGCGGCGGTCGGCCGCTTCCTCCGTGCCGACCTGCCGGCCGCCCTCTACCGCGCATGGCCCTGGTGGTGCGGGGTGGCCACCGGATTCAGCGCGCTCAGCTTCTTCCTCATCTGGTTCGTCGCCGGTCACCCGGACACCGCCGCCGCGTTCATCGGTGAGGAGGCCGCCGGGCAACTCGTCGACTCGGGCTTCGCCGGCTACTACACCGAGTTCGCCGCGCCGACCTTCGCGTTCCACCTCTGGACGCACAACGCCTGGCTGGCCGCGCAGTGCCTCGCCTCGGGGGTGCTGGTGGTGCCGGTGTTCTATCTCCTGTGGCAGAACGCGCTGAACATCGGCGTGGTCGGCGGCGTGATGATCTCGTATGGCCGGGGCGACGTCTTCTTCGGGCTGATCACCCCGCACGGGCTGCTCGAACTGACCGGGATCTTCGTGGCGGCCGGGGTCGGGCTGCGTACCGGGTGGGCGTGGATCGCGCCGCCCGCGCACCTGAGCCGCGGCCGGGCGGTCGCCGAGGCGGGCCGCTCGGCGATCGTGGTCGCCGCCGGGCTGGTCGGGCTCTTCGCGATCTCCGCGCTGCTGGAGGCGTTCGTGACCCCGGCGCCGCTGCCGGTCGCCGTCCGGGTGGCCGTGGGCGCCACCGTCTGGCTGGCCTTCCTGGCGTACGCCCTGCTGCTCGGCCGCCACGCCGCCACCCGCCCGGCGCCCCCGTCCGTGGTGGGCGCAGATCCCCGGAAGGAGCAGCCGCTCTTTCGGTGACTCCGCGCACTCCCTCGGCGTGCGGGGGCCGGCCGGGTGGGTCAGAGTTGGCCGAGGGACTTGAGGCGGAGGTAGGTGTCGGCGACCGTCGGGGCGAGACGGTCGGCGGGAGCGTCCACCACGGTCACCCCGTGCCGGCCCAGCGCGGCCCGCACCCGGTCCCGTTCGGCCAGCGCCCGCCAGGCCGCCGCGGCGGCGTACGCGTCGTCCGGGCCGGCCGGTGGGGCGACGGTGAGCCCGGTGAGCACCGGGTCGTGGGTCGCCGCGATCACCACCCGGTGCCGGGCGGCCAGCCGGGGCAGCACCGGCAGCAGCCCCTCGCCGAGCGCGCCCGCCTCCAGCGCGGTGAAGAGCACCACGAGGCTGCGTTGCCGCTCCCGGCGTAGTACCTCGCCGGCGATCAGTTCGAAGTCGGTCTCCACCAGCGCCGGCTGGAGCGGGGCGACCGCGTCCACCAGCCGGGCGAGCAGCGCGGGTCGGCCGCTGCCGGTGACCGTGGCCCGGACCGAGGCGTCGGCGGCGAGCAGGTCGACCCGGTCGCCGGCCCGGGCGGCCAGCGCGGTGAGCAGCAGCGCCGCGTCGATCGCGGTGTCCAGCCGGGGCTCGTCGCCGACGCGTACCGCCGAGGTGCGGCCGGTGTCCAGCACGCACACCAGCCGGCGGTCCCGCTCCGGCCGCCAGGTACGCACCAGCACGTCCGAGCGGCGCGCGGACGCCCGCCAGTCGATCGAGCGCACGTCGTCGCCGACCACGTACTCGCGCAGGGTGTCGAACTCGGTGCCGTGGCCGCGCCCCCGGGTCACCTGGACGCCGTCGATGATCCGCAGCTTCGCCAGCTTCTCCGGCAGGTGCCGCCGCGAGTCGAAGCGGGGCAGCACGCGCAGCGTCCACGGTGGCGTGGCCGGCCGGCCGGCGCGCTGCCGGAACGCCAGCCGTAGCGGCCCGAGCGAGCGTACGGTCAGCGCCGCCGCCGGCCGGTCTCCGCGCCGGGCCGGGGTGAGCCGGACGGGCAGCGAGACCGTCCCGCCAGGTTCGACGGTCAACACCCGTCCCGGCGGTACGTCCGGCCGGGCTCCGGCCGAGGGCAGCCAGGCGTCGCGCACCTGGGCGCGCAGCGTACGGCCGGCGGTGTTGGCCAGGTGCAGGGTGACCGTGGCGGTGCCGCCGAGCCGGATCGCCCGGTCCCCGGTGCGGGTGACGGTGAGCGCATGCAGCGGCGCGGCGAGGGCCCAGTCGAGGGCGACGAGCAGCAGCACGGCGCCGGTCATCACGGCGACGCCGAGGAACGGCGCCGGCCAGGCCGGCAGGGTGGCCGCGCCCGCGGCGAGCAGCAGCGCGGCTCGCCAGGTCATCGCGGGGTCGGCACGGTGGCCAGCACCGTGTCCAGCACCGCGTCGACGGTCACGCCCTCCAGCTCCACCTCGGGGCGCAGCCGGAGCCGGTGCCGCAGGGTCGGCCGGGCCACCGCCTTCACGTCGTCCGGCGTGACGTGGTCGCGTCCGGCCAGCCAGGACCACGCCTTGGCGGTGTTGAGCAGCGCGGTGGCGCCCCGGGGCGAGGCGCCGAGCTCCAGCGCCGGGGTGGCCCGGGTCGCCCGGCACAGGTCCACGACGTAACCGAAGAGCGGCTCGGCCACGTGCACCCGCCGGACCGCCTCCCGGGCGATGGCCAGGTCGGCTGCGGTGGCCACCGGGCGTACGCCGGCCGCGGCGAGGTCGCGCGGATCGAAGCCGGCGTGGTGCGCGCGGAGCACGCCCAGCTCCTCGTCGCGGCTGGGCAGCGGCACGGTCAGCTTGAGCAGAAACCGGTCGAGCTGCGCCTCGGGCAGCGGGTAGGTGCCCTCGTACTCGACGGGGTTCTGGGTGGCGGCGACGATGAACGGGTCGGGCAGCATCCGCCGCTCGCCCTCGACGGAGACCTGCCGCTCCTCCATCACCTCCAGCAACGCCGACTGGGTCTTCGGGGGCGTCCGGTTGATCTCGTCGGCGAGGAGCAGGTTGGTGAAGACCGGTCCCTCGCGGAAGGTGAACGCCGCGGTGTGCGGGTCGAAGATCAGCGACCCGGTGACGTCGCCGGGCATCAGGTCCGGAGTGAACTGCACCCGCTTGGAGTCCAGGTCGAGGGCGGTGGCCACGGTCCGGATCAGCAGGGTCTTGGCCACCCCCGGTACGCCCTCCAGCAGCACGTGCCCCCGGCAGAGCAGCGCGATCACCAGCCCGGTGACCACCGCGTCCTGCCCGACGACGGCCTTGGCCACCTCGGCCCGCAGCCGGTGCAGGGCGGCCCGGGGGTCGGGCTGCGGGACGGCCGGTGCGGCGGCGATGACGGGTCCGGTCACCGGGGATCTCCTTCGGTCGGGTGGGCGACGACGGTACGGGTCAGGGTGTCCAGGTCGCGGGCCAGCTCCAGCAGCTCCTGGTCGGTGGTCGGGTCGGCGCCGTGCAGCAGCTCCGCCACCCGCTCGGGGTCGGCTCCGGCGTACGCGGCGACCCGGGCGGCCACCTCGGCGGGCGGCGTGTCGGGCGGCAGGTTGAGCCGCGGCAGCAGCCGGTCCAGCGCGGCGGCGCGCAGGGTCTCGGCGGCGGGCCCCCGGGCACCGGCCCGGCGGTAGAGCCGGGCCCGGCCGAGCACCGTCTCGGCGGAGTGGACGGTCACCGGTAGCGGCTCCGGTACGGGCGGGCCGAGCCGTCGGGCGCGCCAGAGCACCACCAGCAGCCCGGCCAGCGCGAGCTGCACCAGCAGCGCCCAGAACCAGGTGGGGAACGCGTCCCAGAGCGGGTTGGGCCGGGCCGGCCGGTCGTCGCTGGAGCCCCGGTCGCGGGGTGGGGCGCCGTCGCCGTTGCCGTGCCCGGCGGTGGGGCTCGGCGACCAGCCCGGCCCGCTCGGCGCGGGTGCCGGGGCGGGCAGGTCGAGCCAGACCAGCGGTCGGGTGCCGCCGAGCAGGCCGGTGGCGAGGGCGAGGTTGCCCCACTCGTCGATCCGCTCGTCGCGGAACGGGTCGCTGGCCCCGATCACCACCACCTCGACCGGCCACGGCACCCGGACCAGCCCGCCGGAGTAGCAGCGGTCGACCGGTGCGGCGTCCCGGGCCGCGTACCGCTGGCGGTCGGCGGCGGCGGTACCGGCACGGACGGCCTCCGCCAGCGGGCAGGGGTGGCCGTCGGCGTCGGGCGTGGTGGCCCGGGTGGCCCAGCGGTCCCCGGTGGGCAGCAGCGGCAGATCCAGCTGTTCCAGCACCCGGCGGGGCGGGTCGACCAGCACCAGCCGGCTGCCGGCGGGCAGGTCGGCCAGCGCGGCGACGGTGGCCGGGTGCAGCAGCTCCGGGGCCGGTACGAAGAGCGTCGTCGGGCCCGACCTGGCGGCCAGCAGCGCCCGGCCCGGGTCGGTCTCCCGGCGTACGGTCACGCCCTGCTCGCGCAGCGCCGCGGCCAGGCGGCTACCGCCGTCGTCGCCGGTGGCGACCGGGGAGAGGAAGCCCCGGTCGGTGGGGTCGGGCTGGTCGACGGCGTGGAACACCAGGGTGGCGGCGATCAGCAGCACCGCCAGCCCGAGCGGGATCAGGGCCCGGTGCCGGCGTCGCCGGGGTGGCGGCGGGGCGACCGGGCGGGTCGGGTCGAGGGTGGCGGTCATCGGCGCTCACCGTCCCCGGCCAGCTCGCGGCGCAGGTCGGTGGCGAGGTCGCGCATCCGGCGGTCGTGCTCGGGTGTGGCCGGGCGCTGCGCGTACCAGAGGTCGGAGAAGATCGTGCCGGCGGCGTGCAGGGTGGGCCGCACCTCGGGCCGGACGTGGGCGGCGACCGTGGTCAGTTCGGTGACCGTCATCCCGGGGCGCGGCTCCACCACCTGCCGGTCCACCAGCGCGCGGACCATGTCGCGCAGCCGTTCCCGGACCGCCTCGGCGTACCGGCCCTCGGCGGCGAGCCGGTCGGCGAGGCTGGCGTGACCGGGCGCCGCCGGTTCGGGCGTCCGGGGTGCGGGCACCGGGACGGCCGGTTCTCCGAGCCGGACCGCCCGCCGCCGGCGGGGCAGGCGCAACCGGGGCAGCCGCAGCCTCGGCAGCCGTAGCCGTAGCCGTAGCCGTGGCCGGCGCGGCCGGGGGAGTCGCAGCCTCGGCCGGGGAAGCCGGCGGGGCACCCAGGCCGGGAAGAAATACCAGGCCAGGGCGGCCAGCAGCGCGGCGAGCAGCAGGAGCAGCGCGGCCAGCGGCAGCGGTACGACGTCGCCGAGCGCGGCGACCGCCTCGGTCCACCACCGGCTCACCGGTGCACCGCCAGCAGGGCGGGTTCCGGGGTGCCGGCCGGGGCGCGGGAGAGCCGGATGTCCAGGCCCTCGGTGCGCATCCGGGTCTCCAGGTGCAGCACGGCGTCGAGGCAGGCCAGCGCGGGGTACGCGACCGCGTTCACGGCGACCCAGGCGGCCGTGGCGACCGGCAGCGCCCAGGCGTCGAGGTCGAACAGGCCCAGCGCCCCGAGCCCGTGGTAGACGCCGAGGCCGATGCCGAGCCGGATCAGCCACCAGCCCAGGTAGCCGAGGAGCCGGATGCCGGCGGCCCGCCCGCCCACGCGGACCGCGAGCGCGAGCGCCCGCCCCGGCACCCGCGGCCCGGGCAGCCGGTCCACCACCAGCGCCGGGACGACCGCGCCGAGCAGCCCGTACGCGACGAACCAGGCCGGCCCGGCCAGTCCGGCGAGGCCGACGGTGAGGCCGACCGCCGACGCGGCCAGCAGGGTGCCACCCCAGCGGGCGTCGCCGGGGCGCAGCAGTTCCCGCAGCCCGGCCCGGCGGCCGAGCAACGCGGCCCCGGCGCCCCGGGCGGCCGGGTTGCCGAGCAGCGCGATGATCAGCGCCTCGGTCCCGGCGCCGAGCGCGAGCAGCAGCCAGTACCAGCCGAGCCGGTCGGGGTCGAGCCAGTAGGCCGGCGGCTGCGCGCCGGCCAGCACCCGCAGCGGGTGCAGCAGCGCCTGCTCGCCGAGGGCCAGCAGAACGGCGAGCGGGACCAGCAGTCGGGCCTGGCCGCGCAGCAGCAGGACGGCCGAGTCCAGGAGTTCACCCACGGTCAGCGGCCGGCGCGGGAGCACGGCGGTCGGGCCGACGTCGGGCACGCGTACTCCTGGCGGACGGGCGACGGGTGGCGGGCGGCGACACGCCCGAGGGATCATGGTTGCATGGCCGGTCCGGTTCCGGTGGACCCGTCCGTCGCGGCGCGCCACGCGGGGCATCCACGCCGTCGGCGGTGGTGTCGGGCCGTTCCCGGCAGTACCGTGCCGTGATGACGCCGAACCCTTCGAAGTGAACGGGGATGGAACGATAAACCCCATGAGAGCCCGGGTACTGGTGGTCGACGACGACCCCGCGCTCGCCGAGATGCTCGGCATCGTCCTGCGCAGCGAGGGTTTCGTGCCCTCCTTCGTCGCGGACGGGGAACGGGCCTTGGCCGCGTTTCGCGACAGTCGGCCCGATATCGTCCTGCTCGACCTGATGCTGCCCGGTATGAGCGGTATCGACGTTGCCCGGGCGATCCGGGCCGAGTCCGGCGTGCCGATCGTGATGCTGACCGCCAAGAGCGACACGGTGGACGTGGTGCTCGGGCTGGAGTCCGGGGCGGACGACTACGTGGTCAAGCCGTTCAAGCCCAAGGAGTTGGTGGCCCGGATGCGGGCCCGGCTGCGCCGGGGCGAGGACGTCGCCCCCGAACTGCTCACCATCGGCCCGCCCGGCAACCAGATCACCATCGACGTGCCGGCGCACACGGTGAGCCGGGACGGCGAGGAGGTGAAGCTGACGCCGCTGGAGTTCGACCTGCTGGTCGCGCTCGCCCGCAAGCCGCGTCAGGTCTTCACCCGCGAGGTGCTGCTGGAGCAGGTCTGGGGCTACCGGCACGCCGCCGACACCCGCCTGGTCAACGTGCACGTCCAGCGGCTGCGGGCCAAGATCGAGCCGGATCCGGAGCGACCGGAAATCATCCTCACCGTTCGGGGCGTGGGCTACAAGGCGGGTACCGGATAGCCTGGTCATCACTGTGGTGACCTCCCCGCCCCCCGACTCGCCGACCGCCGCGGCCCGCTGGCTCCGCGCCGCGCGGGCGCTCTGGCGCGTCCTCGCCGCCCGTACGGCCCGGCTGGCCGCCAGCGTCCACCAGACCTGGCGGCGGTCGTTGCAGCTGCGGGTGGTCACCATCACCCTGGTCGCGTCCAGCCTGCTGGTCGGCGGGTTCGCCTACCTGATCGCCGACAAGATCACCAGCATCCTGGTGGAGAACGCCCAGACCGACGTCCGGCTGCGGCTGCAGAACGGCAGCGACTACGCGGGGAAGCAGTTCCGGGCCTTCAGCCAGCCGCAGGAGGCCCAGTTCCAGGACACCGTCGAGGGCACGGTGAACTACCTGGCCGGTGGTGACCCGACGCAGACCAACGGCGTGGTCGTGGCGATCACCGCGGACCGGGTCCCCGCCGGGACCATCGAGCCGCGCACCTCCCCGAACGTCCCGGTGCGCCCGCTGATCAGCTCGGAGCTGCGGGCCTCCGTCGCCGCCGGCAACGTGGCCCACCAGATCCGCACCGGGACGCTCGGCGGCAAGCGCACCAAATACCTCGTGTACGGCTCGCCGGTGCCCACCCGGTTCGGGCAGGTGGAGCTCTACTACGTCGTACCGCTGGACCGGCAGGACGCCACCGCCCGCGACGCCCGGGCCACCGTGGTCGCCACGGGCATGGCGCTGGTGCTCCTGCTCGGCCTGCTCGCCGCCCTGGTCACCCGTCTCGTGGTGACCCCGGTACGGGTGGCCGCCCGGACCGCCCAGCGGCTCTCCGCCGGCCTGCTCGATCAGCGCATGGTGGTCAACGGCGAGGACGATCTGGCGCTGCTCGCCGCCTCGTTCAACCAGATGGCGACGAATCTTCAGCGGCAGATCCTTCGGCTGGAGGAGATGTCCCGATTGCAGCGCCGCTTCACCTCGGACGTCTCGCACGAGCTGCGTACGCCGCTGACCACGGTCCGGATGGCCGCCGACCTGATCTTCGCCGAACGCGACGGGTTCGATCCGGCGGTGGCCCGCAGCGCCGAACTGCTCCAGGCCGAGCTGGACCGGTTCGAGGAACTGCTCACCGACCTGCTTGAGATCAGCCGCTTCGACGCCGGCTTCGCCATGCTGGACGCCGAGCCGACGGACCTGGTGCCGGTGGTGCACCGGGTGATTGAGCGGTTGGCCGGGCTGGCCGAGCGGGTCGGGGTGACCATCGAGCTGGACCTGCCGGACAGCCCGGTGATCGCCGAGGTGGACCCGCGCCGGGTCGAACGGGTGCTGCGCAACCTGGTCGGCAACGCGGTCGAGCACGGCGAGGCCAAACCCGTCCTGATCACCCTCGGCGTCGAACAGAACGCGGTGGCGATCACCGTGCGGGACCACGGCGTGGGGCTCAAGCCGGGCGAGGAGAAACTCGTCTTCAACCGCTTCTGGCGGGCCGACCCGTCCCGGGCCCGGCAGACCGGTGGCACCGGCCTCGGCCTCTCCATCAGCCTCGAGGACGCCCGGCTGCACGGCGGCTGGCTGGAGGCGTGGGGCGCGCCCGGTCAGGGCGCCCAGTTCCGGCTGACCCTGCCCGCCCGGGCCGGCGACCGGCTGACCACCTCGCCGCTGCGGCTGGTGCCGGCCGACGCCGCGCTGCCGTTCGGCGGTCCCCGCGACGGTGGCCCGCTCGCCATCGGCCCGGGCAGTGGTGCCGGGGCGCTGGCGATCGGACCGGCGGAGGGCGGCGACCGGGTCGAGGTGACGTCGTGAGGCATCGGCTGCTGACCGCGCTGCTGGCCGGCGTGCTGCTGCCCGCCGGGTTGGCCGGCTGTGGCATCCCGCACGAGACGCAGGTCCAGGTGGACGGGGCCGGGCCCGCGGGCCAGTCCGGCGCGCTCAGCGGCAGCTCCGACCAGCCGCCCGCCCCGACGGCGAGCAACGATCCGAAGGAGTTCATCCGCAACTACCTCTCGGCTGCGGCCGGGGAGCGGGACCAGGCGGTCAACCGGGTCAGGCAGTTCATCGCTCCCGAGGGGCAGAGCCGGCTGCGGGATCGGCAGAGCAGCGAGATCGAGCTGTTCGTGGTCCGCCTTCCCGAGGAGCCGGAGGCCACCCCGCCGAACAACGAGGGCACCAGCGAAGTCCGGGTGAAGGTCCAGCAGCTCGGTGTGCTCCGCGCGGACGGGAGCCTGGCGCCGCCGGTGGCCAGCGACACCGAGTACAAGTTCAAGCTCCGCCGGATGGGCGATGCCGGGTGGCGCATCACCGATCCGCCGAAGGTGCTGCTGCTCAGCGACGAGGCGCTGGACGACTACTACGCCCCGCACACCATCTACTTCTGGAACTTGGACCAGAGCCGACTGGTGCCGGACCAGCGCTACCTGCCGCAGGCGCTACCGGCCGAGCGCAAGGTCACCGAGGTGATCCGGTGGCTCGCCGCCGGCCCGCCGGAGTGGCTCTCGCCCGGCGTCATCCGGCTGCCCGACAACACCAGTCTGATCAACAACGCCACCGGCTCCGACGGGCGGTGGGAGGTGAACCTCAACATGCCGGGCGCGAAGGACGCCCAACTGGCCCACCTCGCCACCCAGTTGGCCTGGTCGCTCCCGGAGCAGGTCACCGGCCAGCTCGACCTCAAGATTCAGAACCAGAGCCGGCTGGTCGTCGACATCGGGCAGGAGAAGTCCGGGCGCCCGCCGTATCCGTTGGACGGCAATCCGGAGCGGTTCTGCGTCTACGACGGCGCGATCCACCCGCTTTCCTTCCCGGGAGAGCCGCGCGGGACCGTGCCGGTGGACGCTGCCTCGAATCGGAGCATCGCCACCGCGGCGCTCACCCGGTCGGGCGGGAGGGTCCTCGCCGCGCTGGTGGTCACCCGGTCGGGTCGTCAGCAACTCCTCGTCGGCACCGGGCCGAGCCCGGTCACCGTCTTCAAGGGCGGGAGAGAGTTCACCAGCGTGAGTCGTCCGACGTGGCTCCGCTCGACCGACCCGCAGCACCCGTACGGGTTGACCGCCGTCGACGGCGTCCTCTACCGATTCGACGAGGTGGGAAACCTGACCCGGGTGCCGCTCGGGGTGGACGGGAAGGTGAGCGCCGTGGCCGCCTCGGTCGAAGGTCACCGGGTGGCGCTGGTCGTCAACGAGGCGCTCTACGTCGCGGCGGTGAGCACCGACGGAGGTGCGCCCAGCCTGGGCCAGCCGCGGCGGCTGTTCACCAAGCTGACCAACATCACCGCCGTGGACTGGTACGCGGAGAGCCGGCTCGTCTTCGCTGGCTCCGAGCCGCGTGGGGGGACTCGCGACCCGCGACCCGCGATCTATGGCAGCAGCGTCGACGGAGCTCTGGAGAAGCCGCTCGAGCAGGACATCGGTGCCAAGGTCACCCGACTGTCCGCATACCCTGGGCCGTCGGGGGCGCTGCCCGCCTACTCGTACATGTACGAGGCGAACAACGGCGCCTACACCCCCAGCGGCATCATCAAGCCGGAGCAGGTGCTGAACCTGGCCTCCCCGACGCCGGGTGACAAGGCTCCCAACCCGACCGCGCCCTTCTTCCTCTACTGAGGCACCGGTGCGGGACCTGGGCGGGCTCTGGGCGGACCTGACCGACCTGGTGCTGCCGGCCGGGTGCGCCGGTTGCGGTGAGCGGGTCCCCGGCCTGCGGCAGGACTTCTGCCCCGGCTGCGTCGACGAGTTGACGGCGCTGCGCCCCGCGCCGACCCGTCCGGACCCGGCCCCGCCCGACCTGCCCCCGTGCGTCGCCCTCGGCCCGTACGCCGGGGCGCTGCGGAAGGGGCTGCTGGCGTACAAGGAGCGGGGCCGGCACGGGCTGGCCCGGCCGCTGGGCGCGCTGCTCGCCGAGGTGGTGGCCGGGGCGGTGGGCAGCGCGCGGCCGGTGACCCTGGTGCCGGTGCCGGACACCGCGCGGGCGGCCCGGGCCCGCTACGGCGACCATCTGGACCGGTTGACCCGCCACGCGGCGGCCCGGCTGCGCGCCGCCGGCTGGCCGGTACGCGTGCTCCGGCCGCTGCGGGCGCTGCCCCGGCCGGACTCGGTCGCCCTGGACAGCGCCGGCCGGGCCGCCGCCGACGCGGCGTTCCGGCTGCGGCGGGCCGGCGGCGGGCGAGTGGACGGTCAGGTGGTGCTCGACGACATCGTCACCACGGGGGCCACGCTGGCGGCGGTGAGCCGGATCTTGCACAAGGCGGGAATGACGCCAAAGGCGGCCGCGGTGCTCGCCGCAACGCAAAAGCGACGGTTGGGGTGACGCTTTGTGTTTCCGTTTCACCCCATGGTGTATGAGCTGTCAAAATTCCCGGGCTCCTTTGACAACCAGGGGTGACTGCCACGCAAACACGCGTTAGCGTTTTCGTGTCGGGGGTAGGAGGTCTTCCCAACCGCCCCCGACGGTGGAAGGAGGCGTAGCCGCACACAACCGGTCGACGCCGAACGGGACCGTCCCAGGGCGCGTCGACCGGGAAAACCGGACCGAACGACCGTCCGAACAAGGGAGGTCACGTGGACATCGTGGTCAAGGGCCGTAACGTC
This sequence comes from Micromonospora sp. RTBAU3-60, assembly GCF_054963695.1. Taxonomy (NCBI): domain Bacteria; kingdom Bacillati; phylum Actinomycetota; class Actinomycetes; order Micromonosporales; family Micromonosporaceae; genus Micromonospora; species Micromonospora sp. RTBAU3-60. Next base: position 70,924 of record NZ_JBUEGB010000015.1, on the reverse strand, counting down.
GAAGTGCCGGACCATTACCGGGTACACGTAGCCGAAAAGCTCGCGAAGATCGAACGCTACGACCACAAGCTCATTCGCGTGGACGTCGAGTTGTTCCACGAGCGCAATCCGCGCCAGGCCGATCACTGCCAGCGGGTGGAGATCACCTGCGTGACGCGTGGCCCGGTGATCCGGGCCGAGGCCTGCACGAATGACTTCTACAGCGCGCTGGACGCGGCCATCGCCAAGCTGGACACCCGGTTCCGCCGGGCGGCCGACCGGCGTCGGGTGCACCGGGGGCGGCACGCGCCGCTCTCCGTCGCCGCCGCCACCGCGGACCTGCCGGTCGCCGACCTGAACGGGCCAGGACTGGCTGCGCTGAACGGCACCGGGACCGCCACCGCGGTCGCCGACCGGCCGGAGCAGGACGGCCACGGGGAGTACGACAACCAGCCGTGGCACATCGCGCGGGAGAAGGTGCACCCCGCCGAACCGATGACCGTCGACGACGCCCTGTTCCAGATGGAACTGGTCGGCCACGACTTCTACCTGTTCCAGGACAAGGAGTCCGGGCGCCCCAGCGTCGTCTACCGCCGGCACGCCTACGACTACGGAATCATCTCCCTCGACACCGGGCTCTGACCACCCCCCTATGACACCGGCCGAGGAGCCACGGTGGGCGACCATCGTGGCTCCTCGCGGCTCGGCGTCGGCGTGACGCTCAGCGCGCCGGCAGGTCCGACGCGAGCATGCCGAACACCAGGTCGTCGATCCGCCCGCCGTCGAGTCCGGGCAGCCGGCCGCGCAACAGCCCCTCCCGGCGGAAGCCCACGTTCTCCAGCACCCGGTGCGACGCGGTGTTCTCCGCCAGGGTTCTCGCGGTGAGCCGGGCGATCCCGGGCACGCCGAACGCCCAGCCGGCCAGCAGGCGTACCGTGCGGGTCGCGTACCCGCGTCCACGCCATTCGGGCAGCAGCGCGTAGCCGACGCTCGCCTCGCCGGCCCCTCGGTCGCTGTAGGACAGCCCGCAACTGCCCGCCGGTTCGGCGGTGGCCGCGTCGAGGATCAGCAGCCGGGCCAGGCTGCCGGTGAGCCAGGCGGTCTCCGCCAGCCGGCAGCGCCGGTCGATCGCCGCCCGGGCCGGCGGCACCGGCGGCGCCTGGTTGGCCACCACCTCCGGCCGGGTGTGCAGCCGGAACATCACGTCGGCGTCGTCCGGGGCGAGCCGGCGCAGGACCACCACGCCGTCGGTGAGCCGCCCGTCGGGCAGATCGGGCAACAGCCGGGTGGCCGGACCGGGCGGGTCGTCGGCGAGGCGTACCCAGGCGAGCAGATCGTGCCGGCCACCACCCCGGCTCGGGTTCGCTGCCTGGCGTACCCCCTCGTGCCGGAACCCGGCGGCCAGCGCGACCCGCTGGCTGGCGGTGTTCTCCTCGCTGGTGAGCAGCTCCAGGCGGGCGCAGCCGGCGGCGAAGGCCTGCTCGGCCAGCGCCCGGGTGGCGGCCGTGGCGATGCCGCGACCACGGGCCCAGGGCGCCACCCAGTAGCCGATCTCCCACTGCCCGCGGGCTGGCACCGGCTGGCTGAGGCCGATGCTGCCGAGCAGCCGGTCGGTGGCGGGGTCCGCGATCGCGTACGCGGCGCCGCCGGTGGCCCAGGCTGCGGGCGCGCCCTCGGTGATCCACCACCGGGCGCTCTCCTCCGTGTACGGGTCCGGCAGACCGGCGATGCCCCGCTGGGTGACCGGATCCGCGCAGCCCGCGACGGTGTCCGCCACGTCGTCGAGGTGGGACGGCCGCAGCCGCACCCCGTACGCCTCGATCGTCTCCGGGGTCACCCCAGGTCCTGCGGGAGCAGCGCGGCCACCCAGACGTCCGGCCGTTCGTCCCGCTGCTGGATGCCGCTGCGGGCGGTGCCCTCGAGGACGAAGCCCGACTTCTCCGCGACCCGCCGGGAGGCGGTGTTGCCCACGTTGGCCCGCCACTCGATCCGGGCCAGGCCGAGCGTGGTGAACCCCCAGGCGCAGAGCGCGGCCACCGCGGCGGGCATGTACCCGCGGCCCCGGGCGTGCGGGGCGGTCATGAAGCCGACGTCGGCGACGAGCGGGTCGGCGGGGGAGATCCGCAGGTCGATAGAGCCGGCGTAGCGGTCGTCGGCGTCGGCGAGGGCGTAGTTGGCGCCGGTGCCCCGGGCCCAGGCCGCGCGGGCGACGTCGCGCAGGTAGCCGTCGGCGTGCTCCGGTTGATAGGGGTGCGGGACGCTGGTCCAGCGGACGGTCTCCGCGTCCCGGCAGGTCGTCACGACCGCGTCGAGGTCGCGCTCCTCCATCGGGCGCAGCCGCAGCTCGGTGGCGCCCGCCGTGGCGAACAGGATGGGCTGCGGGCGGCCGAAGACGGCGGCCCGGCGGGCCGTCAGGGTGTCCGGGCCGGCCGGACCGGGCTCGCCCGGCGCGGGCACCTCGCCGGGGAGCAGCGAGCCGAGCCAGCCTTCCCGGCGCCCGTCCACCGCCGGCTGGGCGAGCCGCAGCTCGCCCTCGATCCGGAAGCCGGCCCGGAGCGCGACCAGCCGGGAGGCGTGGTTGCCGATCTCGGCCTGCCAGATGAGCCGGCGCAGCTTGCGTACGTCGAAGGCCCAGCGGGCGACCGCGCGGGTGGCGCGGACCGCGACGCCCCGGCCCCGCGCCCACGGCGCGGTCCAGTAGCCGATCTCGGCGCTGCCCAGGCCCCGGTCGATGGAGACCAGGCCGCAGGAGGCGAGCAGCTCGCCGGTGGCGGCGTCGCAGACCGCGAACTCGGCGCCGCTGCCGTCGGCCCAGGCCGCCGCGCTGCTCCCGGTGACGAAGTCGCGCGCGTGTTCGGGCCGGTACGGGCGAGGTACGGTGGTCCAGCGCTGGATGTCCGGATCCTGGCAGGCGCGGTATACCGCGTCGGCGTCCTCCGCCCGCCAGGGTCGCAGCAGCAGGCCGTCCTCGATGATCTCCACGGGCTCCACCGGGCCATCGTGCCGGAACTTTCGCGTTCGGCGTAACCCGATTTGCGCCCGGTCACCGCGCCGGCCAGGCGTTATGTCCGGTTCGCAGCCGTGGACCGTCGCCACCAGTGACCATCACCGCGATGGAGCGCCTACGATGGTTCGAGACTGTCTAGGGGAGCGTTGATCCGTGTCGATTCTGGAAAAGGTCCTTCGCGCGGGCGAGGGCCGCATGGTGCGTCGACTCAAGGCGATCGCGGCCGCCGTCAACTCGATCGAGGACGACTACGTCAACCTCACCGACGACGAGCTGCGCGCGATGACCGACCAGTTCAAGGAGCGGCTCGACGACGGGGAGACCCTCGACGACCTGCTGCCCGAGGCGTTCGCGGTGTGCCGCGAGGCGGCCGCCCGGGTGCTCGGCCAGCGGCCCTACGACGTCCAGGTGATGGGCGGCGCGGCGCTGCACTTCGGCAACATCGCCGAGATGAAGACCGGTGAGGGCAAGACCCTGACCTCGGTCATGCCGGTCTACCTGAACGCGCTCGCCGGCAAGGGCGTGCACGTGGTCACGGTGAACGACTACCTGGCCCAGCGCGACGCCGCCTGGATGGGCCGGGTGCACGAGTTCCTCGGCCTCACCGTCGGCGTGGTGCTGCCCAACCGGCCGGCCAGCGAGCACCGGGCCGCCTACGAGTGCGACATCACCTACGGCACCAACAACGAGTTCGGCTTCGACTACCTGCGCGACAACATGGCCTGGTCGAGGGACGAGCTGGTCCAGCGCGGCCACTTCTTCTCGGTGGTCGACGAGGTCGACTCGATCCTCATCGACGAGGCCCGGACCCCGCTGATCATCTCCGGCCCGGCCGAGCACTCCGCCCGCTGGTACCAGGAGTTCGCCGCCGTGGTGGCCCGCCTCCAGCCGGGCACCGACGGCGAGGGTGACTACGAGGTCGACCACGCCAAGCGCACCATCGCCATCACCGAGCGCGGCGTGGCCAAGGTCGAGGACCGGCTCGGCATCGACAACCTCTACGAGTCGGTCAACACCCCGCTGGTCGGCTACCTCAACAACGCGATCAAGGCCAAGGAGCTCTACAAGCGCGACAAGGACTACATCGTCAGCGAGGGCGAGGTCCTGATCGTCGACGAGTTCACCGGCCGCATCCTGCACGGCCGTCGCTACAACGAGGGCATGCACCAGGCGATCGAGGCCAAGGAGGGGGTGGAGATCAAGCAGGAGAACCAGACCCTGGCCACCATCACCCTCCAGAACTACTTCCGCCTCTACGAGAAGCTCTCCGGCATGACCGGCACGGCCCAGACCGAGGCGGGCGAGTTCAACAAGGTCTACAAGGTCGGCGTGGTGACCATCCCGACCCACCGCCCAATGATCCGGATGGACCGGCCGGACGTCATCTACAAGACCGAGAAGGCCAAGTTCAACGCCGTCGTCGAGGACATCGCCGAGCGGCACGAGCAGGGCCAACCGGTGCTCGTCGGCACGGTCTCGGTGGAAAACTCCGAGATCCTCTCCCACATGCTGCGCCGCCGGGGCATCCCGCACTCCGTGCTGAACGCGAAGTTCCACGCCAAGGAGGCGGAGATCGTCGCCCAGGCCGGGCGCAAGGGCGCGGTCACCGTCGCCACCAACATGGCCGGCCGTGGCACGGACATCCTGCTCGGCGGCAACGCCGAGTTCCTCGCCGCCAACGAGCTGCGCCAGCGCGGCCTCGACCCGGTCGAGCAGCCGGAGGAGTACGCCAAGGCGATGGAGGAGGTCCTGCCCAAGTGGAAGCAGGCCTGCGACGCCGAGGCCGAGGAGGTCGCCGCCGCCGGTGGCCTCTACGTGCTGGGCACCGAGCGGCACGAGTCCCGCCGGATCGACAACCAGCTGCGCGGTCGCGCCGGCCGGCAGGGTGACCCGGGCGAGTCCCGCTTCTACCTCTCCCTCCAGGACGAGCTGATGAAGCGCTTCCGGGCCGGTGCCGTCGAGGCCGTGATGGAGCGCTTCAACATCCCCGAGGACGTGCCCATCGAGTCGAAGATGGTCACCCGCCAGATCAAGAGCGCGCAGGCCCAGATCGAGGGTCAGAACGCCGAGATCCGGAAGAACGTCCTCAAGTACGACGAGGTGATGAACAAGCAGCGCCAGGTGGTCTACGCCGAGCGCCTGCGGGTGCTCAACGGCGAGGACCTCTCCGACCAGGTCCGCAACATGATCGACGACGTGGTGACCGCGTACGTCACCGGCGCCACCAGCGAGGGCTACGCCGAGGACTGGGACCTTGACCAGCTCTGGTCCAGCCTCAAGCAGCTCTACCCGGTGGGTGTCACCGTCGCCGAGCTGGAGGAGGAGGTCGGCTCGCGGGCCGGCCTCGACCAGGACTTCCTGCTCGCCCGCCTCAAGGAGGACGCGCACGCCGCGTACGACCGGCGCGAGGAGCAGCTCGGCGAGGACGCGGTACGCCAGCTCGAGCGGATGGTCCTGCTCCAGGTGATCGACCGGAAGTGGCGCGAGCACCTCTACGAGATGGACTACCTCCAGGAGGGCATCAGCCTGCGGGCGTACGCCCAGCGCGACCCGGTCATCGAGTACCAGCGCGAGGGCTTCGACATGTTCGCCACCATGATGGACGGCATCAAGGAGGAGACGGTCGGCTTCCTCTACAACCTGGAGGTGCAGGTCGAGGAGCCCGAGCCGGAGGCCGAGGAGGTGCAGCTGCTGGAGAAGCCGGTCGAGATCCGCGCCAAGGGCCTCAACCGCGCTCCGCAGCAGCAGGGCCTGCAATACTCCGCGCCCACCATCGACGGCGAGGCCGGCCGGGGCGGACCGGACTTCGAGCCGGCCGACGAGCAGGCGCCGGCCCTGGGCATCGGTAACCCGGAGAAGACCGCCCGGCCCGCTGCCCCGTCCCCGTCGGGCAAGCCCCGGCGACCGGCGGCCGCCGGGATGAATGGCCAGGCGGTCGCCGCCAGCACCGCCCGTCGGGCCGCGCCGGGCCAGGTCGACGCCGGCGAGGGCCCGTCCCGCAACGCGCCCTGCCCGTGCGGCTCCGGCCGTAAGTACAAGCGGTGCCACGGCGCCCCCAACGGCGGCAACTGACCCGCCCGCACGAGCGACGACGGGCCCCGGCCGGACGGCCGGGGCCCGTCCGCGTTCCCGCCCCGTTCTCCCGCTTGATCGACTCGGCTTGCGACGGGTGGCGGTGTCCGGGCTGGTGGAGCGCGCGACATGCGGCATCCCGAGTCGATCGCGCCTGTCGTGCGGACGCCGCCCCGAGTGGATCGGGCGGGCCGGGGGCCGCCTGCGGTGGCGGTGGGCTCAGAGGACGTCGAGGGTGGTGCAGAGCCAGGTGCCGCGCCGACGTTCGACGCGCAGGGCGATCGCCCAGCTGGCACCGCCGGCTCCGGCGAGCACGGCGGCCACCTCGGCCGCCCCGGCGCGCGGTTCGCAGACGCGTAGCCGGCGGAGCTGGAGGACCGGTCGGGTGGCGCGGCGGCGTACCGGGCCCACCCGGCGGGCCGCCCGGGTCAGCTCGGCAGCCACCCGGGCCGCGGCGTCGGGGAGGCAGAGCGGCCGGAGCTGACCGGGTGGCCGGTAGCCGTTGACGATCTCCAGGAAGGTGCGCACGAACCGGTATGCCGCCCGGGTGGCCTCGGGGGTGGCGGTGGCCAGTGCGGCTGCGGGTGGCCCGGCGGTGCGCCGCCCCGGGCCGGTGGGCACCGGTCGGACGTCGGAGGCGCGCCCGGTGGGCCGGTCGGGATCCCGGCGGCGGGGGTCGAACAGGTCGAGGGTGAGCTGGTCGACGTCGCCCCAGGGAGAGCCCTCGTCGGTGCAGGGCGGGTCGATCGGTGGGGCGGGTCGGAGCCGGACCGGGGGACGCGGTGCCAGCGGGCGGCGGGTGTTGACCATCCTCAACCCCTGTTCCTTGCGTTTGCCTTCGTTTGCCTCCGACGGGCTCCTATTCTCGACCAGGTCGGCGCCGACCGTCAATGCCGGTGCGCGGTCGTGTGGTCACTCACCGTCGCGTTCGACGAGCGGGTTGCCGCGTACCCACTCGGCGGTCTCGGTGTACTTGCGCTCGATGTACTCCTCCAGCCGGGCGCGTTCCACCCGCCACTGCCCCCGGCCGCCGATCTTGATAGCGGGCAGCTCGCCGCTGCGCACCATGTGGTAGACCTGCGAGTCCGAGACGTTCAGCTCGGCGGCCACGTCGGACAGCAGCAGGAACCTGGGCTCCACGGTGACTCCCGGGGTTGGCGTTCGTTTGCTTCAGTTTGCCACCAGCAGCCGTCCCGCCCCAGAGCGCGCTGGGTGGTTCCGCGCGCGGACACACCGGCGGGGAACTTCTCCGGGGCGGGTGCGGGGTGTATGACGGTCACGGCGTACGGCATGATCGGCGCCCGGAGCCGGCGCCCGCCGGCCGGGCCTGAGCAGGGGAGAGACCCGTGACCGACGAGCTTGTCCGGGTGTACGTGCCGGCGACCGTCCCGCTGCTGGCGCGGCTGCGGGAGGAGGGTCTCGCGGGCGGCGAGGCACACGCGGTCACCCCGGAGCTGCGCGAGTGGTATGCCGAGGGCGACGAGGAGGAGTTGGAGTACGTCGCCTTCACCCGGGCCGCCCAGGACGCGTTGCTGCTGCTCCGGGCCGATCCGGCCGCGCCCCGGCGGCGGGTGGTCGTCTCGGTGGACCTGCCGGCCCGCGCGGTCGGCCGGGTCGGTGGCGACCTGGGGTCCAGCCTGGTCCGGCTCGCCGGGCCGGTGCCCGTCAAGACGGTCGCCGCGATCCACGTGGACGGCGCGGAGGCGGTCGACGACGTGGCGGCCGCCGCCGAGGTGGTGGCCGAGGCGCAGGCCGGTGACCCGGACGCCCGGTTCACCGTCGACGGCGCCGAGGACCACGAGCTGGAGTGGTACGACGTGACCGAGCTGGACCTGCTGCTGCGCGAGGTCTCCTGACCCGGAGGGTCAGCCAGCGATCTCCTCGTCGTCCTCGACGGCACGCGGGCCGAGGGTGCGGCCGAACGCGATGAGCGCGGTGAGCGCCCCGACGAAGAGCACCCAGATGCCGTTGTCGATGCGGGAGGTGCCGAGGGAGGTCTGTGCCACCTGGTCCGCCTCGCTGAGCGCGGCGGCCAGGTCGAGCAGGCCGCGCCCGCCGACCCGGATGATCACCTCGGTGAGCAGCAGGAGCAGGCCCGGTCCGGCCCCGGCGAGCAGGTACGCGGGCCAGCGCAACTGCGACGAGCCGTCCCGGCGGGCGGCCCGGCGGCGCGCCCAGGCGAGGTAGCCGAACGCCACCAGCCCGGCGATCAGCCCGGCGAGCAGCGACTCGGTGCGGGAGACCCACTTGGCAGCGTCGAGCATCGACTGCTGGGTGTCGCCGGCGCCGAACAGGTCGGACAGCGGGTCCCGAGCCCGACTGAACAGGACCACGAAGACCTGCGCGGCCAGCGTGGCGGAGGCGAGGCCGCCCACCACCCGCGCGTTGCGGGCGCCGGCCAGCGCGCCGCCGATGATCGCCGCCGCCGCGGTGGTGCCGGCGATGGTGTTGGTGGTCGCGTTGTCGGCGTACGTCAGGTTGATGGCCAGCGCGGCGGCGAACCCGACCAGCAGGCCGGTGCCGACGGCGGCGAGGAAGCGCAGGGTGGCCCGGCCGAGCGGGTTGGTCACCGCCAGGGCGACCGCGGCGCCGGCGACCAGCGCGGCGCAGATCACGCCGGGCAGCGCGTACGCGGAGAGGCTGATCGCGGTGACGCCGGCCGCGGCCGAGGTGATGGCGGCCCGCGTGGCCCAGAGCATCGCGGCGAGCCAGCCGACCGACAGCAGCGCCAGCACCACCGCGCCCGGGGCGTACGCCGGTCGGCCGGCGCCCTCCGGGGTGCCCGCCGCCGCGCCGGCCGGGTCGGTGCCCGGCTGCTCCGGTTCGTCGACCGGGGCGACCACGGGCTGGTCCGGCTCCGCGGCCGTGGAGCTGCCGGGCTGGTTGCTCATCGTGTTCCCTTCGACGGACGCCGGATCGGCCGTGACGGGCCGGGCAGGTCACCGGTCATCCAGGGTACGCGGCGTCCGGGGCGCCCTTCCGGACCCGCCCGACCCGCGGCATCCGGTGGGCCGGCGTCGGCCCGGTTGCCGCGATCGGGCTGCTCGGGCGGCTGCGGGGCCGGCTCCCGGCCGGGTCCCACGGTCGATGGTCGCCGGCCGAAGGTGGGCGACGGATCGGAGGTGGGAGGCAGTCCAGGCTGAGGGATCGTCGGGTGGAGGTGCTGTCCGCCTACGGTCCGGTGTGTGCCGGTGCGTCCGGCTGTCGCCGGCGGGCGGGCCCGCAAGGGGGCGGCGGGGGTGGTGCGGGGGGTGTCGCATGGAAGAATTGGCCGAGGTCCCGCCGCCGCGACCGGTCCGCCGCGCGGTGCCCGGCACCCGGCCGCCCGGTCGGTGCCCGCGGGTCCGGTTTCGCCACCGCCGTCGAGATCGCACAGGAGCCGTGATGGACGCCGTGTTCTCCGTACCCGAGCCGCGCAACGAGCCGGTCCACACCTACGAGCCCGGCAGTGCCGACCGGGAACGGCTCCAGCGGCGGCTGACCGAGCTGGCCGCCGCGCAGATCGAGCTGCCGATGACCATCGCCGGTGAGCAGCGGATGGCCGGCGGCGACCCGATCAAGGTGGTCCAGCCGCACAAGCACGCCCACGTGCTCGGCATCACCGGGCACGCCACCCACGACGACGCCCGCGCCGCGGTGAAGGCCGCCAAGGACGCGGCTCCGATGTGGCGGGCGCTGCCGTTCGAGGAGCGGGCCGCGATCTTCCTGCGCGCCGCCGACCTGCTCTCCGGCCCGTGGCGGGACACGCTCAACGCGGCCACCATGCTCGGCCAGTCCAAGACCGCGGTGCAGGCCGAGATCGACTCGGCCTGCGAGTTCATCGACTTCCTCCGGTTCAACGTGTACTTCGCCCGCAACCTGCTGGCGGAGCAGCCGATGTCCTCGCCGGGCGTGTGGAACCGCTTCGACCACCGGCCGCTGGAGGGCTTCGTCTACGCGGTCACCCCGTTCAACTTCACCGCGATCGCCGGCAACCTGCCGTCGGCGCCGGCCCTGCTGGGCAACACGGTGGTGTGGAAGCCGGGCCCGACGCAGCAGTTCGCCGCGCACTTCACCATGCGGCTGTTCGAGGCGGCCGGCCTGCCGCCCGGCGTGATCAACATGGTCACCGGGCGCGGCGAGGAGGTCTCCGACGTGGTGCTCGCCGACCCGGACCTGGCCGGCATCCACTTCACCGGGTCGACCAAGGTGTTCCAGCACCTGTGGCGGACCGTCGGCGAGAACATCGCCCGCTACCGGGGCTACCCGCGGCTGGTCGGCGAGACCGGCGGCAAGGACTTCGTGGTCGCGCACGCCAGCGCGGACGTGGACGCCCTGCACACCGCGCTGATCCGGGGCGCCTACGAGTACCAGGGGCAGAAGTGCTCGGCCGCGTCGCGGGCGTACATCCCCCGGTCCATCTGGGAGGGCGGGCTGCGGGACCGGCTCGCCGCCACCGCCGACTCGCTGGCGTACGGCGACGTCACCGACTTCCGCAACTTCGGCGGCGCGGTGATCGACGACAAGGCGTTCGGCCGGCACCAGGCCGCGCTGGAGCTGATCAGCGGTGACGACACCTGCCGGATCCTGGCCGGCGGCACCGCCGACGACTCGGTCGGCTACTTCGTCCGGCCGACGCTGTTCGAGTGCTCCGACGCCGCGCACGAGACCTTCACCACCGAGTACTTCGGGCCGATCCTCGGCGTGCACGTCTTCGAGGACGCCCGGTTCGACGAGGCGGTCGCCCAGGCCGAGTCGATCGCCCCGTACGCGCTGACCGGGTCGATCTTCGCGACCGACCGCCGGGTGGTCGACCAGGTGGCCGAGAAGATGCGGTACGCGGCCGGCAACTTCTACATCAACGACAAGCCGACCGGCGCGGTGGTCGGGCAGCAGCCCTTCGGCGGCGCCCGGGCCAGCGGCACCAACGACAAGGCGGGCTCCTGGCACAACCTGGTCCGCTGGATGTCGCCGCGGACGATCAAGGAGACCTTCGTCCCGCCGACCGATCACGCGTACCCGCACATGGCCTGATGTGCAGGGAGGGGCCCCTTTTCCACAGGCGTCTCTGTTAAAAAGGGGCCCCTCCGTTCAACCGGTCGGGCGGGCGGTGCCCGCGTCCCCGGCGGACTGTCGTCGGCCGACAGTGCACATCGGACGACCCAACGGGTGGCGAAAACGGCAAATCCTGGACGCCGGGTCGGGCAAAGTGGCAGCTTAGAGGGCATGGCGGAATCCGGAGTCAACCCGACGGCGGCGGCCCTGCTGGGTCTGCTGCACGAAGGACCGATGACAGGCGGCCAACTGATGGCCGCCGCCGAGCGCCGGCTGGCGCCGTACTGGTCGATGACCCGCAGCCAGGTCTACCGGGAGCTACCGGTGCTGGCCGAGAAGGGTCTGGTGCGGCTCGGCAAGCCCGGGCCGCGGATGAGTCAGCCGTATGCGATCACTGCGGCTGGAAAGCGGACATTTTCCCGCTGGCTGGCGGAGAACCCGGGCCGGGACACCATCCGTAACCCGATCGCGCTACGGATCGCCTTCGGCAACCTGCACTCGCCGAGCCAGCTCAAGAACCTGTACGCCTCGGCGAACGAGTACCACACCGAGGCCCTGGCGGCGGTCCGCGAGCAGGTGAAGAACGCCAAGAAGGAAGGCGAGGCATACGACGCCAGCGCGCTGGAGTTCGCCGTCGCCTACCACAAGGCGGCGCTGTCCTGGCTCAAGACCGCCCCGGTCAGCGGATGACCTCCGGTGGTTGGGGCGGCTGAGGTGAGCGGACGCCGCGCGGCCAAGTACGCTTGTCTGTCGTGACCGCTGCCGACTACGCCGAACAGCTCAAGGAACTCGACGCCACCCTGCGCAACATCGAGGCCGTCCTCGATGTCGACAAGCTGCGCGAGCAGAAGGCCCGCCTGGAGCAGGAGGCCTCCGCGCCCGACCTCTGGGACGACCAGGCCAAGGCGCAGCACGTGACGTCGCAGCTGTCGTACGTCAACGGCGAGATCAGCAAGCTCTCCGATCTCCGTTCCCGGCTGGACGACGCCGGGGTGCTGCTGGAACTGGCCCAGGCCGAGTCCGACCCCGGCACGCTCGCCGAGGTCGAGGCGGAGATCACGGGGCTGACCAAGGCCATCCAGGAGATGGAGGTCCGCACCCTGCTCTCCGGGGAGTACGACTCCCGGGAGGCGCTGGTCGCCATCCGGGCCGGCGCCGGCGGCGTGGACGCCGCGGACTTCGCCGAGATGCTGCTCCGGATGTACCTGCGCTGGGCCGAGCGGCACGGCTACCCGACCGAGGTCTACGAGACCTCGTACGCCGAGGAGGCGGGTCTCAAGTCGGCCACCTTTACGGTCAAGGTGCCCTACGCGTACGGCACGCTGAGCGTGGAGTCGGGCACCCACCGGCTGGTCCGGATCAGCCCGTTCGACAACCAGGGGCGGCGGCAGACCAGCTTCGCCGGCGTCGAGGTGCTGCCGGTCGTCGAGCAGACCGACCACATCGAGATCCCCGAGAACGAGATGCGGATCGACGTCTACCGCTCCTCCGGCCCGGGCGGGCAGAGCGTCAACACCACCGACTCGGCGGTGCGGATCACCCACATCCCGACCGGCATCGTGGTCACCTGCCAGAACGAGAAGTCGCAGCTGCAGAACAAGGCCTCCGCGCTGCGGGTGCTCCAGGCCCGGCTGCTGGAGCGCAAGCGCCAGGAGGAGCAGGCCAAGCTCCAGGGCCTGAAGACCGAGGCCGCCGGCTCGTGGGGCGACCAGATGCGCTCGTACGTCCTGCACCCGTATCAGATGGTGAAGGATCTGCGTACCGAGCAGGAGACGGGCAATCCGTCATCGGTGTTCGACGGTGAGCTGGACAGCTTCATCGAGGCCGGCATCCGGTGGCGTAAGCAGCAGCAGCTCAGCGCTGACGGTGCGTGATCGGGCTCCGACGGAGCGCGTCGTCGATCTCCAGCTGACCGGCTGAATCGATGACGCGCCTCGCTTCGGCGGGGCGTGGGGCTTGGCTCCCCGGTTACACCGCGTAGACTCTCGACCCGTGATTCAGCTTGAGCAAGTGACGAAGACGTACCCGAAGGCGTCCCGGCCTTCGCTCGACAACGTGTCCGTCTCGATCGAGAAGGGCGAGTTCGTCTTCTTCATCGGTCCATCCGGCTCCGGCAAGTCCACGATCATCAAGATGCTGCTGCACGAGGTCACCCCCAACAAGGGGCGGGTCGTCGTCAACGGCAAGGACGTCACGTCGATGCGGTCCTGGAAGCGACCCCACTTCCGGCGTTCCATCGGCTGCGTCTTCCAGGACTTCCGCCTGCTGCCGAACCGCACGGCGTACGAGAACGTGGCGTTCGCGCTGGAGGTGATCGGCAAGACCAAGGCGGTTGCCCGCCGGGTCGTTCCGGAGGTGCTGGAGCTGGTCGGTCTCGGTGGGAAGGAGCACCGCTACCCCCACGAGCTCTCCGGCGGTGAGCAGCAGCGGGTCGCGGTGGCCCGGGCGTTCGTGAACCGGCCGCTGATCCTGCTCGCGGACGAGCCCACCGGAAACCTGGACCCGGACACGTCGATCGAGATCATGCGCCTGCTGGACCGGATCAACCGCACCGGCACGACCGTCGTGATGGTCACGCACGACTCCAACATCGTGAACCAGATGCGCCGTCGCGTCATCGAGATCGAGAGCGGTCGCATCGTGCGCGACCAGGCCCGCGGCGTCTACGGCTGAGCCGTCGCCCCGTTGACGATCTGTAGATCCTGACGACGAACACCTCACGCCGGAGAGCCGGAGGAATTTTCCGATGCGGATGAAATACGTCCTGTCCGAGGTACTGGTCGGACTGTGGCGCAACGTCACGATGACCATCGCGATGATCATCACGTTGGCGGTGTCGCTGTTCATGCTGGGTGGTAGCGGCCTTCTCTACCAGAAGGTCGGCGACATGAAGGACCTCTACTACGAGAACGTCGAGGTCTCGATCTTCCTGAAGACCGACGTTAACGACCAGCAGATCCAGGACCTCGGGGCCAAGCTGGAGAGCGACCCGCTGGTCAAGCACGTCGACTACGTCGACAAGGATGAGGCGTACAAGCGCTTCCAGGAGATGTTCCAGGACGCGCCGGACCTGATCAGCGCGGTCAAGGCGGACAGCCTCCCGCCGTCGTACCGGGTCAAGCTGAACAACCCGGAGCAGTACAAGGCCATCTACGACGAGTACAAGACCGCCGAGGGGATCGACACGATCGTCGACCAGAGCAAGCTCCTCGACAAGGTCTTCAACGTCCTCACCGGCATCCAGAACTTCGCGCTCGCCCTCGCCGTCGTGATGGCGATCGCCGCGTTGCTGCTGGTCGCGAACACCATCCAGGTCGCCGCGTACAGCAAGCGGCGAGAGGTCGCGGTCATGAAGCTGGTCGGCGCCTCCAACTGGTTCATCCAGGCCCCGTTCGTCCTGGAGGCGGTGGTTGCCGGCCTGATCGGCTCGATCCTCGGCCTGGTGGCACTGCTCGGCCTCAAGGTGTTCACCTCGGGCGGGTCGATGCAGGCCATCGAGGGCCTGATCACGCCGGTCTCCTGGAGCGACATCCTCCTGATGTTCCCGCTGATGGCCGGCGTCGGCGGCCTGGTCAGCGCGGTCACCGCCTGGGTCACGCTCCGCTTCTACCTGCGGGTCTAGTCACCGCGACGGCTCTCCCGGACCCTCCCGCGCCGGAATAAACGGCGCGGGAGGGTCCTTGTTGTTCGGGTAGCATGATCCCGCTCCGCGGCCGGTGGTCGCGGACCGATCGGAAGGGAGGTGGCGCCGATGCCACGGGAAAAGGGCCGCAAGGTGGTCGCCTCCAACAAGAAGGCGCGCCACGACTACGCCATCCTCGACACGTACGAGGCGGGCATGGCGCTGACCGGCACCGAGGTCAAGTCGCTGCGGGCCGGCCGGGCGTCGCTGGTCGACGCGTTCGCCCAGGAGCGTGACGGCGAGCTCTACCTGCACGGCATGCACATCCCGGAGTACACCCAGGGCACCTGGACCAACCACGAGCCCCGGCGTACCCGGAAGCTGCTGCTCAAGCGGCTGGAGATCGACCGGCTGATCGGCAAGACCCGGGAGAGCGGGCTCACCATGGTGCCGCTGCAGGTCTACTTCTCCGACGGCTGGGCGAAGGTGGAGATCGGCCTGGCCCGGGGTAAGAAGTCGTACGACAAGCGCCAGGACCTCGCCAAGCGGGACGCCGACCGGGAGATTGCCCGGGCGGTCGGCCGGCGCGGCAAGGGCATGAACGAGTGATTCGTCCCCCGTTGTCCGGAACGATGATCCGGCCGGCCTCGGGATGAATCCGGTTGCGGCAGGCGTTAGGCTTAACGGTGCTGCCGACAGGGGCAGCCCGTCGAGGGGGTGACTGGTTTCGACTTCGTGCGTTGCGGCAGGGGAAGCGAGCCGAGGAAGCCGACGTCGTCTCGTGAATCGGTCGTCGGAAACCAATAAGCGCCAAGAACAATCGCGCTGACTTCGCTCTCGCCGCCTGAGGCGAGTAGCAAGTCTGTCGGCCTGGGAGCGCCTTCGACCCAGTTAGCCGGCATCAGCTAGAAGGCTGGCCAATCGGACCCGGTCGCGGGGTCCGTGCGGCGAGATCAATCAGCGACTGGGCCCGTCACACCGACTCGCTCGCGTGATCGGAGGGGCCGAGTAGAGGCACAGCGAGCTGCGCTCGGAGAAGCCCTGACAAGGCGGCGAAGGACCCGGGTTCGATTCCCGGCACCTCCACCACCTGACCTGTGCGCCCCGGTCCACCCGGACCGGGGCGCACAGTCGTCTTCGGCCCCGGTGCCATCTAGGCTGCGGCTGTGGCGAACGAGAAGATCCGGCTCTCCGTGGGTGCCGCGCCCGGCCAACGCGCCTTCGCAGCGGTGGTGGGCGTCCTGTGCACCGCCTTCGGGGCGGTCTTCGTGCTGCTGCCGATCTTCGCCGGCCCGCTGCTGAGCCGGCTGACCGGCTACGGCGACCCCTTCCCGTCGTACGACGAGGCGCGGGACCTGCCGCCCGGCATGCTCCCGCCGGCGCTGAACGACTCCGCCGCGCCGGGGTCGTTCCGGTTCGCCGGGCTCTGCGGCCTGCCGTTCGTGCTGCTCGGCCTCTATCTCCTGTTGCGGGTGCTGCGGACCGCCGCCTGGCTGGACGGGACCCGGGCCTCTGTCCGCGGCGCGCTCGGCACCCGCACCGTGGACCTGGCCACCGCCGAGGTGCGGGGCGGGGCGCTCGCCTACCGGGGCGGCGACGACGCGGTTCTGCGGGTGCCGACCGTGATCGCCCGCGACCGGGACACCGGCCGGCGGGTCACCATCCCGCTCCAGGGCATGGGGCTGGCCACCCTGCCGTCGGACGAACTGCGGGCGCTCGCGGACGCGATCACCACCGGCCGGCCGAATGAGGGCCGGGACGCCGACGTGCACGTCCTGGCCGGTCGCCTGCGCGACATGGCGGGAGATCCGCTGGGCCGGTGAGGTTATTGGGACAGATGGGGCTGCTGGGGCGAACGGGGCAGATGAGGCGCGGCGTGACCCTGGACAGCCCGCCCGGCCAGGTCCACCATCGCTGTACGCGGAAGCGCAGCAGCGGGAGGTGCCCATGGTCACCGGTCCGATCCAGCAGCCGTCCACCGTTGCCCCGGCGGCGCGACCGCCCGCCGCGCGCCAGCCCGGGCCCACCCTCCCCGGTGAGCTGCGCGCCCTCGCCCGGGCGCTCGCCACGTCGGCGGAGGAGTCGCGCTGGCGGGAGCACCTGGTCGTCCAGCTCGGCCCGGTCCGGCGGGGCTTCGCCGAGCACGTCCGGCTCACCGAGGGCCCCGACGGCCTCTACGCGGAACTGCTCCACCAGGCGCCCCGGCTGGACCGGGGGGTACGCCTGCTGACCCACGAGCACGCCGCCATCGCTGCGGCGCTCGTCGCCCTCCAGCGCGCCGCCGAGCTGCCCGCGGTGCCCGCCGAGGAGGTGCGGGAACGGGTCGGGAACCTGCTGCGGGCCCTCGACCGGCACCGGCAGCGGGGCGCGGACCTGCTCTGGGAGGCGTACGAGACGGACCTGGGCGGGGAGACCTGATCTGGGGAACCGGGGGCGGGGACGCGGCGTCCAACCGGCATGCGTCGCACCTTCGCCCTGCTGGGGTTGCCGCTTCTGCTCCTCGCCGGCTGCGCCGCGCCCGGCCCCGCTCCGATCGGGCCGCCGGGCGAGGACCCCGACCACCGCTGGGCGGCGTTCCACCAGCGGGCCGGCGAGGTGGCCGACGCCTGGCGGCCGGGCGAGGTGTGGCGCAGCGGTTACGTGCCGCTGGAGGAGGCCACCGTGCTGACCGGTGAGCCGGGCTTCACCGGCGACACCAAGCAGGCGTTCCTCCTCGGCTGGTACCGGGACCAGATCGCCCTGCCGACCGCCACGCCGGCCGACGGGACGATCCGGTTCCCGGACGGCACGCTGCGGGTGCCGCTGATCAGCGCCGCCGAGGCGTACGCCCAGCTGGACCAGGGAGACCCGCCGACGTGTGACGGGCGGCCGATGGCGCCGCCCACCGCGCGACCGGGGCGGCTCAAGGACGGCGGGCCGACCATCGAGCCGGGACCGGACGGCCTGCTGCCCACCCGCCCGGGACCGGACAGCCCGGTCGCCACCCACGTGGACACCCCCTGCATCCCGCTCACGGTCACCGGGGTGAAGCTGGGCAGCGCCTCGGTGCGTACCAGCCGGGGCTTGGCCGAGGTGCCGGCCTG
This sequence comes from Micromonospora sp. RTBAU3-60, assembly GCF_054963695.1. Taxonomy (NCBI): domain Bacteria; kingdom Bacillati; phylum Actinomycetota; class Actinomycetes; order Micromonosporales; family Micromonosporaceae; genus Micromonospora; species Micromonospora sp. RTBAU3-60. The sequence continues at coordinate 53,127 of NZ_JBUEGB010000015.1, read as the reverse complement.
GCTGTTCACCGTGGAGGAACTGCGGGTGCCGGTGGCCCGGCTGGCGGTCGCGGCGCGCGCGGTCGGGGCCCGACCGGAGGGCGTGACGCCCGCCCGGCCGCTGCCCGACGGGGTGGTGGCCGTGCAGACCCTCGACGCCGTGGACGGCGCCCGCCTGGACTACCGGGTCGGGGTGGGCGCCTGCGACGGCGGTGTCACCCTGCTGGTGCTGGAGCGGGACGACGTGGTGGTGCTGGGCGCCGGGGTGGTCCGGTCGACCGGCATCTGCACGGCGCAGCTGGTGCTGAAGCCGGCGAGCGTCACCCTGAAGGCCCCGCTCGGTGCCCGGACGGTGCTCGACGTGGGCAGCGGCACCCCGCTCACCCTGGTGCGGCGGTGACGCTCAGAGGAGCCGGGGCAGCTCGGTGCTGATCGGCGCCGGCAGCACCGTGGGCCGGTCGGCGGCCAGCGCCGCGTCGAGCGCCTCCCCGAGCCGGTCCAGCGGGTCCACCACGGCGGACGCGCAGCCGTAGCCGTGGGCGATGGCGGCGATGTCCAGCCCGGGTAGGTCGAGCGCCGGCACCCCGGGGGTGTGCTTCAGCTCGGCGAAGGCCTTGAGGATGGCGTACTGGTGGTTGACCGGGACCACGACGGCGAGCGGCAGGCGCAGCTGCGCGGCGGTCCACAGCGCCTGCACGGAGTAGTGGAACGAGCCGTCGCCGACCACGGCCACCACCGGCCGGCCGCGCCCGGTGTCCCGCTCGGCCAGGGCGACCCCGACCGCCGCCGGCAGGCCGAAGCCGAGGCCGCCGCTGGCCATCGTGAAGTACGACCGCGGCCGGCTGATCCGCAGTTGCCGGCGCAGCGCGGCCAGGTTGGATGGTGACTCCTGCACCAGCACCCCGTCGGCCGGCCAGTGCCGGGCCAGCGCGGCGAAGAGCGCGTCGGCGCTCGGCGGGCTGGTCGCCTCGGGCGTCTCCGGCTCCGGTCGGACGGGCGGCGCCGGCCGGTCCGCCGGCGGCAGCAGCTCCAGCAGGCCGGCCAGGACCAGCCCGGCGTCGCCGAGCAGGCTCTCCCCGACCGGGGCGCGGGCCGCCTCGTCCGGGTCGTCGGTGACGTGCAGCAGCCGGGCGCCGTCGGGCAGGTAGTCGCCCGGCACGTGCGGGTAGTAGCGGAACACCGGGGCGCCGACCACCAGCACCGTGTCGTGGCCGTGCAGCGCCGCGGCGAGCGGGCCGATCGCGTACGGCAGGACCCCCCGGAAGTGCGGGTGGTTCTCGGGGAAGACGGCCCGCTCCGGCGCCGGGGCGGCCCACACCGGGGCGGCCAGCCGTTCGGCCAGCGCCACGGCCGCCGGCCACGCGTCGGTCCGGTCCACCGCCGCGCCGAGCACCAGCACCGGGGCGCGGCTGGCGGTGAGGGTGGCGGCGAAGCCGCGCAGCCGGTCCGGGTCCGGGGCGGCCCGGGTCGCCACCGTCCGGACCTGCGGGGGCGGGTCGGCGGGCTGGGCCCAGTCGTCCATCGGCACGGAGAGGAACACCGGCCCGGCCGGGGGCTGCACCGCCGTCGCGTATGCCCGCATGAAGGCCGCCGGCACGTCCTGCGCGCGGGCCGGCTCGTGGGCCCACTTGACGTACGGCTGGGTCAGCTCGGCCGCCCGCGGGCTGGCCAGCCGGGGTTCGAGCAACAGCATCTCCCGGGTCTGCTGGCCGGCGGTGACGATCAGCGGGGTCTTGTTGTGCCAGGCGGTGACCAGGTTGCCCATGCCGTTGCCGGTGCCCGGGGCGGTGTGCAGGTTGACGTGCGCGGGCCGGCCGGTGGCCTGGGCGTACCCGTCGGCCATGCCGACCGCCGCCGCCTCCTGAAGCGCGTGCACGTAGCGGAAGTCGGCCGGGAAGTCGCGGAGGAAGGGCTCCTCGGTGGAGCCGGGGTTGCCGAAGACGGTGGTCAGCCCCAGGGCACGCAGCAGGTCGTACGTGGTGTCGCGGACCGTTGCCATCGCCGGCTGCCCCCCGTCCCCCAAAGGTGCGGGGAGACGGCTCGATGATCAGTTCCCCGACGATCCGAATCTATCGGGCGGTTGCCGGCTTTTCGGGCGCTTCCCGAGTCTGGTGGCGGAGGTGGCCGACCGGTCACCGATCAGGGCAGCGGAAACGGCAGTTTGATCCCGTCGAGCGCGTGACCGCACGGGCAGTCCCGCTCGTCCGGCAGCGCCGCGACCGCGTTCAGCAGCACGGCGCGCAGCACGTTGGTGTTCTCCGCGAAGACCCGGAACACCTCCTCCTGGGTGACCGACTCTTCGGCCGTCACGCCCGCGTCCAGGTCGGTGACCAGCGCGATCGACGTGTAGCAGAGGGCCAGCTCGCGGGCGAGTACAGCCTCCGGGTGGCCGGTCATGTTGACCACCGTGCCGCCGAGCGAGGCGAACCAGCGCGACTCGGCCCGGGTGGAGAAGCGCGGCCCCTCGACCACCACCACGGTCCCGCCGTCCACCGCCGGTACGCCGCGCCCTGCCGCCGCGTCGAGCAGCGTCCGCCGCCCGACCGGGCAGTAGGGGTCGGCGAACGAGACGTGCACCGCGCCCTGGTCGTAGTAGGTCTGGGCGCGCCCGCTGGTGCGGTCGACGAGCTGGTCCGGCACCACGAACGTGCCCGGGCCCAGCTCGGGCCGCAACCCGCCGACCGCGCAGGGGGCGAGCACCTGGCGTACGCCGAGGGAGCGCAGCGCCCAGAGGTTCGCCCGGTACGGGATCAGGTGCGGTGGGTAGCGGTGGTCGCGCCCGTGCCGGGGCAGGAACGCCACCCGGCGCCCGCCCACCTCGGCGATGGTGACCGCGTCCGACGGCGCTCCGTACGGTGTCTGCACGACGTGCTCGGTGGCGCCGTCGAGCAGGGCGTACAGACCTGACCCGCCGATCACCGCCAGCTCGGCCGTTGGACCCATCGGCCCTCCTTCGATCCTGTCGCGATCACCCGCCTGCCAGACCTTAACCAGCGGGCGAGCCGCAGGCTAATGTGCGTGGCATGGGGTTGACCGCGCGGATGGTCGACGACGTCGGGTGCGCCGCACAGGCGTACGGCTGACGGGTGTCGGACATGCAGGGTGAGGGACAGGCGATCGGTGGCCGAGCCATGGAGTCCATGACCGGGCGGCTGCTGGTCGCGACTCCGGCGCTCAAAGACCCGAACTTCGACCGTACGGTCGTGCTGCTGGTCGCCCACGAGCCCGGCGGCGCCCTCGGCGTGGTGCTGAACCGGGCCACCGAGGTGCCGGTCGCCGACGTCCTGGGCGACTGGAGCGACCTGGCCCGGCACCCCGCGGTGCTCTTCGAGGGCGGCCCGGTGCAGCCCGACTCGGCCATCTGCCTGGCCCGGATGCGTCACCCGGTCAAGCCGGTGAAGGGCTTCCACCGGGTGTCCGGCGCGGTGGGCACCATCGACCTCTCCGTCGACCCCGAGCGGCTGCGCGAGGCCGTCGGCGGGATCCGCGTCTTCGCCGGGTACGCGGGCTGGGGCGCCGGCCAGCTCGAGCGCGAGATCGAAGAGGGTTCCTGGTTCGTCCTCGACGCCCTCCCGGGGGACGCGTTCGTCGACCGGCCCGACGACCTCTGGCCCATGGTGCTGCGCCGGCAGGGCGGCATGATGGCGGCGGTGGCCCACTTCCCGCCGGACGTGGCGCTGAACTGACCGGCGTGGGGGGTACCCCCGCGAGATGACCATGCCGACCGGCGTGTGTATAGTTCTCTGCGTGCCCGGGCGACCGGGGACGACCGCAAGGGGCCGTGGCGCAGCTGGTAGCGCACCACACTGGCAGTGTGGGGGTCAGGGGTTCGAGTCCCCTCGGCTCCACCCAAGCAAAATGCCCTGATGGGGGACACAATCCCCCATCAGGGCTTTTCTCGTTTCTGCTGCTCTCGGACCGTCGCGGGCCAGAAACCACGCCAGATCAGGCGCTGATCTTGCCTCCTCGATGAGGGCAGCTGGTGCCTGGGACGGGCACGGCCAGGTCGATCAGGTAACGGTCGGTCGTTCCCCTCGTGCACTCGGTGGCGTTGTATATGCCGTGGCCGGCACCCTCGTAGGTGAGAAGCACTCCGTGCCGGCCGAGCTGCCGGGCTACGTTCGTGGCCCAGTTGTACCCGGTGGCGGGGTCGTACAAAGAGTTGATCAGTAGGAGTGGCTGGTCGGTGCGGAGCCGCAACCGGTGCTGCGGGTTGTCGACGGTGGGCGTGCCGAGGCACGATTCGACCACCGCGAGCGCCTGCGGGTACGGCAGGTCGGTTCCGATTCGGGCCATCTCGTTGATCCGTGCGGTGTATTCCGGATAGTTCCGGATCGGCAGCTTCCAGTCCTGGCAGAAGATCGCCAACGGGTTCGCGCGGGTCTGCGCCTGGGGCGCGGTCGAGGCGGCGGCCTTCTCGGGAGCCACCCGGCCCGACGGCGCGGTGCTCAGCCTGCTGATGGTCTCGGCCAGTCCGGCGAAGTCGGGTTCGTAGAGCGCCCGCGGTGCGAGGAAGCCGCTCAGGGCGTACGGGGTCAGCGTGGCTGAGGGGTTCTTCGGGTCCGGCACCTCCCCGCGAGAGGAACGGGCGAGCAGGTCGGCCCAGATTGCGTGGACGTCCTGCCCTTGCAGCGCGCAGCGCTCGGTGCGGTCACACCACGACACGAACGCGTCGAACGAGTCTTGTGCCGCGGCGGTCTGGGTGTTCAGGAAGGCGCGGGTGTCAAGGCTGTGGTCCACGACGCTCTCCAGCACCATCGCCCGGACCCGGTGTGGGAAGAGTTCGGCGTACTGTTCGCCGAGCAGCGTGCCGTATGAGCTGCCGTGGAAGGTCAGCTTCGCCTCACCCAGCACGGCCCGGATGGCGTCCAGATCCCGGACCATGCTGAGCGTGTCGACGTGGTCGAAGACCGGTCCGGTCTTCGACCGGCAGTCCTCCCACAGTCGCTGGTTGTACGCCACGGTGGCGTCGAAGTCGGCTTGGCTCTTCAGCACCGGAGCGGGCCGCTGGTCGAGCAGAGCAGTAGAACAGCGCACCGGGCTGCTGGCGCCGACCCCGCGCGGGTCGAAACTGACAATGTCGAACCGGCGCTGGATGTCGGGGCTGAATCGGCTGATGCCGTTCACCACGCGGCTCACGCCGGAGTCTCCGGGCCCCCCGGGGCCGAAGACGAGGGTTCCCACCCGGGCGGCCGGCTCCTTCGCGGTACGGCGGGCCAGCGCCAGGTCGAACTTCGGTCCGTTCGGGTGGTTCCAGTCGATCGGCACAGACAGGGTGCCGCACTGGGCGGCGGCGTCCTCGGCACACGGCCGCCAGTCGATGGCTGCTGTCTGGGCTGTCGTTGTGCTCGCGGCAGAGGGGGTCGTGTCGGCTGCCACCATGCCGACCACCACCATGCCGACCATCGCGAGCGTCGTCCCCCAGGTGCCGGTCCGCGCCGGCACATGTCGTCGGGGCGGGTTGCCTTTCCACAGCATGAAATGCTGTCCTTTCACCGAAGGAGCGTTGCGCTGAGAACTCGCCCGGTGGGCGAGGTGATGCTTCTTCTTCCTGGGCCGTCGAGTTGGCGCTCGACGGCCCAGGGCTCGAGTGCGGGAACGGGGCAGCCCTACTCGATCAGAACCGCTACTCGACCTCTTTGAGGAGCCGTTCGAGAGACGCCAACCGGGACTCCATCGCCGCCAGCCGTTGACCGAGCTCGGCGAGTTGGCGTTCGGTGTTTTCCTGGGCCTGAACCGCCGTCTGGGCGAGCGTCTGGTATTCCGTCTCCCGGCTTAGCGCGGCCCTGGCCCGCAGCGTGGTCGCCACCTGCACGATGACCACGGTGACCACCGTGATAACCAGGGCGAAGAGGCCGATGGCTCCGACCACTTCCACCCAGTCGTTCGCATTCATGCCCGTGCTTCCTTGTCCTCATCGGTGTCGTTTGGTTGCGGGAGGCTCAGCGTCTGCACGGCGGCCTCCACACTGTCCGGTGTCAGCCGGAGATCGAACTGGTTGACCTCGTAGAACTTCATAGCCTTCCCGTCTTCCGACAGCTCAAGGTGTGCCGACACCAGGCCGGCTTTCTCCAGCTTGCGCAGATGCACCTGCAGCAGTGCCCGGCTGATGCCCAGTTCCCGGGCCAGCTGGCTTACGTAGTTCCGTCCCCTGACCAGTGCCGCGACAACCCGCAACCGGTGCGGGTTGGCCAAGGTGGCCATCACCCGTACCAGGTCATCACCGGTGGCGCCCGGGCTGCTCATAACGTAACCCTGCACATGCCAAGAAATGTTAGCAGGTGCCTACGGCGGATGCCGAGCCCGTCTCGCCACACAACGACGACGTGGGCTGTGTGAGAGGACTCGGCGCCGTGTAGGGCAGCCAGGAGTGCTCTTCGGCGCTTTGTATGCGGCGGCCGCGATCACCGCGTGCCCGATCCGTGTCCGATACAGCGTGGCGATCAGCGGCACGTCAATGGCAGCGAAGCGCGCGGCAGCGAGCTTCCAACTGTTGGCCGGCGCACCTCCCGGGCGCGGGTGCCCGGGAGGTGCGCCGGCGGCCTTCAGCTGAGCTGTTCGGCCAGTCCGACGATGATGCCCTCAGGGCCGCGGACGTAGCAGAGCCGATAGATGTCCTCGTACTGCGCCAGCTCGCCGACGAGTTCGGCGCCGTGGGTGCGCAGGCGGGCGAGGACGTCCTCGATGTCGTCGACGGCGAACATGATGCGGCGAATGCCCAGCGTGTTCGCCGGTGCATCCTTCGGCTCGGCGCTGATCGCGTTCGGCGTGTGGAACATCGCCAGCTCGATTCGGCCGTGGCCGTCCGGGGTCCGCAGCATTGCGACTTCCTGTCGGACGTCGTCGATCCCGATGACACGCTCCACCCAGCGTCCCTCGATCGGCGCCCTGCCCTCCAGCTCCATGCCAAGTTCCACGAAGAACGAAATAACAGCGTCAAGGTCGTCGACAACGATGAGGACGTTGTCCATCCGCTGGATCGTCATGCTGGGTCTCCTTGGTGTGGGACGGCCACGGTGGCCCCATCCGCCCCTGAGACGGAACCGCCAGGCCGTTCTCGACATCCTTTGCACATCGCGCGCCCGCGTCCCGAGGACAGCGAATCACCCCTGCGGGGGTGAGACGAAGTCCTGCGCGCGGATCAGGAGGAAGGACAGGAGCCCGGCGACGATGCTGACGATCGCCGCGAACAGCAGAATCTCGTTCAGGGCGCTGGCGAAGCTGCCGCGGGCGATCTCGACGAGCAGGCCGTGCTGCTGCGGCGGGACGGCCGCGAACAGTCGATTCACGCTGCCGTTGCGCAGTGCCGTCGCGATCTCGGCGCTGTGGGCGGCCAACGGGGTGCCGGCAGTTCGGGTCTGCACCATGGCGGTCAGCCGGTTGGCGAGCAGGGTGCCCAGCAGCGCGACGCCGGTGGCGATGCCGACCTGCCGGAAGGTCAGGTTGATCCCGGACGCCATCCCCGACCGCCGCGGCGGCACGACCCCGACCGCCGTAGAGGCCAGTGGCGGGTTGACGAACCCGATGCCGACGCCTGTGGCGATCAGTCCCGGGATCAGATGGGTCCACGACGAGGCGGCGGTGAGGCCGCGCATGAGCAGCAACCCGACGCCGACCAGCACCAGGCCCGGGCCGACGAGGGCGCGGACCGGCATCTTCGCGCTCAGTCGGCCAGCCAGGCCGCTGGCGACCAGGACGCCGACGGAGAGGACGAGCAGCCGCAGGCCGGTCTGCAGGGCGCTGTAGCCGAGCACGTTCTGCAGGTAGAGGACCAGGTAGAGCAGCATCGAGAAGATGCTGAAGGAGAGGCCGAACGCGGCGATGTCGCCGCCGACGAAGGTGGGCACCCGGAACAGCCGTAGATCGAACATCGGGTCCGCGGTGCGGGCCTCAATCAGCAGGAAGGCCGCGAGCAGCACGGCGGCCGCGACGAAGCAGGCGATCACCGGCTTCGCGGTGAAGCCGCTGCGTCCCGCTTCGATGAGGGCGTAGATCAGGCAGGCGAGGGCCGCGGAGAAGATCACGAAGCCCGGCCAGTCCGGCCGCGGACCCCGCTCGCGGGACTCGACCACCTTTCGCAGGGTCAGGGCCAGCGCGACGACACCGATGGGCACGTTGACGAAGAAGATCCACCGCCAGGACAGGCCCGACACCAGCGCGCCACCCACGATGGGCCCGACGGCGGCGGCGATCCCGGCCAGGGCACCCCAGATGCCGAAGGCCGTGCCGCGTTCGGCGCCGCGGAACGCGTTGGCCAGCAGGGCCAGCGAGACGGAGAACATGATGGCCCCGCCGATGCCCTGTAGGCCGCGGGACAGTTCGAGCATGAGCGGAGACTGCGCGGCGCCGCACAGCGCCGACGCGGCGGTGAAGACGACCAGGCCGATCAGGTAGAGCCGGCGGCGGCCGTACAGGTCCGCCAGCGATCCCGCGGTCAGCAGGAGGGCGGCCAGAGTGAGCGCGTAGGCGTCGACGACCCACTGCACGTCGGAGAAGGACGCGCCCAGCGACGCCTGGATGTCGGGCAGCGCCACGTTCACGATCGTCAGGTCGAGCAACAGCATGAAGGTGCCCAGGCAGACGGCCGTGAGGGCCCACCATTTCGGGTCGGCCCGCGAAGGTGAGGCCGCGTGGCCAGCTGTGCTCGCGGCGCCGGCCCGGCTCGGCTCGGTCATAGCCCGGATCGTACCGACCGGTTTGTACCGGAATTCACGTTTGGGGCCATCGGTGGTGGCGGGGCGTGTTCTGGCGGTGGGCCAAGCGAAACACCCTGGTGCGGGCGAAGGCCCCCACCAGGGTGTTTGTCACTTCTCAGGCGTCAGCAGCCGCAGGTGTAGTAGAGGATGTCCCAGTGGTTGCCCTCGTCGGTGTAGAGGTTGCCCGACGGGGCGCGCCACTGGTATCCCCAACCGGAGATATAGCCCTGGTATGTGTAGGCCCGGGAGATGTAGTTGTAGACGCAGGTCGTCTTGGTGATGTCGACCTTGTAGCCGTTCCAGTGGCTGTAGGTGCCGCTGGCGTGCCCGATCTCGGTGCCGCCGGTGATGTTGATGGCGCAGCCGCTGGCCCGCTTGAAGGTGATGATGCCGTCGATCGTGGCCTGCCGGATGCCCTCGAACGAGGTGCAGGTGGAGTTGTAGCGGTCGCTGCAGTTGCCGGTGGAGCTCCAGGTGATCCCGGCTGCGCGCAGTTGCGAGGTGGCGCTGGAGTGGCTGATCGCGAAGGCGGGGGTGCTGAAGCCGAGCGCGGTGACGATCGCCGCCACGCCCGCGAGGAGCAGGGTGAGCATGCGGCGGCGCACTACACGACGGGTCGTTGACATGGCATCTCCTGGTTCGCAGTAGCGGTAGATGTTTGCGAAGCGGAGGCCGGCCCGGGAACTTTCTACCATGCATCGACGTTCGTGAATAGATGGCAAGCCGTCGGGCTGGTTGCGTGAGGTTGCCTGATGCGGCTTGACCAGCGGAAACGCCGCCGTGGAACCCGCCCGGAGCCGCGCGAGCGGTCCTCGACCGGATCTCGACCGGATCTCGAGCGAGGTTCAGGACGCTCGACGCCGCAAGCGGCGTCGAGCCACCGGCGCCGACGGCCGCCTGCGTGACCGCGCGCCCCATCGTGACGCGGACAGCGGGCGCATCAGGTGCCCGGCGGGCTGTGCGGAGTCGAGGTACCGAGTGACTGAGAAGGAGTACCCATGAACCCGTGGCTGCGGCGGATGGTCCCGCTGGCCGTGCTCGCGCTCGCCACCACCGCCTGCTCCACCGGCGGCTCGTCCTCGGACGAGAACGATCTCAAGGGCAAGACCGTCAACGTGATCGGCACCTGGGGCGGCGACGAACAGGCGGCGTTCCTGAAGATGGTCGAACCCTGGGAGAAGCAGACCGGGGCCAAGGTGAAGTACACCGGCACCCGCGACATCAACACCGTCCTGACCACCGGTGTCGCCTCCGGCGTGCTGCCGGACGTGGCCGGACTGCCGGGTCCCGGACAGATGGCCGAGTACGCCAAGGCGGGCAAGCTGCTGCCACTGGACGACGTACTGGACATCAAGACGTACGAGAGTGAGACCGCCTCGGCGCTGGTCGAGCTGGGCAAGGTCGACGGCAAGGTGCACGGCGTCTTCATCAAGGCCGCCGTCAAGGGCCTCATCTGGTACGACCCGAAGGTCAACGACTACGGGGCGAACCCGCCCAAGACGTGGAACGACCTGATGACCCAGGCGAAGGCGAACCAGGGCAAGGCGAAGGCGATCTGGTGCGTCGGCCTGGAGTCCGGCGCGGCGTCCGGTTGGCCGGGCACCGACTGGATCGAGGACCTGGTGCTGCGGACCGCCGGCCCGGATGTCTACAGCCAGTGGTACCAGGGCAAGGTCAAGTGGTCCGACCCGGCCATCAGGAAGGCGTTCGAGATCTACGCCAACGACGTCGTCGCCAACACCTACGGCGGCGGCAAGGCCGCCGTGGCGACGAACTTCGAGGCCGGCGGCGACCCGCTGTTCGCGACCCCGCCCGGCTGCCAGCTCCACCACCAGGGGAGCTTCATCACCGGGTTGGGGAAGTTCAAGCAGGCCAAGGCGGGCACCGACTACAACTTCCTGCCGTTCCCGAACATCGAGGCCCAGTACGCGGGCGCGGTCGAGGGTGCGGGCGACCTGTTCGGCATGTTCAAGGACACGCCGGCCGCCAAGTCGCTGATGAAGTACCTGGTCACGGCCGAGGCGCAGGACATCTGGGTCAAGGCTGGCGGGGCCCTGTCGGCGAACAAGAACGCCAAGAGCTACCCGGATGACGTCAGCAAGCGTTCCGCCGAGATCCTGGCCAACGCGAAGTCCTTCGCCTTCGACGCGTCGGACCTGATGCCGACCGCCATGAACGACGCGTTCTGGAAGGCGATGGTGGCGCTGACCAACGGCACCAAGTCGCTCGACCAGGTCCTCGCCGACCTGGATGCGGCGCAGAAGGACGCGTACCAGTCCTAGTCCGTGCCGGGGGAGCGGCGTGGCCGCTCCCCCGCCTCATCCCGTGGTGCGATTCCCGGAGGCAACAGTGGATTCACGCCTGGCCACCGCACTCCAGGTAGTTGTCGGCATTCCGGCCATCCTGGTCCTGTACGTCTGGGGAACCGAGCGCGTGCTCGCCGTCGCCGCGCGCGACAACCAGTGGCAGCGGCGCATCCGACCGTGGCTCTGGATCGCGCCGGCGCTCGGATTCCTCGCCTTCTTCCTGATCTATCCGACGATCCGGACGATCATCCGGAGCTTCTACGGCAAGAACGAGCTCACCCCGACGTTCGTCGGGCTGGACAACTACAAGTGGTTCTTCACCAACAGCGACGCCATCGGCACGCTTTTCAACAACGTCCTGTGGCTGCTGTTCTTCGCCGGCTTCACGGTCGGGATGGGCCTGGTCATCGCCGTGCTCGTGGACCGGGTCCGATATGAGGCGCTGGCCAAGAGCATCATCTTCCTGCCACTGGCCATCAGCATGGTCGCGGCCGGTGTCATCTGGAAGTTCATGTACGACTACAAGCCGGCGGGGAGTGCCCAGACCGGCACGCTGAACGCGTTGCTCGGGACGGTCGGGCTGGGGCCTGTCGGCTGGTTGCAATCGCCCGGCTTCCGGCTCAGCACCTTCGCGCTCATCGCCGTCATGGTGTGGATGTGGACCGGCTTCGCGATGGTCATCATCTCTGCCGCCCTCAAGGGGATCGACCCCGAGTTGCTGGAGGCGGCCCGGATCGACGGCGCCAACGAGTGGCAGGTGTTCCGGCGGGTGACGCTCCCGCTGCTCGGCCCGGCGCTGGCGGTCGTCTCCACCACGATGATCATCACCTCGTTGAAGACGTTCGACATCGTCTACACGCTGACGAACGGCAACTACGACACCGAGGTCATCGCCAACCTCATGATCAAGGAGATGTTCGTGTTCGGCGACTTCGGCCGGGCCAGCGCAGTCGCGGTCGTCCTCCTGCTGGCGATCGTCCCGATCATGGCGTTCAACATCCGAAAGTTCCGTGCCCAGGAGTCGATCAGATGACCGCGGTCGCAACGCCCAAGGCGCCCGGCACCCGGGCCACACCCACCCGCAAGCCCGCCCGCCCCCGCCGCCGCCTCGTGCTGCACCTGGCGGTCGTCGCCCTGATGGTCATCTGGGCGGTGCCGACGATCGGGCTGCTGGTCAGCTCGTTCCGGCCGCAGTCGGAGCTGTCCACCTCCGGCTGGTGGACGGCGTTCGCCCCGCCGTACCACTTCACGATGGAGAACTACCGGGACGTCTTCCAGCAGAGCGGCATCGGCGAGGCGTTCGTCAACAGCCTGCTCATCGCGATCCCGGCCACCATCATCCCGCTCTTCGTCGCGGCGTTCGCCGCGTACGCGTTCAGTTGGATGGAGTTCCCCGGCCGTGACGTGCTCTTCGTGGTGATCGTCGGGCTGCTGGTCGTCCCGCTCCAGACCACCCTCATCCCGGTGTTGAAGCTGTTCGCCGAGTGGGAGCTGACCGGCGAGTTCCTGTCCGTCTGGCTGGCCCACACCGGCTACGGCCTGCCGTTCGCGGTCTACCTGCTGCGCAACTTCATGGGCTCCCTGCCCCGGGCGGTGTTCGAGTCGGCCTACATGGACGGCGCCTCCCACGTGACGGCCTTCTTCCGGATCGCGGTGCCGATGAGCGTGCCGGCGTTCGCCGCGCTGGCGATCTTCCAGTTCCTGTTCGTGTGGAACGACCTGCTCGTCGCGCTGATCTACATCGGGCTCGCGAACTCGGACAACCTGCCGATGACCGCGGCGATCGCCAACCTGGTCAACTCCCTGGGCGGCGGCTGGTACCTGCTCAGCGCGGCGGCGTTCGTGTCGATGGCCCTGCCGTTGGCGGTCTTCTTCGGCCTGCAGCGCTATTTCGTCCGCGGCATCGTGGGCGGCGCGGTCAAGGGCTGACCCGGGTTCGGGGCCGGGGCCGAACCCGGCCCGGCCCCAAACCCGGGGGCGTCACCTGGTGCCGCGCGTCTTGGGCAGGTCGAACTGGTCGGCCTTTCGGCAGTCCTTCTGCCCGCCGATCGCGTTCGGGCCCAGCCGGTCGAGTTCCTGCCGGGCCCGGTACCGGCCCAGGTTCCACGCGTACCACGGGTCGGCATCGGCCAGGTCGTCGGCGACCCAGCTCAGCGTGCAGCGGCGTACCGGATCGGGGAGCTTGGCCAGCGCGGGAGTGGCGTCCGCGGAGAGCGCCCGCAGGTACCACGCGTCGATCTTGCCGGTCTGCTCGTACCGGAGGATGTTGCGCCGCGCGGCGTAGTCCTCGGGGTTGAGCACCGCCAGGCCGAGCAGCATCGCCACGGCCAGCGCCACGGTCGTGCCGGGGATCCAGCGACCCTGCCACCGGACGCCCGCCGCCAGGATCATCAGGAAGACCGCCCCGAGCAGCAGCTCGAACGCCATCACGAAGATCCGCTCGCCGGTGAAGCTGTACACCTTCTGGTACGTCCACATCCGGGACAGCGCGGACACCACGATCACCACGCTGAGCGCGCTGAGCAGGCCCAGCAGGACCCGCAGCCCGGTCCGTTCGGCCGGGCGCTCCCGGCTGGCCCAGCGGCTCACCCCGCCCAGCACGGCCAGGGTCAGCAGGGTGACGAAGAGCAGCTGCCAGAAGCCGCTGCGGGCGTACTCGGAGTAGCTCAGCCCGGCGACCTTCTGCACGTGCCGCTGCCCGCCGAAGAGCACGGTGAACTGCACCACGACGAAACCGGCGAAGAGCAGCGTCAGCGCCGCGATGGCGGGGGCCCATTCCAGCAGCCCGAGCCGGCGGCTGCTCGGCTTGTCCACCGTGGACAGGTCGGGCGGGGCGGCCAGGGTGTAGACCGCCGCGACCGCGATCAGCCCGCCGACGGCGGCCAGGAAGATCCCACGGAACATCGCACCGACGTCGGTCTCCGGGACGGTCGCGCCGATGAGTTCGGAGAACGCCGCGTCGGCCGAGGCGAGCAGGCTGCCGAACACCAGCAGCACCAGCACCGTGGCGACCACCGACCCGGCGACCTTGCGGACCATCCCGGCGTCCGGGGAGGCGGTGATGTGCCGGCGTACCCAGGGCAGGCCGCGGAACGCCGCGAACGGCGCGGCGAGCAGGCCGAACAGGATCGACCGGATCATCCGGCCGCCGACGATGGCCAGGGTCGCGCAGCCCAGCGCGCCGAGGACGCAGAACGTCACCAGCCACCAGGCGTTACGGAAGGCGAGCACGGCGAGCAGGACCAGGGCGGCCGCCGCCCAGCCGCCGCGGATCAGCCGCTCGGTGCGGGGCAGGTCGGCCGTACGCCGCCGCACCGCCAGCAGCACGCCCACGGTCAGCGTGAGCCAGCCGAGGAACCAGCCGATGCCAACCCGGTTCAGCGGTACGAAGAACGCGGTGCCGAGCGCGCCGGCCAGGACCGAGAGCGGGACGGCTCGCCCGGTGGCCGGCTTCGGCCCGGGCCAGCGCGCGCCGAGGAACGACGTCCGGGGCACGGGCGGGCGCGGCGCCCAGCCACCCCCGGGGTGCAGCACGGGCTGCGTCACCGCGTACGGCGGCGGGTAGCCCGGGGGCGGATAGCCCGCGGGCGGGGTCGCCGGCGCGGCGGAGGCCTGCGGGGCGGTGGGCGGGGTGATGCCGCTCGGCGACGGCGTCGGGTCAGGGGTGCCTTCGGTCGCTGGTCCGTCGGCTGCGCTCTCGTCGGCCGCGGTTCCTCCGGCCGCGCTCCGGCCGGTCGCCGCCTCCTCGGCCGCCGTCGCGCCGGTCGCCGATTCGGCCGGAGTCGGGCCTGCGGGCGGGGTGTCCGCGCTGCTCACGTCGGTTGACGTGGGCGCAGCAGGGACAGCTTCGGCCAAGGCGGTCGGGTTCGAGGCCGGTGCGGTGCCGGTCGGGGTCGATGCCGGTGTGGTTCCGGGGCCGGCCAGGGCCGGAACGCCCCCCGCGCCCTCGACGGCCGGCGGGGTTGCCTGGGCGGGCACGCCCGGCGCGGGCACCATGACCCGGGGGGCCGCGGCCTGCGCGGGGACCGGCTGGCCCTCGCCCGGCGACACCAGCGGCACGAACAGCGCGTACCCGCGGGTGCCTGCCGGCACAGTCACCGGGATCGCCCAGGCAGGCTGGCCCTCCTGGCCGGGCCACACCATACCGGGCGGCGCCCCGTCGACCGTGGGCATGACGAGCAGGTACGGCGTGACGTCGGCCGGGACGTCACCACCGCTCGGTCCGGCCGCCGGGGCGGTCCGGGGGGAATCTGGCGCCGATGGCGACTCGGACACGGCACGCTCCTTGTTGACTTCCTCCCCATGCCTGAAGGCGGGGATTCCCGTGGCTGATCGTTGCTCAAGCTGCGATCAGTTTGAGTGGTTGGCGCTTCGTAGACCGCCCGACGGCGAGGTCTCCACGCCCTGTTACCGCCAGCCCGGCGGCGAGTATGTTCTTGGCCGCGTTCACGTCGGCGTGGTCCTGGTGCCCGCAGGCGACGCACCGGAAGACCGCTTGGCTCTTGCGGGACTCCGGGGCGGCATGCTTGCAGGCGTTGCAGGTCTGCGACGTGTATGCGGGCTTGACCGGTACCACCCTCGCGCCGTGGTACCGGGCGGCGTGCCTCAGTTTCAGCAGGAACCCGCCCCAGCCTTTGTTGAGGATGGCCCGGTTCAGACTGGCCTTGGCCTTCACATTCCGGCCGGGCTGGTCAACGGTGCCTTTGGCGCTGGCGGTCATGTTCTTGATGCGCAGGCCTTCGACAGCGATCAGCCCGTGGTCGCGGACCAGCCGCACGGCCGTCTGTGCGGCGAAGTCAGCCCGGCGGGCCCGGATACGGGCGTTCAGCCGGCCGAGCTGCGCGCGCGTCGCCTCCCGCCGCCCCGACCTGCGGTTACAACCGTGGACCCGTAGCGATCGGGAAAGCCGCTGCTGCAACCGCTTGAGCCTGGCTGCCTCGCCGGGGGTGACGAACTCCCGGTCGTCTAGACCCCCGTCGGACGTCGCCACGGCGACCGCCACGCCCCGATCTACGCCGATCGACGGTTTGCCGTTTGGCGCCGCCTCGGTCCTGCCGTCCTCGATGCAGAACGAGATGTACCAGCGCCCGCCGTCGCGGGAGACCGTGGCATTGCGAACCGTACCGCCCAGCGGTCTGGTCCACCGGAACCTGACCGGCCCGAACTTCGGCAGCCGCACCTCACCCCACCGCCGGTTGAGCCGCCGCACGGCGATAGCTTTCGGGTCGGGGAAGCGAAACGACGGCTCGTTACGAGCCTTAGACCGCCACCGCACCTTCCACGTGCCATGCGTCTTGCATGCCCGCTCCAGGTCCCGCAGGGTCTGCTGCAGGGTGTGCGCGGGGGCGTCGGCCAGCCAGGCGCAAGCGGGATCCTTCTTGGCCTCAGCCAACTGCCGGGCCTGCTCGTTGTAGGTGATCCACGCGCCACGGCGGCGGTACTCACGGCGCTGCTCCAGCGCGGTGTTCCACACCGCCCGGCACACCGCGCCGACCTGTTCGGCGTAGGCGACCTGCTCGTCGGTGAATGCAAGCAGGTACCGGCGGCCGCTAAACATTCAACGGCCCTCCTGCTGCTCGACGTACGGCTTCACTGCAGCCAGCGGAGGCCCACCAGTGGTCGCCATGAAGTACGGGTTCGCCCACAGGGTCGGCAGCCCGAAGCGCAGGGACGGGATTTCCTCCCGCCGCACCAGCGGCGTGTGTCCCTTGATTGCCCTGACCAGTTTGCGGACGCCGTACGGCGGGTTGACCTCGACCAGTAGGTGCACGTGGTCAGGCATGACTTCCACGGCCACGAGCCACGCCTCCTTCGTCCCAACCACCCTCAGATGAGCTGCTTGAACAGTTCCTTAATCAGACCGCCGAGCAAATACGTCGATACTTCGGGCACCAGACACGACGTGGAAGCGCGTCGGAACCACGTCGCAGTCCGACCGCACGGTGACCGACACCCAGGCAGCACTCAGATTTGTGCTATCTACCGTCCATCCTTAGTCGATGCGTAAACCCCACGGCCAAACCGAGGGTCCGCGCGCTATGCATTTTGATCACTCGGTGCCGACACTGTAGGGCACGGCCCCGGTCCGCCGCCGCCCCGCGCCGCCCAGGCGGCCCATTCGGCCGGCAGTCCCGAGCTGGCCCGGTGATGCGTGCGGATCCCCTGTGGCCGAAACTAGCTGGACCGGGGCTGCGTTGGCGCCGTCGTGGGCGGACCGCACCCGCCGTGCGGGCTGGGGAGCGCTGCGGTCCGACAGCCAGGGATCAGCCCAGGGCCTGGTCGATCTCGGCCAGCTCCTCGGCACTGACGTCGAGGTTGTCCAGCGCGGCCACGTTCCCCTCCAACTGGGCGACGCTGCTCGCCCCGATGATGAGGCTGGTCATCCGCGGGTCGCGCAGTGCCCAGGCCAGCGCGAGTTGGGCCAGGGTCTGGCCCCGGCGTTCGGCGATCGCCGCGAGCCCCCGGATGGTCGTCATCCGCTCCTCGGTCAGGTCGCCCTCGTTGAGGAAGACGCTGGTCCGCACCCGGGAGTCGGCCGGGATCCCGCCCAGGTAGCGGTCGGTGAGCAGGCCCTGCGCCAGTGGGCTGTAGGCGATGCAGCCCGCCCCGACCTGCTCCAGCGTGTCCAGCAGCCCGTCCTCCTCGGTCCAGCGGTTGAACATCGAGTACGCCGGCTGGTTGATCAGTAGCGGCGTACCGAGGTCGCGCAGGATCGCGGCGGCGCGGGCGGTCTGCTCCGAGGTGTAGTTGGAGATGCCGATGTAGAGCGCCCTGCCGGAGCGGACGATGGCGTCCAGCGCGCCCATCGTCTCCTCCAGCGGCGTGTCCGGGTCGAACCGGTGGGAGTAGAAGATGTCCACGTAGTCGAGCCCCAGCCGGCGCAGCGACTGGTCCAGCGACGAGATCAGATACTTGCGGGAGCCCCATTCGCCGTACGGGCCGGGCCACATCAGGTAGCCGGCCTTGCTGGAGATGACCAGCTCGTCCCGGTACGGCTTGAGGTCGGTGGCGAGCAGCCGGCCGAAGTTCTCCTCGGCGGCGCCGGGCGGCGGGCCGTAGTTGTTGGCCAGGTCGAAGTGGGTGATGCCGAGGTCGAAGGCGCGTCGGACGATGTCCCGCTGCCGCTCGTACGGGCGGTCCGGGCCGAAGTTGTGCCACAGCCCGAGCGAGATGGCGGGCAGGCGCAGCCCGCTGCGCCCGCTGCGCCGGTAGGTCATCGAGTCGTAACGCGCATCAGCGGCGAGGTAGGTCACGGCCTTCGACCCTAGTCCTGGCGTCTGACGGGACCGGAGTCAGAGGTCGTAGCGCAGGCGGGGCAGGGTGCGGCCGGTGGAGGGGGAGACCGCGGTGCCGGCGGGGACCGCGCCGACGTGCCGGTAGAACGGCTCGGCGCCCGGGTCCGCGTCGATCCACAGCGTACGGGCGCCGGTGGCGCGGGCCGCGGCCACGGCGTGGTCGAACAGCACCCGGCCGGCGCCGGTGCCGATCGCCGGTGGGTCGACGAAGAGCATTTCCAGCTCCAGCTCGGGCGGTGCGCCGCCGAGCACCACCAGCCCGACCGCCCGACCGTCCCGTTCGGCCACCGCCACCTGTCGCGCGGCCACATCCGCCGGGGTCAGCGTCAGTTCGCTGCGGCAGCGGGCCAGGAACTCGGCGTCGTAGCCCCAGTGGCCCTTGGAGCGCAGCGTCAGCTCGGTCAGCTCGGCCGCCTCGTCGGGGCGGGCAGGCCGGATGCGGAGATCCACCCGACCATTGTGCCGGGGCGCCGGAACGGGCGTGCGGTCCCGCTTGTCCGGGTAGCTTCGGTGCCATGCGTTTCGTCCAGCTCGACACCCCCAAGCCGATCTCGAAGATCGGCCTCGGCACGTGGCAGTTCGGCTCGAAGGAGTGGGGCTACGGTGCCGACTACGAGCGTCGGGCGGCGGACATCGTCCGGCGGGCGCTCGACCTCGGAGTCACCCTCTTCGACACCGCCGAGCTCTACGGCTTCGGCCGCAGCGAGCGCATTCTCGGCGCGGCCCTCGGCGGGGACCGGGCCAGGGTCGTGGTGGCCAGCAAGATCTTCCCGGTGTTGCCGGTCGCCGCGGTGGTGCAGCAGCGCGCGGTCGCCTCCGCCGCCCGGCTCGGCGTCAGCTGCATCGACCTCTACCAGGTGCACCAGCCCAATCCGGTGGTCGCCGACACCACCGCCATGCGGGGCATGCGCGCCCTGCAGGACGTCGGGCTGGTCGGCGAGGTCGGCGTCAGTAACTACCGCCTGCGCCGCTGGCAGGCGGCGGAGGCGGCGCTCGGCCGCCGGGTGCTGAGCAACCAGGTCCGCTACAGCATGGTCGACCGTGGCCCCGAGGAGGACCTGATCCCGTACGCGGAGCAGGCCGGCCGGATCGTCATCGCGTACAGCCCGCTCGCGCAGGGCTTCCTCTCGGGGCGGTACGACGCGAGGAACCTGCCCAGCGGGGCGGTTCGCCGGGCCAACCCGTACTTCCTGCCGGAGAACCTGGAACGCGGCACCGCGCTGATCGCCACGCTGCGCGAGGTGGCCGCCGCGCACGACGCCACCCCCAGTCAGATCGCCCTGGCGTACGTGCTGCGCCACCCGAACGTGGTGGCCATCCCCGGCGCCTCCGGCGTCGAGCAGATGGAGCGCAACGCAGCCGCCGCCGAGATCGATCTGAACGACGGCGAGTACGCCGCCCTGGCCACCGCCGCCCGGCAGTTCCGGCCGGTCACCGGCCTGGCCGCCGTACCCAAGCTGATCCGCGCCCGGACCGGGAAGTGAGCATCATGGACGACATCACCGCACTCATCCTCGACGACCACGCCTCCTTCCGGCGCGGCTTCGCCCGGCTCGACGACGCCCGCGACCCGGCTGAGCTGCTGGCGATCTGGGAGGCGCTCGCCCTGCATCTGGACATCCACGCCGAGGCGGAGGAGGCCATCCTCTACCCGCACCTGGTCAAGCACGGCGACGACGGCGAGGACGAGACCGAGGACGCCATCGGCGACCACAACAAGATCCGCGACGCGATCGCCGAGTCGAAGCGCCACGAGGTCGGCTCGGACCCCTGGTGGCGCGCGGTGTGGACGGCCCGCCGGGAGAACAGCGAGCACCTGGCCGAGGAGGAGGACGAGGCGCTGCCCGACTTCCGCCGGCACGCCAGCGTGGAGCTGCGCGCCGAGCTGGGGGCGCGCTGGCTGCGGTTCTACGGCGAGCACAAGAACGGCCGGAACCTGCCGTTCCTCGACAAGGACCCGGAGAAGTACGTGCAGCAGCACCGCTGACCGGTGACGATCTCCCCACCGTGGGGGAGTCGGTGGGGTGGGCCGGGGCGCGACAATGGGTGGGTGAGTCTCCGGGGGGTGCTGGGGCCGCTGGTGCGCGGGAGCACCTGGCGGCGGGCCGTGTTTCTGCTGCTCGGCGGGGTGCTCGCGCTGCCGTACGCGTTGCTCGCGGCGGCCTTCGCCCAGATGCTGGCCAACGACGACGTGCCCCGGCCGGCGGTCTTCGGGCTGCTGTTGGTGGCTGTGGTGCTGGCGGCGGTGCCGGTGTTCCTCGCCGGCAGCCGGGCCCTGGAGATCGCCGCCGCCCGGGCGCTGCTCGCGGTCGACCTGCCCGACCCGGCGGCGGGTCACCGGCTCGACCGGGAGACCCGGGTACGCGCCGCGCTGTGGATCGCCCTGCACCTGTTCACCGGTGGTCTCGTGCTGTTCGCGGCGATCAGCGCCCTGCCGATGGCGTTGGTCTTCCTGGCCGGTCCGATCGGCCTGGACCCCGGCGCCGCCCGGGCCGGGTTCGGGCCGCTGATCGGGAACCCGCTCGGGGCGACGTTGACCGGGGTGGTGCTGCTGGTCGGGCTCGGCTACGCGGTGGCCGGGCTGGGGGCGCTCGCCGCGTCGATGGCGCCGGTGCTGCTCGGCCCGTCCCAGGGTGAGCGGATCGCCGCGCTGGAGGCCCGGGCCGCCCGGCTGGCCGAGCGGAACCGGCTGGCCCGGGAGCTGCACGACTCGGTCGGGCACGCGCTGACCGTGGCCACCCTTCAGGCCGGGGCCGCCCGCGAGTTGCTCGACGCCGACCCGGAGTTCACCCGGCGGGCGCTGCGCGCCATCGAGGAGACCAGCCGGCACGCGATGGACGACCTGGACCACGTGCTCGGGCTGCTGCGGGAGAGCGAGGGCGGGTCGACCCGGGCGCCCACCGCGCCGCAGCCCACCCTGGCCCGGCTGGACCGGCTGGTCGCCGACACCCGGGCCGCCGGCCTGGCCGTGGAGTCGCGGGTCAGCGGGGCGGTCGGGGAGTTGCCCGCGGCGGTGTCCCGGGAGGGCTACCGGATCGTGCAGGAGGGGCTGACCAACGCGGCCCGGCACGGCCGCGGGCCGGTGACGCTGCGGGTGGACGTACCAAGGGATGGTTTGGAGATCGAGCTGGTCAACGGCCTGCGCGGCGCCGCGGGGGCGGGGCGCGGCGGTCGTGGCCTGGCCGGCATGCGGGAGCGGGTGCTGCTGCTCGGCGGGCGGCTCACCGCCGGCCCGGAGGGCGACCGGTGGCGGGTCCAGGCCTCGTTGCCGGTGCCGAGGGGGGAGACCGGGTGACCATCGACGTGCTGATCGTCGACGACGACGAGCTGGTCCGGGTGGGGCTGCGGGCCATTGTGGACGCCCAGCCCGACCTGCGGGTGGTCGGCGAGGCGACGGACGGCGCGGAGGTGCCGCCGCTGGTGGCGAAGCTGCGCCCCCGGGTGGTGCTGATGGACGTCCGGATGCCCGCCATCGACGGCATCCAGGCGACCCGGCGGCTGCTCGCCACCTCCGCCGATCCGCCGCGCGTGCTGGTGATCACCACGTTCGCCAACGACGAGTACGTCTACGACGCGCTGCGGGCCGGGGCGAGCGGCTTCCTGCTCAAGCGGGCCCGGCCGAGCGAGGTGGTGGAGGCGATCCGGGTGGTGGCGGCCGGTGAGTCGCTGCTCTTCCCGACGGCGATCCGGCAGCTCGTCGGGGCGTACGGGGGGCGGGGCGGGGACGGGCTGCGGTCGGCGCGGCTAACCGACCGGGAGGCCGAGGTGCTGCGGCTGATGGCCACCGGGCTGTCCAACACCGAGATCGCCGAGCGGCTGGTGGTCGGGGTGGAGACGGTGAAGACGCACGTCGGCAACGTGCTGACCAAGCTTCGGGTACGGGACCGTACGCAGGCGGTGATCGCCGCGTACGAGTCGGGCTTCGTGGTGCCCACCGGCTGAGTCCCTCGGGCGGGGGAGCGGGTTCCCCGCCGCACGGGAGGAGCGGGGTGTCCGGTCGGCCGAGGCTGGAGCCATGACGACGATCACCGATTCCCCACCCCGCCGGGCCGCCGGGACGCGGCTGCGCCTGGCCGCCCCGCTCGCCGCCGCCTGGCTCGGCGGTTGGGGCCTGCTCGCCCTGCTGTCGGCGCTGACCGGCGCCGGATACCCGTTCGGCGCCAACGATCCGCACGGCGGCGAGACGACCGTGCTCCGGCTGGTACCGGTCCGCCTCGGCGCCCCGCTGTTCGCCGGGGTGCTGCTGCTCGCGGCGGTCGCGGCGCTGCTGATGAGCCGCACCGACCGGGTACGTGGTCTGCCCCGGGCGCTGCTGCTCGGCTACGGATGGACGGTCGCCTTCGGGCTGGCGGTGGTGGTGCCGGACGCCCGGGTGCTGATCATCCTCGGCTACCTGCCGATGCTGATCATCGGCGCGCCGTTCGGCTGGCCGCCGGTCGACTACGCCGACATCTTCGACTGGCCGCTGCTGGCCCGGTGCGGCGCGCTGCTCGGCGGCCTCCTGCTGGCCGGGGCGGTGCTGGTGTGGCAGCGGCGCACCGTCGGGGCCTGCGCGGGCTGCGGCCGGAACGACGACGAGCGGGGCTGGACGTCACCCACGGCGGCCGCCCGCTGGGGCCGGTGGGCCGCCTACGCCGCCGCGGCCATCCCGCTCTGCTACGCGGTCACCCGGCTCGCCTGGGCGGCCGGCATCCCGCTGGGCATTTCCGGGGACTTCCTGCGGGAGTTGCGGGAGAGCGGGGCGGTCTGGGCCGGTGCCGGCCTCGGCGCGTTCGCCACCGTCGGCGCGATCCTCACCCTGGGGCTGGTCCGGCCCTGGGGTGAGCGGTTCCCCCGGTGGATGGTGGGGCTGGCCGGCCGGCGGGTGCCGATCACGCTCGCGGTCGTACCGGCGGCGCTGGTCGCCCTGTCGGTGACCGCGGCCACTCTCGGGCTGCTGAGCAGCCCCGCCTTCTGGCACATGGAAGAGGTCAGCCTCGCCACCGCCCCGATGCTGCTCTGGCCGTTCTGGGGGCCGGCGCTCGGGGCGGCGACCGTCGCGTACCACCTACGCCGGCGGGGCGCGTGTGCCCGCTGCCGGCGGCCCTGGCCCGGCCCGATCCGCCGCCCGTGACGGGTGTCCGGTTCGCGCGAAGGTTGCCGATGATCAAGGCGGCCGGTCAGCCGGCGCTCGGCGCCGTGCCTGGGGCGTCCGCCGCCCGGTTCGCAGGGGTGCGGCCCGGGCGGCGGACGCTGCCTCACGCCGGCTGACCGGAACAGCCAGCACAGTTGCGACGTAACCGCGACGACGGCCTGGTCGTGGTCGAGCCGCGCAAGGCGGTGCCGAAACCAGCGCCGGCGGTCAGCCGCGCCGGTGCCGTGGGAGCAGCAAGCTGACCACCGCGATGGCCAGGCCGAGCCCAGCCGCCGCGAGGAAGACCAGGTCGTAGCCGGCGGTGAGGGCGGCGGCGGGGGAACTTCCGCCGGCCTCCATCGCGGTTCTGGCGCTGGCGGCGGTCGCGAGCACCGCCAGGCCTACCGACCCGCCTACCTGGCTGGCGGTGTTGGCCAGGCCGCCGATGGTCCCCGCGTCGCTGTCGGGGACGCCGGCGGTGGCCGCGGCCATGAGGGTGGGGAAGGCCAACCCGATGCCGACCGCGATGAGCAGCGTGGGCCCGAGCACGCTGGTGAGGTAGCCGCTGTCGGCGTGGGCCTGGGCGAGCCAGCCGAAACCGGCTACCAAACCGGCGCAGCCGGCCAGCACCAGCGGGCGCGCACCGGTTCGCGGCAGCAGGGCGGCGGCCCATCGCGCGATCACCACGAACGTCACCGCCGCGGGGGTCTGCCCGAGCCCGGCTTGAAGGGCGCTGTAGCCGAGTGCGTTCTGCAGCAGCAGCGAGGTGAAATACCACATCGCGATGGCAATCCCTCCGAACAGCAGCAGCATGGCGTTGCCGACGGCCACCCCCCGGATTTTGAACAGCCGCAGGGGCATCATCGGCTGGGCGGCGAAACGCGCCTCCACCACGGTGAAGACAACCAGCAGGAGCAGGCCCGCCACGGCTGGCCCGACGACCAGCGCGGATGTCCAGCCGTGCTCGGCGCTGTGCATGACCCCGTAGATCAGCGCGGCCAGCCCCGCCGTCCCGGTGACCGCGCCGGCGAGGTCGAGCGACTCCCGCCGGCCGGTGCGTGTCCCGGTCAGCGACATCATGGCCACCACGATCAGCAGCACGCCGATCGGCACGTTGATCAGGAAGACCCACCGCCAGGACAGCCCGGTGGTGAGTGCGCCGCCCGCGAGCGCGCCGGCCATCCCGCCGACACCGCCTGAGGCGGACCATGCGCCGAACGCGCGGGCGCGCGCGTGCTGCTCGGTGAAGCTGGTGTTGATCACGGCCAGCGTCGCCGGGGCGAGCATCGCGGCTCCCACCCCCTGCGCGACGCGGGCCGCCACCAGGACCTCCGGAGCGGTTGCCAGGCCGCCGACCAGACTCGAGGCGGAGAACAGGAACAGCCCGGCGGCCAGCATCCGGCGATGGCCGAACAGGTCGGCGGCGCGGCCACCAAGCAGCATGAAGCCGGCGAAGGTGAGCAGATAGCCGTTCACCACCCAGGCCAGACCGGTGGGCGTGAAGCCGAGGTCCTGGCGGATCGAGGGCAGGGCGACGTTGACGATGGACGCGTCCAGGATCACCATGAACTGGCAGGCGCAGGCCAGTGACAGGACCAACCAGGCGGGGCCGGTGAGCGGCCTGGTCCGCTGAGTTACGGTGCTGGTGCTTGTCATGATTTCCTCCTCGCTGGCCCGGCACTCATGCGCTGTGTGAGCTGGTTGCGGCCATGGGTTCGCGGGCGTTCCCGGCGCCTGCGGCGGCATCGGTGACGCGGCCGTGCTCCAGCAGCCGGATCGTGATCTGGGCCAGCCGCCGTCCCTGGTACCGGGCCGCTGCCAGCGCCGCGGCGTCGGGGCCGGCTCCGGTCGGGCCGGTCACGAACGACGTGCCGTAGGGGTTGCCGCCGGCGGCGGACACGGTCGGGTCGGTGAATCCGGGCGGGACGATCAGCGCCCCCCAGTGGTAGAAGACATTGGCTAGCGACAAGATCGTGGCCTCGCTACCGCCGTGTCGGTTGAAGGCCGAGGTGAAGGCCGTCACGGGCTTGTCGGCCAGTCGCCCTTCCCGCCACAGCCCGCCGGTCTGGTCGATGAACTGCTTGAGCTGTGCGGCCGGCGCGCCGAACCGGGTCGGCGTGCCGAACGCGAACGCATCGGCCCACGCCAGGTCCTCGACCGAGGCCTGGGCGATGGACGTGGCGGCGTCGGCGTGCCGCCGCCACTGCGGGTTCTGGTCGATCGCGCTGTCGGGTGCCAGTTCGGCGACCCGCCGCAGCCGCACCTCGGCTCCGGCCGAGGCGGCGCCCTCGGCGACGGCCTGCGCGAGCGTGTGCACGGTGCCTGTCGCGCTGTAGTAGATGACGGCGACCTTCACGGTCATGTCCGGCTCCCCCGAGTCGTTGTAGAATTGGTTATGCGCATAATGTTATGCGCATAACGAACCTGTCAAGGAGCCCCCATGGACTTCGCGTACGCCGACGCCCTCAACCAGGCCATCCGCCTGCTGAGCCTGCGCCACCGGGCCAGGGCCGCCGCGTTGCTGGCCCCGCTCGGACTGCACCCCGGCCAGGAGGCGCTCCTGCTCGAACTCGACCGGACCGGCCCGATGATCCAGGCCCAGCTCAGCGAGGCGCTCGGCTGCGAGCCGCCCAGCGTCACGCTCATGACCCGCAAGCTCGAAGCCGCCGGCCACATCCGCCGCGAACCCGCCCCCTCCGACAAGCGCGCCAGCATCGTCGAACTCACCGACAGCGGTAAGGCGCTCGCCGACCAGGTCAAGCAGCTGTGGTGCGCGCTGGCGGAGGAAACCGTGGCCGGCCTGCCCGCCCAGACCGTGGCCGAACTACCCGACATCCTCACGGCCATGACCGGCAACGTCGACACCAGGCGTGCCGGCCACCCGCACGGCCGTTGACTCGCAGGACGTCAGGCAGGTCCGGGCTCCGCAGCGTTCGAGCGCAGCGGACCCGGTCCGGACTCCCGGAAGCGGGCGCGCGGTCACCCGGCCGAGATAGCGTGGGTCGGGTGACTGCGCCAAACCAGGTTTCCCCGGTCCCGTCCGCCGACCTGCCCGGCACCCTCGGCGCGCTGCGGGCGTCCGGCCACCGCTACCGCACGGTCAAGCAGGAGATCCGCGACAACCTCCTCGCCCGGATGCGCGCCGGCGAGGAGCGCTTCCCCGGCATCGTCGGCTACCAGGACACGGTGCTGCCGGAGGTCGAGCGGGCCCTGCTCGCCGGCCACGACATGGTGCTGCTCGGTGAGCGGGGCCAGGGCAAGACCCGGCTGATCCGTTCGCTCGGCGCGCTGCTCGACGAGTGGACCCCGGTCATCCCGGGCTCGGTGCTCAACGAGCACCCGATGCACCCGCTCACCCCCGCCTCCCGCGCCCTCGTCGCCGAGCGCGGCGACGAGTTGCCGATCGGCTGGCTGCACCGCTCGATGCGGTACGGCGAGAAGCTGGCCACGCCGGACACCAGCGTCGGTGACCTGATCGGCGACGTCGACCCGATCCGGCTCGCCCAGGGCCGTACGCTCGGCGACCCGGAGACCATCCACTTCGGACTGGTGCCGCGTACCAACCGGGGCATCTTCGCCGTCAACGAGCTGCCCGACCTGGCCGAACGGATCCAGGTGGCGCTGCTGAACGTGTTGGAGGAGCGGGACATCCAGGTCCGCGGCTACCAGCTGCGCCTGCCGCTCGACCTGCTCCTGGTGGCGAGTGCCAACCCGGAGGACTACACCAACCGGGGCCGGATCATCAGCCCGCTGAAGGACCGGTTCGGCGCGGAGATCCGTACCCACTACCCGGTCGAGCTGGAGCTGGAGCTGGCGCTGATCCGGCAGGAGGCCGACCTGGTCGCCGAGGTGCCGGAGCACGTGCTGGAGGTGCTCGCCCGGTTCGCCCGCGCGGTGCGGGAGTCGCCGTCGGTGGACCCGCGCTCCGGCGTGTCCGCCCGGTTCGCCATCGCCGCCGCGGAGACCGTCGCGGCGGCCGCGCTGCGCCGCGCCGGCCTGCTCGCCGCTCCGGCGGCCGGCGGCGCCGCGCCCGGTGCCGGCGACTCCGTGGTACGCCCCGAAGCGCCGGTGGCCCGGGTCGGCGACGCGGTCTCGGTGACCTCCACCCTGCGCGGCAAGGTCGAGTTCGAGAGCGGCGAGGAGGGGCGGGAGATCGAGATCCTGGCCCACCTGCTGCGTACCGCCACCGCGGAGACGTTCCGCGCCCGGCTGGCCGGGCTGGACCTGTCCGGGTTCACCGCGCTGGTCGCCGAGGGCGGAATGATCGAGACCGGCGAGCTGGTCTCCTCCGCCGAGCTGCTGCGCCAGGTCGGCACCGTGCCCGGGCTGGCCAAGGTGCTCGACCGGCTCGGCCTGGGCGACGCACCGAGCCCCGAGGAGGCCGCCGCCGGGATCGAGTTCGCGCTGGAGGGGCTGCACCTGACCCGCCGGCTGGGCAAGGACGTCACCGACTCCGGGCGCACCGTCTACGGCGGCCGAGGCTGAGCATGGCCGGCAACCGGTTCCGGTACGGGCAGTGGCGCGGCGGGCCCGACCCGCTCGCCCCGCCGTACGACGTGCGGGCCGCGGTGGACGCGGTCGGCGCGGAGGTCCTCGCGGGCGGCAGCCTGCGGGAGGCGCTGCGGGACCTGCTGCGGCGCGGCCCGCAGGGGCGCGGCGGCCTGGACGAGCTGGCCGCCCGGGCCCGGCGGCTGCGCCGCGAGGCGCTGCGTCGGGGCGACCTGGACGGCGCGGTGACCCGGGCGCGGGCGCTGCTCGACCAGGCCCTGGCCGCCGAGCGGGAGGAGCTGCGCGGCCGGGACGGCGACGATGCCCGCTTCGCCGAGGCGGTGCTGGACAACCTGCCCCGCTCGACCGCCCGCGCGGTGGAGGAGCTGTCCGGGTACGACTGGGCCAGCGCCGAGGCCCGGGCCACGTACCAGCGGATCCTCGACGGGCTGCGCGGCGAGGTGCTGGAGCAGCGCTTCGCCGGGCTGCGGGACGCGGCGCGGGCCGCCGCCGACCCGGCCGCCCAGCGGCAGCTCGCCGAGATGATGCGCGACCTCAACGACCTGCTCGCCCGGCACGCCCGGTCCGAGGACACCACCGACGCGTTCGCCGAGTTCATGCGCCGGCACGGCGAGTTCTTCCCGGAGCGGCCGAAGGACGTCGACGAGCTGATCGACGTGCTGGCCCGGCGGGCGGCGGCGGGGGAGCGGCTGATGCGGTCGCTGTCGGACCGGCAGCGGGAGGAACTGGCCGGGCTGATGCGCCAGTCCCTCGGCGAGCAGCTGGCCGGGGAGCTGTCGCAGCTCGACGGCCACCTGCGGGCGCTGCGCCCGGACCTGAACTGGCAGCGCGGCGAGCGGGTCCGGGGCGAGCGGCCGCTCGGCTACGGCGAGGCGGCCGGGGCGCTCGGCGAGCTCGCCGAGCTGGACGACCTGCTCGACCAGCTCGACCAGCTCGACCAGGACCAGCCGGGCGCCACCCTGGACGACGTGGACGTCGACGCGGTGACCCGGACGCTGGGTCGGGACGCGGCCGACGACGTACGCCGGCTGCGGGACCTGGAGCGGGAGCTGCGCCGGCAGGGCTGGGTGACCCGGGACGCGGAAGGGTTGACGCTCAGCCCGAAGGCGTTGCGCCGGCTGGCCGGCACCGCCCTGCGGCGGGTCTTCGCCGACCTGACGGCCGGCCCGCGCGGCCAGCACGACCTGCGTTCGGCGGGTGCGGCCGGCGAGGTCAGCGGCGCGTCCCGGCCGTGGGAGTACGGCGACGAGCAGCCCCTCGACGTGGTGCGCACGCTGACCCGTGCGGTACGGCGGGCCGGCCCGGCCGTGCCGGTGCAGCTTGCGGTCGAGGACTTCGAGGTGGTGGAGACCGAGCGGCGCGCGTCGGCGGCGGTGGCGCTCTGCGTCGACCTGTCGTATTCGATGATCTCGCAGGGGCGCTGGGGGCCGATGAAGCAGACGGCGTTGGCGCTGTCGCATCTGGTGGCGACCCGGTTCCCGCAGGACGCGCTGCAGATCATCGGGTTCGGTCGACAGGCGCTGCCGCTGACCCAGCAGGAGCTGGCGGCGGTGGAGCCGGATCTGCAGCAGGGCACCAACCTGCAGCACGCGCTGCGGCTGGCCGGCCGGCATCTGCGCCGCCATCCGGGAGCCGAGCCGGTGGTGCTGGTGGTCACCGACGGGGAGCCGACCGCGCACCTGGATCCGGAGGACGGCGAGGCGTACTTCCACTGGCCGCCGCTGCCGGAGACGATCGAGGCGACCATCCGGGAGGTGGATCGGCTCACCCGGTACGGCGTCACGTTGAACCTGTTCATGCTCGGCGACGATCCGGGCCTGCGCCGGTTCATGGACGCGGTGGCCCGCCGGTCCGGGGGGCGGCTGTTCACCCCCGATCTGGACGACCTCGGCGAGTATGTGGTCTCCGATTACCTGCGCGCCCGCCGCGGCCGCCGCTGACCGGTCAACGGCGGCCGGTCAGCGGTGGGCCTGTCCGTGGCACGCTGTCGAGCTGATGTCGTAAGCGACTCGCGGCCCGCGGTCGTGCCGGCCGGCCGCAGGTGTGTGGTCGGGGTCCGGCCGCGGGAGAGGCCCTGATATCAGGCCGTGGCCCTGGGGCTTCGACGCTCGGTCGGGGGCCCGGGCTGCTGCGCCTGGTCCGGGTTGCCGGCGCGCCGCCGTTCCCGGCGACCGCGAGCGAGTTCGGTCTCCAGGGCGTCGAGGGGCTGGGCGAAGGGGTCCGCGAAGCGGGCGAGCCATTCCTGGGCCACGCCGACTCCGGCGGTGTCGACGCCGTAGATGCGGCGGGTGCCCTCGGCACGCACGGTGACCAGTCCGGCCTGGCGCAGCACCCGCAGGTGCTGGGAGGCGGCCGGCTGGGAGATCCCGAACTGCGCGTGCAGCGCGTCCGCGATCGCCCCCGCCGGCCGCTCGCCGAGGCTCAGCAGCTCGAGGATCCGGCGGCGCACGGGATCGCCGAGCGCGTCGAAGACGGCACCCGCCATCAGCCTTCCGATGCCTCCTCCGGCATGGTCGTGTAGAACGCGACGGTACGCGCCGCGGCGGCTTGGGCCTGCTCGGGGTCGTCGCCGTCGGCGATCGCGGCCTGCGCCCAGCCCTCGCCGGCGAGCCGGACGAACCGGGTGCCGTCGGGGCTGAGCGGCCAGGCGGCCCCCTCGGCCGGGTCGAGGGCGGCACCGGCCAGGTGCTGGCCGAGGCCCAGCAGCGCGAGGTCCCAACCGATGCCGACCGCCCCCGGGCCGAACTGCGCCCACAGGTCGGGGTCGACGTGCGCCTCGTGGAACAGTTCCAGCGTCGTGCCGCCGTCGGCCTCGCCGAGGTGGACCTGCACCCACGAGACCTGGCCGTTGAACTCCCAGGTCACGGCGAAGCTGGCCGGCTCGGTGCAGCTCTCCACGAGGCCGCTGGCGTTGCCTTCGAGCTGGTAGCGGCCGCCGACGACCAGGTCGCCGCTGATCGGAAGGAACCAGCGGGGGATCCGCTCGGCGTTGGTGAGCGCATCCCACACGTCCGGGCGCTCGGCGGCGTACCGGCGGCGGGCTATCGCGATCTTGGTGGGCCGGCCGTCGCGTGTGCCGCTGCGGATCTCGCGGGCCACCAGACCGGCGGCGCGGACAGGGTCACTGGTGAGCGTCAAGACTCCTCCTTAATAAGTTGCGGCTTATATTAGCGAGGCCGAGCGGGTGGGTAAACCCCGACATGCCGCCCCGTCCGGGTGAACCCGGCGGGGTAGCCGCCGCGCTGCCGTCCGGGGACGGGGTTGGATGCGGGGATGGACGACGTGGACACCGCCGAGCTGCGGCGCGCGTACGAGGCGGTGCTCGCCGAGGTGGATGCGGGCGGGTTCGGGCCGCCCGCGGAGGGGGAGTTGAGCGCCGAGCAGATCGTCGCCCACCTGGCCGCCAGCGACGAGCTGATGAGCGAGGCGACCGAGGCGGTGCTGGCCGGCTCGCCGTTCGCGTACTACGACCTGGAGACCATCCACCGCCCGCAGCTCGACGCGCTGGTCTCCGAGTGCGGCGGGCTGGACGGGCTGGCCGCCCTGCTCCGAGCGACCAGCCAGAAGCTGTGCTCCCTCGCCGAACGCCTCGGACCGGCCGCGGAGACCCCGGTCGAGACGGTGCTGCGGGAGGGGTTCGACCTGGACGTGGCCGACACCCTGCCCTGGGGCCGCGCGCTGGACCTGCACACCCGCGTCCACCTGCCCATGCACCTGGCCCAGCTCCGCGCCCTACGCCGCCAACCGCATCTCGCCTGACCCCGTCAGGGCGTGCGGCGGAAGGTGTGGCGGTAGGCGGTGGGGGCGACGCCGACCCGCTGGTGGAAGTGCTGGCGCAGGGCGGCGGTGGTGCCGAAGCCGGCGTGCCGGGCGATCTGGTTGACGCTCAGGTCGGTGGTCTCCAGCAGCAGCCGGGCGTGCTCGGTGCGCTGCTGGAGCAGCCACTGTGCCGGGCTGAGCCCGGTCTCGGAGCGGAAGTGCCGGGTGAAGGTGCGTACGCTCATCCGCGCGTGGGCGGCCAGGTCCCGCAGGGCGACCGGCTCGTGCAGCCGCTGCCCGGCCCACTCCCGGGTGGCGGCGGTGCCGGTCTCCGCCGTTCGGGGGACCGGGCGCTCGATGTACTGGGCCTGGCCGCCGTCCCGCCACGGCGGCACCACGCAGCGCCGGGCCGACCGGTTCGCCACCTCGCTGCCGTGGTCGGTGCGGATCACGTGCAGGCACAGGTCGAGGCCGGCGGCCACCCCGGCCGAGGTGAGCACCCTGCCGGAGTCGATGAACAGCACGTCCGGGTCGAGGTCGACGGCCGGGTGCAGCCGGCGGAAGCGCTCCGCGTACGCCCAGTGGGTGGTGGCCCG
Organism: Micromonospora sp. RTBAU3-60; assembly: GCF_054963695.1. Lineage (NCBI taxonomy): Bacteria > Bacillati > Actinomycetota > Actinomycetes > Micromonosporales > Micromonosporaceae > Micromonospora > Micromonospora sp. RTBAU3-60. Next base: position 20,874 of record NZ_JBUEGB010000015.1, on the reverse strand, counting down.
GCGGCCGTCGAGCAGGCCGGCGGCGGCCAGCACGAACGCGCCCGTGCAGATGGACATGAGGCGGGCGCCCCGCTCGTGGACGGCCCGCAGCGCCGCCGTCACCTCCGGGGCCAGCGTCCCGTCCTCCAGCGGCGGGCCGCCGTGGATGCCGGGGACGATCACCGTGTCGGCGGCGTCGAGCAGCTCCAGCCCGTGGTCGGGGAGGACCTGGAAGCCGGCGGTGCTGCGGACCGGGCCGCCGCCGGGGGCGCAGGCGGCGACGGTGTAGAGCTGCTGGAAGTCGTCGGTGCGGGCGGTGCCGAAGACCTGGGACGGGGTGCCCAGGTCCAGGCCGACCACCTGGTCGAGGGCGAGGACGGCGATCCGGTGCGGGACGACAGCCATGGCCCGATTATTGCGCATGATGGCTTTCCGGCCACTCGTCGTGCGGCCCGCCCACCCCGAGACTCGGAGGGTGACCCGATCCCGCCGTCTCCACCCGGCCTGGGCCGTCGCCGCCGTCGCCTTCGTGGCGCTGGTCGGCGCGGCCGGTTTCCGCGCCACGCCCGGGGTGCTGCTGCACCCGTTGCACGCCGAGTTCGGCTGGCCGCTGGCGACCATCTCCGCCGCCGTCTCGGTCAACCTGATGCTCTACGGGCTCACCGCCCCGTTCGCCGCCGCGCTGATGGACCGGTTCGGCATCCGCCGGGTGGTGGCCGGCGCGCTGCTGCTGGTGGCCCTCGGCAGCGGGCTGACCGTCGTGATGAACGCGAGCTGGCAGCTCATCGCCTGCTGGGGCGTCCTGGTCGGGCTGGGCACCGGGTCGATGGCGCTGGCCTTCGTCGCCACGGTCACCGGGCGCTGGTTCGTCCGCCGCCGGGGGCTGGTCACCGGCGTGCTCACCGCCGGCGGGGCGGCCGGGCAGCTGGTCTTCCTGCCGCTGGTCGCCGTGCTGGCCCGCGACCACGGCTGGCGGGTGGCGGCGCTGGTCGTCGCCGGGGCCGCGCTGGCGGTCGTACCCCTGGTGGCGTGGCTGCTGCGCGAGCACCCGGCGGATCTCGGCCTGCCCGCCTACGGCGCGACCGAGGTGTCGCCCCCGACGCCGCCCGCCGGCGGGGCGGCGGCCCGGGCGGTCGGCGCGCTCGCCGCCGCCGCGCGGACCCGGCCGTTCTGGCTGCTGGCCGGCGGCTTCGCGATCTGCGGCGCGAGCACCAACGGCCTGGTCGGCACCCACTTCGTGCCGGCGGCGCACGACCACGGCATGCCGGAGACCACCGCCGCGGGTCTGCTCGCCCTGGTCGGGCTCTTCGACATCGCCGGCACGGTGGCCTCCGGCTGGCTCACCGACCGGGTGGACAGCCGCCTGCTGCTCGGCGTCTACTACGCGCTGCGCGGCGCGTCGCTGCTGGTGCTCCCGGCCCTGTTCGCCGACACCGCGCAGCCGAGCATGCTGGTCTTCATCGTCTTCTACGGGCTGGACTGGGTGGCCACCGTGCCGCCGACCGTGGCGCTGTGCCGGGAGTACTTCGGCGCGTCCGGCGCGGTGGTGTTCGGCTGGGTGTTCGCCGCCCACCAGATCGGCGCGGCGGTGGCGGCGACCGGTGCCGGCCTGGTCCGGGACCAGCTCGGCGACTACGCCCTCGCCTGGTACGCGGCCGGCGCGCTGTCGATCGGGGCGGCCGGGCTCTCGCTGCTGCTGCGCCGCCGGCAGCCGGTGCCCGTGCCGGTCGCGGTGCCGGTCGCCGCCGGCCCCCGGGCGTGGAGCTACCGGGGCTGACGCCGGATCGCCGAGGTCGTGGCGTCCGTGGCCGCCGGACCCCGCGCGACATCGGCGACCTGGCGGCGGCCTGGCCGGGCACCGCGTCATCGGCGACCCGGCGGCCGGACACCGCCACGTCGGTGACCGTGCGGTGTCCGGTGGAGGCTCAGCCGATTGCCCACTGTTGTTCGGGAGCGCCGGTGCAGGGGGCCTGTTCGAGCTGGCTGCCCGGCTCGTTGGCCGCGCCGCGCACCTGCGCGCACTTGCCGCTGTGCACGGCGACCAGCAGCACCACGCCGCCGCCGGCCGGGGCGAGCCGCCACTGCTGGTTGGCCTGCCCGTTGCAGGACCACTGCACCACGTTCACGCCGTCGTCGGGGCTCTGCCCGTAGACGTCCAGGCACTTGCCGCTGGCGGCGTTGGCCAGGGTGAACACGTCGGCGGCGACCGCTGTGGCCACCCACTGCTGCTCCGGCCCGCCGGTGCAGTCGGCCAGCGCTGCCTGCGCGCCCTCGGGTTCGCCGCCGGTCACCCCGACGCAGCGCCCGGAGGGGACGCCTCGGAACACCTTCGGCCCGGCCGCGGGGGCCGGGGGCGGGGCCGGCGCGGTCGTCGGCGACGGCGACGGCGGGGCGGCCGTGGTGGGCGCCGCCTCGGTGGTGGGTGCCGCCGCGCTCGACCCGCTCGCGGCCGGGGTCGGCACGGCCGCCGCGGGCACCACCGGCTGGTCCCCGCCGCCACCGAGCACCCCGGTGGCGAAGAACGCCCCCAGGAGTACGCCGACCACGGCGACGCCCAGCGCGATCCGCATCAGCGGGTCCTGCGGCAGGCGCGGACGGGCCGGGCGGCGGGCGCCGTAGACGGTGCCGGGCGGGTCGGTGTGTGGCGCGGACATGGGGGCATCCTGACCCACGGCGAACGCGGTTGGCGAGTCGACCCGGTGCGGGCGTGACTCAGTCGACGACCTGGACGTCCTTCCAGAACGCCACCCGGTCGCGCACCATCTCCGCCTCCGGCTTCGGGTCCGGGTAGTACCAGACGGCGTCCGGGCTGGTGCGGCCCGCGTGTTCGAGGGTGTAGTAGGAGGCGGTGCCCTTCCACGGGCAGAAGGTGTGGGTGGCCGAGTCGCGGATCAGGTCCGGGCGCAGCGCGGCACGGGGGAAGTAGTGGTTGCCCTCGACCACCACGGTGTCGTCGCTCTCCGCGATGACCAGGTCGTTCCAGACGGCTTTCGGCATGGTGCCAACGGTAGGCCGCCGGGTGCGACCTTGACCACTTCGAAACCCACCTTTAGCGTCGGATCGGACAGTGGACGTCCTACCTCCTGGCCTCATCGCCCATGGAGACCACCCACCACCACGAGAGAGGTGCGCATGCCCGCCTTCACCGCCCGGTCATCCCTCCCGGCGATCGCCCTCGCCGGTGTCACGCTCGGCGCCTCCCTGGCCGCGGGCACCGCACCGGCCGTAGCGGCCCCCGCCGGCGGCCCCCGCCACTGCGACACCTCGGTGCCGTTCGTCTCCGGCACCGAGGGTTACACCGCGTTCCGGATCCCGGCGGTGGTCACCGCCCGGTCCGGGGCCTTGCTGGCCTTCGCCGAGGGCCGGGCCGGATCGCTCGGCGACGCCGGGAACATCGACCTCGTCCTGAAGCGGTCCGGCGACGGCGGCTGCACCTGGGGGCCCCTGCAGGTGGTCCACGAGCGGGGGCCGGACACTGCCGGGAACCCGGCACCGGTCCTGACCTCGGACGGCCGCCTCGTGCTGCTGTCCACGGTGAACGCCGGGGACGCGTCGGAAGCCGAGATCATGCGCGGCGAGGTGACCCCCGAGCAGAGCCGCCGGGTCTTCGTCCAGTACAGCGACGACGAGGGGGCGAGCTGGTCGGCTCCCCGCGAGATCACCGACCAGGCCAAGGCGTCGACCTGGCGGTGGTACGCCACGGGACCGGGTCACGCCGTACGGCTGACCGGGGGCGCCCACGTGGGGCGGCTGGTGGTCCCCGCCAACCATTCGATCGCCCCGCCGGCCGGCTCGCCCGACCTCGGCACGGAGGCGAAGTACTACGGCGGCCACCTGCTGTACAGCGACGACGACGGGCTGAGCTGGCAGATCGGCGCGGTTGACGACAGCCCTGACGGCTACCTGAACGTCAACGAGTCGACCGCGGCGGAACTGCCGGACGGCCGGCTCTACCTGAACAGCCGGGACCAGAACGGCAGCGCGCCCGGCACCCGGGCCGACACCTACAGCGCGGACGGCGGGGAGACGCTCGTGCAGCCGTACCGCCCGCAGGCGACCCTGGTCGGGCCCGTGGTGCAGGGCAGCGTCCTGCAGCTGGCCGGGCCGCAGGCGCCGCTGCTCTACTCCGGCCCCGCCGATCCGAACAGCCGGGCGGTGATGACGCTGCGGACCAGCACCGACCAGGGCGCCACCTGGCAGCCGGCGCTGGCGTTGTCCGGGTTGCCGGCCGGTTACTCCGACCTGGTGCAGCTGGACAACCGGACCGTCGGCGTGCTGTACGAGACGGGTAGCACCGGCCCGTACCAGAGCATCACCTTCCGTCGGGTGTCGGTCGGAGACCTGTCGCCACGCTGAGCAGGGGGTGCGCCGCGGCGACCGCCGCGGCGCACCCGGGGCGTCAGGACCGCAGCACGGCGACGCCGCGCGGCGCGAGGGTGACCGTGTCGACCGGGTGGTGCACGTCGCCGAGCAGGTCGACCGCCGGCTCCGGCAGCGTGACCGCGGCCTCGGTGGCGCCGTGGTTGAGCAGCAGCAGGTAGGACCGGTCGGTGCCGTGCCGGCGGACGGCTTGGACGCTCTCGGGCAGGCTGGGCAGGACCGGTTCGACGCCGGCCTCCGCCCGCACCTGGTCGAGCAGTGCCTGCATCAGGGTCGGTTCTGGCCGGGTGGCCAGGTACCAGGCGGTGCCGCTGCCGTGGCGGTGGCGCAGCACGGCGGGCCGCCCGGCCAGTTCACCGTCGGTGAAGCGGCCGATCACCTCGGCGCCCGCGGGCTCGACCCACTCCGACCACTCGAGGCCCCGGCCCACCTGGCCGTCGAGGTCCAGCCCGATCGCGCCCGTCGCGGGCAGCGGCCAGAACTCCTCGACCCGCAGCCCGAGCAGCTCGCGCAGCGGGCCCGGCGCCCCGCCGGCGTGCCACCGCTCGGTCTCGTCGACGACGCCGGAGAAGTAGGAGACCAGCAGGTGCCCGCCGCGTTCGACGTGGTCGCGCAACGCGGCGGCGGTTGTCTCCCGCAGTAGGTAGAGGTTGGGTGCGACCACCAGGCGGTAGCCGCTGAGGTCGGCGTCCGGTGGCACCACGTCGCAGGTCACGTGGGCGTCGAACAGTGGCGCGTAGTGGGCCCGGTGGGCGGCCAGGAGGTCCAGCGGGGCCGGATGGGCGTCCCCTTCCACCGCCCACCAGTTCGGCCAGTCGTGCAGCAGCGCCACGTCGGCTCGTACCCGGGTGCCGGCGAGCTCGGCGGCGGTGCCGAGTTCGGCGCCGAGGTGGCGGACCTCGCGGTGCGTACGGGTGTCCGGTCCGGTGTGCGGCAGCATCGCCGAGTGGAACTTCTCCGCGCCCCCGGCGGCCTGCCGCCACTGGAAGAAGAGCACCCCGTCCGCGCCCTGGGCGACTGCCTGCCAGCTCCACAACCGCATGACCCCCGGTGGCTTGGGGGCGTTGCGTTCCCGCCAGTTCACGGCGCTGGGTGCCTGTTCCATGAGCAGCCACGGCTGACCCCCGCGGGCCGACCGGACCAGGTCGTAGCCGAACGCGGCCTCGACGTGGGTGCGCGGGTCGTACGGGTCGGGGTAGCTGTCGAGGCTGACCACGTCCTGTTCGGCGGCCCACTGGTAGGAGTCGATCGGCTTGTGGACCAGGCCGATGAAGTTGGTGGTCACCGGCACGTCCGGGGTGTGCCGGCGCAGGATGTCGCGCTCCAGGGTGTAGCAGGCCAGGATTGCGTCGTTGCTGAACCGGGCGAAGTCCAGCTTTTGGGCCGGGTTGCCGAAGGTGGGGGCGGTACGCGGTGGCATGATCTCGGCCCAGTCGTCGTAGCGCTGGGACCAGAACGCGGTGGACCAGGCGGCGTTGAGCGTGTCGAGGTCGCCGTACCGCGCCCGCAGCCAGCGCCGGAAATCCTCGGCCGAGACGTCGCACCAGCAGGCCCGGACGTGGCAGCCGTACTCGTTGCCGACATGCCACAGCCGCAGCGCCGGATGGTCGGCGTATCGGGCGGCGAGCTGTTCCACCAGCCGGCCGGCGTGTTCGCGGTAAACCGGGCTCGACGGGCAGTAGTGCTGTCGGGCGCCCGGCCACAGCCGCACCCCGTCGGCCCGCTGGGGCAGCGTGTCCGGGTGGTGGCGGGCCAGCCAGGCCGGCGGTGACGCGGTCATGGTCGCCAGGCTCGCGCCGATGCCGGCTTCGGCCAGCCGGTCCATCACCCGGTCGAACCAGGCGAAGTCGTACTCCCCGGGTCGCGGCTCGACCTGGGCCCAGGCGAAGATGCCCACCGACACCAGCGACACGCCGGCCTCGACCATGAGCTTCATGTCCTCGGCCCAGACCTCCTCGGGCCACTGCTCCGGGTTGTAGTCCCCGCCGTACATGAGTGCGGGCATGGTCATCAGCTTCCCCCTTGCTCGGCCGCAGCACCCGAATGCCAGCAGGTCAGGCAAACAGGACATGGGATGTCTGGGCGTGTTGCGGGCAACATAAGGACTGGGCGTGATCGGCGTCAAGCGGGCCGCCGTGTAAATTCTTCCCACCGCCTCGCTTCGTCACGGTCACGACGTGGGATGTTAGGAGCGCGAGGAGACGATGGAGTGTGGGAGGCAAGATGCGGGCACGTGGCAAGGAGAGCCTGCAGGAGCGCATCGTCGCGCTCATCCATGAGCGGCAGTTGGCCCCCGGCGCCCCGATGCCGACCGAGCCCCAGTTGATGGAGTTACTCGGGGCGAGCCGCAACAGCGTGCGGGAGGCGGTCCGGGCGCTGCAGGCGCTCGGCATCGTGGAGATCCGGCACGGCTTCGGCACCTTCGTCGGCCACGCCCCGCTGGACGTGCTCACCCCGTCGCTCGCGTTCCGGGTCCGGACCCGACCGGGGCACGGGGTCCGGGCGCTGCACGACCTCGTCGCCGTCCGCGAGTTGCTGGAGACCGGACTGATCGGCTCGGTGGCGCAGGACATCAGCGAGACGAAGCTGGCCGCGCTGGACGCGCTGGTCACGGCGATGGCCCGGGACAAGGAGGCGGACCGTGCCTTCCACTCGCTGCTCTACGAGGCGTGTGACAACGAGCTGGTGCTCCAGTTGATCGGGCTGTTCTGGGACGTCTACCACGAGGTTGAGCCGGCCCTCGGGCCGCCCGAGGACCGGGCCGCGGACATCGTCGCCAACCACCGGCGCATCGTCGAGGCGTTGCGCGCGCGGGACAGCAGCGGTGCGCAGGAGGCCATGCGCCGGCACTTCCGCGACGTCAAGGCGAGGATCGCCCGGGCGGAGCGGTGGCTGGCCGAGGCCGGCCGGCAGTCGGCCTGATTCCCGGCGTCTTCTTTCCCCGGTCGTGCGCAAATCCGTCTACCGCCTCTTCCGGACATCCTACGTCCGACGTAGGCTGACCCCGTTTCTGACGCGACCCCTGGCGACGGAAGGCGAAACCTGTGCTCAGCGACTGGCCGCTGGAACAGCTGCGCGAATACCGGCCGGCCCGGACCGAACCCGACGACTTCGACGAATTCTGGGCCGGGACGATCCGGGAGGCCGCCGCCGCGGCCTGGCCGGCCCGGGTGGAGCCGTACGACGCCGGGCTCGCCACCGTGGAGGTGCACGACGTCACCTTCGCCGGCTACGCCGGTCAGCCGGTCCGCGCCTGGCTCCTGCTGCCCCGCCACCGCAGCGGTCCGCTGCCCTGCGTGGTCGAGTACATCGGCTACGGCAGCGGACGCGGCCTGCCGCACGACTGGCTGTTCTGGACCGCCGCCGGCTACGCCCACCTGGTGATGGACACCCGGGGCCAGGGCGCGGACGGGTCACTCACCGGGGACACCCCCGACCCCGACCCGTCCGGCGCACCGCAGGCGAACGGCTTCCTGACCCGGGGCGTCACCGACCCGGAGCACTACTACTACCGGCGGGTCTTCGCCGACGCGGTACGGGCGGTCGAGACCGCGTCGGCGCTGCCCGGGGTCGACGCCACCCGGATCGTGGTCGCCGGGGGAAGCCAGGGTGGCGGGATCGCGCTGGCCGTCGCCGGCCTGGTCGACGGGCTGGCCGCGGTCCTGCCGGACGTGCCGTTCCTGTGCCACTTCCGTCGGGCGGTCGACGTCACCGACGCCGGGCCGTACGCGGAACTGGCGTCGTACCTGCAGACCCGGCGGCGGGACATGGAACCGGTGTTCCGCACGCTCAGCTACTTCGACGGCCTCAACTTCGCGTCCCGCGCCCAGGCTCCGGCGCTGTTCTCGGTGGCGCTCGGGGACCGGATCTGTCCTCCGTCGACGGTGTTCGCGGCCTACCATCAGTACGCCGGCGCCGACCGCGACCTCGTGGTCTGGCCGTACAACGGGCACGAGGGCGGCGCCGCGTTCCAGCGGGTGGAGCAGCTGCGCTGGCTCGGCAAGCGGGTGCCACCCGTAGCGGGCTGAGCCGAGCGCGATCGAGGGGGGTCGGCAGCCGGCCGGACCGGGAGAAAGGCCCGGCCGGCTGCCGGCGCTCAGAGCAGCCCGGCGTCAGTCAGGTACTTGCCGACCCGCGCGGTCTCCTCGCTGTTCAACGGCACCTGGGGCAGCGCCGTGGTCGGGTGGTCGATGATGCCCCGCAGGTGCAGTGCGGCCTTGAAAGCACCGAGCGCGGACGAACTCATCCCCATCCGGCGCGCACCCACGAACACCAGCTCGAACAGGCGGAGCAGCCGCTCCTGCTCGATGCGGGCGGCCACCCAGTCACCTGCCGCCGCGGCCTGGCAGAGCCGGACGTAGCCGTGCGGGTCGACGTTGCCCAGGCCCGGTACGACCCCGTCGGCGCCCATCCAGAGCGCCGAGTCGACGGTCAGTTCCGACCCGGTGAGCACGCTGAAGCCGGTGATCTCGGGCCGGTCCCGCCGGCCGAGGAGCAGCCCTCGCAGGCCGGCGTCGTCACCGCTGGAGTCCTTCAGCCCGGCCAGCACCCCGTCCGCGGCGAGGCCGAGCACCAGGTCCGCGCCGAGCTTGCTGTGCACCGACACCGGCAGGTCGTAGGCGTACAGCGGCAGCCCGATCCGGTCCGCGATGGTCCGGAAGTGCGCGTCGATCTCCACCGGGTGGGTCCGGGCGTAGAACGGCGCGGTGGCCACCAGCCCGGCGGCTCCGGCCGCCGCGGCGACCCGGGCGTGGTCGAGCACCCGCAGTGTGGTCATGTCGATCACTCCGGCGAGCACCGGCACCTGGCCGGCGACGTGGCCGATCACCGTGTCCAGCACGGCCTTGCGGTGGCCGTCCGGCAGGAAGGCCACCTCGGACGAGGAGCCGAGCACGAACAGGGCGTCCACCCCGCCCTGCAACTGGTGGTCGACGAGCCGGACGAGCGACCGGGTGTCCACCTCGAAGTCGGGTGTCAGCGGGGTGCAGACGGGAGGAATGACGCCGGTGAGTGCGGTGGCGATGGTCATGGACGCTCCTGTGCTTGGCTGATCAGTTCCAGGTCGGTGGCGCCGTCCTGGACGGGGTGGTGACAGCGGAGGCGGTGGCCCGCGGCCAGGTCCTGCATTGCGGGAAGTTCGCGGGCGCACGTGTCGTCCGCCTTCCAGCAGCGGGTGCGGAACGGGCAGCCGGACGGTGGCCGGGTTGCGGAGGGCACCAGGCCCGACAGGGGGATCGGGTCGATCGGCGAGAGCAGTCCGGGGGTGGCGGAGAACAGGGCGCGGGTGTACGGATGGCGCGCGTGCCGCGGCACCGAGGTGGCGGGTGCCTGCTCGACGATGCGGCCGAGGTACATGGTGACCACCCGGTCGCTCATCCGCCTCACCGTCTGGATGTCGTGCGAGACGAACACCATCGCCAACCCGAGCTGTTCCTTGAGGTCCAGCAGCAGGTTGAGGATCTGGGCGCGTACCGACACGTCCAGCGCGCTGGTCGGTTCGTCCGCCACGACCAGCGCGGGATCCAGGGCGATGGCCCGGGCGATGGCCACCCGTTGCCGCTGCCCGCCGGACAGTTGGCCGGGCACCAGGTCGGCGCAGCTCGCCGGCAGGCCGACGAGGTCGAGCAGCTCGCGTACCCGCCGGTCGCGGTCGTTCGGCGTGCCCCGGCGGTGCACGTCCAGCGGGTCACGCAGGATCCGGCGTACGGGCAGCCGCCGGTTCAGCGCGGTGGCCGGGTCCTGGAAGATCATGCCGGTCGTCGCGCCGATGGTGCGCCGGCGCCGCGCCTCCGGCATCGACCACACGTCGTCGCCACGGAAGCGGACCGTGCCGGCGGTGGGCCGTTGCAGCGCCACCAGCACCCGGGCCAGCGTCGACTTGCCGCAGCCGGACTCGCCGACGACGCCGACCGTCTCGCCGGGCGCCACGTTGAGATCCGCGCCGGTCAGGGCGTACACCCGGTCGCGGGAGAAGAGGCCGCCGGAGCGGGCCCGGTGGACGACGTGCACGTCGGCGAGTTCCAGCAGGGGGCTCCCGGTCGGGGGGTTCATCGGGCCTCCGTCTCCGCCGGTACCGGCTGGGCGAGCTCGATCGCGGGGTGGTGGCAGGCCGCGGCGTGCCGGTGCGGCTCGCCGGTCAGTTCCGGGGTGACGGTGCGGCACACCTCGGTCGCCATGGGGCAGCGGTCGGCGAAGCGGCAGCCGGCCGGGAAGTCGGCGGGGGACGGCACCACGCCGCGGATCTGGGTCAGCCGGGTCGCCCCGGCCTCCAGGGAGAGCACCGAGCCGAGCAGTCCGCGGGCGTAGTGGTGGGTGGGCGCGCCGACCAGGGAGGCGGTCACCCCGGTCTCGACGATCTGGCCGCCGTACATGACCACGACCCGGTCGGTGACGTCGGCGACCAGGGCGAGGTCGTGGGACACCAGGATCAGCGCGAAGCCGAGTTCGGCGCGCAGTCGCAGCAGCAGCTGGATCACCTGGGCCTGGACCGTGACGTCCAGGGCGGTCGTCGGTTCGTCGGCGATGATGAGCTTCGGGTCCCGGGACAGGGCCATGGCGATGAGCACCCGCTGCCGCTGGCCGCCGGACAGCTCGTGCGGGTAGGCGGAGAGCGTCCGGGCCGGGTCCAGTCCGACCAGTTCGAGCAGTTCGGTGGCGCTGCGTCGGCCGCCGCGCCGGATGACCTGCTTGAGCTGGGCGCGGACGGTCATCGCCGGGTTGAGCGACGAGAGGGCGTCCTGGTAGATCATCGCCATGTCGTGGCCGAGCAGCCGGCGCCGTGCCGAGCGGGGCATCCGCAGCAGGTCGTCGCCGGCGAACCGGATGCTGCCGCGGACCCGGGCGTCGCGTGGTTGCAGGCCCATGATGGTCAGCGCGGTGAGTGACTTGCCGCAGCCGGATTCGCCGACGAGGCCCAGCACCTCGCCGGGGCGGACCTCGAAGGAGATGCCGTCGACGATGTCCACCCCGTCGTGCCGGCCGTCGAAGCCGATGGCCAGGTCGTCGACCCGCAGGATCGGTGGGCCGTCGGGCAGCGGGCGGGCGCGTTCGGCGAGCCGGTGGGCTGCCTCGGCGAGCCCGGGGAGTTCGGTGATGCCGTCGGTGCCGGGTTGGACCTGCTCGTACTGGTCGACGTCGCCGTCGCGGCGGGCGGCGGGGCGGCGGGCGGCGGGTGTCGCCCAGGCGTCGGAGATGCCCTCGGAGAGGATGTTCAGCGCCAGCACGGTGAGGAGGATCAGCAGCCCGGGGAAGACGGTCGCCCACCAGCCACCGAGGAGGACGAGGTTCCGGCCGTCGGCGATGACGCTGCCCCAGGACGGGTCGGGTGGGCGGACGCCGGCGCCGATGAAGGAGAGCGAGGCCTCGAAGACGATCGCGTCGGCGACCGTGACCGTGCAGTAGACCAGGATGGGTGCGGCGCAGTTGACCGCGACGTGCCGGGCCAGGATGTACGCCTTGGGCGCGCCGATGATCTTTTCCGCGGCGACGTAGTCCTCGCTGTACTGGGCGAGCACGTTGGCCCGGACGATGCGGGCCACGGGCGGGGTGTTGAGGAAGCCGATCGCGGCCACCAGCACGCCGATGCCGCCGCCGAAGACCGCGACGAGGACGGCGGCCAGCGCGATGCCGGGGAACGCCATGACCACGTCGAGGACTCGCATGATCGCCTCGTCGGCCCACTTTCGGGAGGTGGCCGCGACGGCGCCGATCAGCGATCCGGCGAGCAGGGCCAGCCCGGTCGCGCCGAGTCCGATGATCAGGGACCAGCGGGCTCCGTACAGCAGCCGGCTGAGGATGTCCCGGTTGGCGCTGTCCAAACCCATCCAGTGGCTGCCGGACGGGCCGCCGCCGGTGGAGAACTGGGCCAGCGGGGAGTGCGGCGCGATGACCGGGGCCAGGATCGCGGCGAGGGCGACGGCGACGAGCACGCCGAGGGCGATCCAGGACGTCGGTGGCAGCCGCCGGAAGCCGATGCCCGGTCGGGCCAGCCGTTCGGTGAGTCGTCTACGCATCAGCCAGCGCTCCTGAGGCGGGGGTTCACCAGTAGGTAGAGGATGTCGACGACGAGGTTGACCACGACGAATCCGGTGGCGATCGTCAGCACCACGCCCTGGACGACGGCGGGGTCCCCGTTGGTCACCCCGTCGATCATCAGCTTGCCCATCCCGGGCAGGGAGAAGATGGTCTCGATGACCACCGCGCCACCGAGCAGGTAGCCGACCCGTAGGCCGAGCACCGTGAGGGGGTTGATCAGGGCGTTGCGCAGGACGTTGCGGCCGACCACCACGACCGAGGGCAGGCCGCTGCCGATCGCGGTGCGTACGTAGTCCTTGTCCAGTTCCTCGACCATCGAGGTCCGGACGATGCGGGTCAGTTGGGCGGCCACGGGCAGCGACAGGGCCAGCGCCGGGAGGGTGAGCGAGCGTAGCCACCCGGTGAACGAGTCGGCCGGGTTGATGTAGCCGCCGGTGGGGAAGAGGCCGGCGTCGACCGCCAGGTACTGGATCATCAGCAGGGCCAGCCAGAAGGACGGCGCGGCGACGCCGGTCAGGGACACGACCCGGATCAGCTGGTCGGGCCAGCGGTCCCGGAAGATCGCCGCGGTGACGCCGAAGACGAGGGCGGTCACCACACCGATGAGCAGGCCGAGGAAGGTCAGCTGGAGGGTCAGCGGCAGCGCGGTGAGCACCGAGTCGAGCACCGGCGCCCGGGTCAGGACGCTGGTGCCCATGTCGCCGTGCGCGAGGTCGCCGACGAACCGCAGGTAGCGGATCGGTAGGGGGTCGAGCAGGCCGTTCTCCACCTGGAACTGGTGGATCTGTTCCGGGGTGGGGTTGGCGCCCTGGAAGTAGGCGTACTCGGGCTTGTTCTGCGAGAACCGCATGATGATGAAGACGAAGAGGATCACGCCCAGTTGGAGCGGGATCAGGACGAGCAGGCGGCGGACCAGCATTCTGGCGATCACGGCCACGGTGGTCTCCTCGGCGGGGGCTTCCGGCGGGTGCGGTCCGGGCGGGCGGCAGGTGGCGCCGCCCGCCCGCGGGCCGTCAGGCGGGTTCGGCCTGCAGCAGGTTGATGCCGGGGTAGGCCTGGGCGCGGATGCCGGTCAGCTTCTTCGGGTCCCAGGCGGTCATCAGCTCGGTGTGCACCACGGGGTAGAGCACGGCCTGCTCGGCGATGACGTCCAGGTACTGGTGGATCACCTCGAGCTTGCGGGCCTGGTCCGGTTCGCGGGTGGCGCGGTCCATCATGGCGAAGAGACTCTTGGCCTGCGGGCTGCTGTCCCACTTGGTGTACTTCATCCAGGTGCCGCCGGCGGTGTAGTTGTAGCGGAGGATGAGGTCGGCGTCGAGGCCGAACTGGTTGGGGTTCGAGGCGGCGGCGACGACCTGGTAGTCCTGGGACTGGTCCATCTTGGTGAACAGTGCGCTGGTGTCCTGCGGTTGCAGCGTCGTCTTGACGCCGATCGCGTTCCACGAGTTGGCGATGGTGGGCAGGCAGTCGGCGATCCAACTGACGTTGACCGCCATGAGGGTGATCGACAGGTTGGTCACCCCGGCGGCCGCGAGGAGCGATTTGGCCTTGGCCGGGTCGTACGCGTAGACGGTCTTCGCCTTGGCGTAGGACGGGTTCTGCTCGTTGAGGAAGCTGGTCGACGGGGTTCCGTGGCCCTTGAGTGCGACCTCGATCATCTTGCCGGTGTCGATGGCGTAGAGCAGCGCCTGGCGGACCCGGACGTCGTCGAACGGCTTCGCGCCAGTGTTGAACATCAGGAACATGTGGTTCATGCCCTTGCCGCCCTCGACGGTGAGGCCGGACTTCTTGAGCTGGTCGATGTTGGCGTACGGGATGTTGTCCGCGATCTGCGCCTCCGCGGATCCGCCGGAGATCTTGGCGACCCGGGCGGAGCTGTCGACGATCGACAGCCAGTTCATCTTCTTGAAGCGGGGCTTGCGCGGGCCGTTGTAGTCGGCGAACGCCTCGAAGGTGCTGTTGGACTTCGGGTTGTGTGCGGTCAGCCGGTAGGGCCCGGAGCCGACCGCCTTGCCTGCCTTGGCCGCGTCCCAGCCGCCCGGTGCGCCGTAGACGTGCTTCGGCATGATCTTCGCGATCGACAGCCGGGGCAGGGCGTCCGGGAAGGGGAAGTTGAACACCAGCTCGACGCTCTTGTCGTCGACCTTGCGGACCTCCTTGAGCCAGGCACGGAAGAAGGAGCTGACCAGCGTCGAGGGGTTGAGCACCCGCTCGAAGGTGAACAGCACGTCGTCGACCGTGACCGGCTGGCCGTCGTGCCACTTCGCCCCGTCGCGCAGGGTGAACTTCCACGAGGTGCCCTGCAGGTCGGTGGGGAGTTCGGTACCGAGCGCCGGGTACGGCTGGCGAGTGATCGGGTCCGTCTCGACGAGGCCCTCGTAGATGTGGTTGTTGGCGGCCATGGTGAACGCGGACGCGGTCATCGTCGGGTCCCAGCTCTGGTCGTTGCCGTAGCCGATGACCGCGGTGACGAGGTCCTTGTCGGCGCCGGCGCCCACCGAACTCGTCGAGGCCGGTCCGGATTCACAGGCGGAGATGGTGGCGGTCACGGCGGCGGCCGCACCGATGATCCCGCTTAGGCGCAGGAAGTCGCGGCGGCTGTAGTGGGGCCGGGATACCGGGGCGCTCACGGTGCCTCCTACGGATCGAGGTCGGTGGAAATCTTGAGGAGGTGGGACGTTCCACATCCCACGTCTTGGGTTAGGGTGGAGGCTAGAGCGGCCGCCGCAGCCGGGTCAAGAGAAATGCTTCGACGAGGTTTCCGGAAGATTGCGGCGGTTGCGGCCCGGCTAGCGGTCACCCGTGAGCCCGGGGTCATAGGATGTCCAGCGGAAGGTTGTGTCAGAAGCCATGAGCGTTGCCGACCGTCCTGTCCGCCCTCGGCAGAGTCGGGCGACCGAAGCCCGGGAGGCGGTCAAGAGGCTGATCCTCGACCGGCGCCTCGGCGTCGGTGATCCGCTGCCCACCGAGTCGGAGCTGATGCGGGAACTCGGGATCAGCCGCAACTCGGTGCGGGAGGCGCTCAAGGCGCTCCAGGCCGTCGGCATCGTGGAGATCCGGCACGGGTTCGGCATGTTCGTCGGACCGATGTCCCTCGGCGGACTGGTCGACGAGCTGGCCTTCCACGGCCAGGTCACGCCCGCCGACGGCGGCCACCACCTCGCTCACCTCATGCAGATCCGGGAGGCGTTGGAGAGCGGACTGGTCATGCAGCTCATCGACCGGCGCGACGACGGCGAACTCGCCGCGGCGGCCGACGTGCTGGCCCGCATGGCCGAGGAGGCCGAGGTGGGAACGGTGTCGCCCGAGACCGACCGCCTCTTCCACGACGTGCTCTATGCGCCGTTGGGCAATCCCCTGGTAGGGCAGCTGCTCGGCGCGTTCTGGGACGTCTTCCACCAGCTGCGGCTGGACCTGGGCACGCCGGTCGAACCGCCGGTCGAGGTGGTGCGCCGCCATCGGGCGATCTACGACGCGGTCGTCGCCGGCGACCGGGAGCAGGCGCTCACCGCGGTCCAGGCCCACTTCGACGGCGTACGCGGGCGGCTGGCCCGGCTACGCGGCGGGCGCTGACGCTCCCGGTCAGCGCGCCGGTTCCGGGTCGGTCACGTCGGCGACCGTCGCGTCCAGTGCGGTGAGGGCGGCGTCCGCGTCGACCGCCACGGCCACCCCGTGCTCGCCCGCGCCGAGGGTGATCTCCCGGCCGCGCAGCCGCTCGTCGGCCACCACCGGCCAGGCCATGGTCGAGCCGAACGGGGTGATGGTGCCACGTTCATAGCCGGTGGCCGCCCGGGCCGCCTCGGCGTCCGGCATGGACATCCGGCTCACCCCGAGCAGGGCGCGCAGCTTGGGCCACGAGATGACCCGGTCGCCGGGGGTGAGTACGAACAGGTGGTCGTCCTCGCCGCGGCGTACCACGATGGTCTTGACCACGTCGGGGACGGCCACGCCGCGCGCCCGGGCGGCCTCGGCGAGGCTGCGGACCGGGCCGTGCCGGATCACCCGGTACGGCAGTCCGGCGGCGTCGAGGGCGGCGAGCGCGGGAGACGGCATGCCCGCCACGCTAGCCCCGCGGGCCGATCGGTGGATGTGAAAGGGGCCACGTTGGACAGCCCGCCAAGCTGGCCGGGCAGGCGTAGGGTGATCTCATGCGCGCTGAGCGTGGAGATCACCCGGTTGACCATGATCAGGCGGTGGACACCCTGCGGCGGTCGTACGCCGCGGTGCCCGCCGGTGAGCCGGTGCGGCTGGCCAAACGCACCTCGAACCTGTTCCGTCCCAGATCGGCGCCGCGCACCCCCGGCCTGGACGTGAGCGGCCTGACCGGGGTGATCGCCGTCGACCCGGCCGCCCGGACGGCCGACGTGCAGGGCATGTGCACCTACGAGGACCTGGTCGACGCCACCCTGCCGCACGGGCTGATGCCGCTGGTCGTGCCGCAGTTGCGCACCATCACCCTGGGCGGCGCGGTGACCGGGCTGGGCATCGAGTCCACCTCGTTCCGCAACGGGCTGCCGCACGAGTCGGTGTACGAGATGGACATCCTCACCGGGGCCGGCGAGATTGTCACCGCCCGGCCGGAGGGGGAGCATGCCGACCTGTTCCGGGCCTTCCCCAACTCGCTCGGCAGCCTCGGCTACGCCACCCGGCTGCGCATCGAGCTGCAACCGGTACGCCGGTTCGTGGCTCTGCGTAACATCCGGTTCACCCGGCTGGAGGAGCTTACCGACGCGATGGGCGAGGTGATCGCCAAGGGCTCCTGGGAGGGCGACCCGGTCGACGCGATGGACGGGGTGATGTTCAGCCCCGGCGAGGCGTACCTGGTGCTCGGCACGTTCACCGACGCCCCGCAGGGGCGGCCCAGCGACTACACCGGCCAGGAGATCTACTACCGGTCGCTGCAGCGGCTCACGCGGGATGTGCTGACGGGTTACGACTACCTGTGGCGCTGGGACACCGACTGGTTCTGGTGTTCGGCGGCGTTCGGGGTGCAGCACCCGGTGGTCCGCCGGCTGTGGCCGGCCCGCTACCGGCGCAGTGACTTCTACCATCGGATCGTCCGGTTGGAGCATCGGTATCAGGTGGCCGCGCGGGTCGACCGCTGGCGGGGCAACCCGGCCCGGGAGCGGGTGGTGCAGGACGTGGAGATTCCGCTCGACGGCACCGCCGACTTCCTGCGGTGGTTCGCCCGGACGGTGCGGATGAGCCCGGTCTGGCTGTGCCCGCTGCGGCTGCGCGAGCCGGCCGGTCCGGGATCCGCCCGGGCCTGGCCGTTGTATCCCCTCCAGCCGGGGGAGAGCTATGTGAACATCGGCTTCTGGGGCAGCGTGCCGATCGCCGAGGGCGCCGCGGACGGCGACGCCAACCGGGAGATCGAGCGCAAGGTGTCGGAGGTGGGCGGGCACAAGTCGCTCTACTCCGACGCGTACTACGACCGGGCGGCGTTCGACCGGCTCTACGGCGGGGAGACCTGGCGCGCCGTGAAGGACCGCTACGACCCGGAACACCGGCTGACCGGACTGTACGAGAAGGCGGTAGCACGACAATGAGCCTGACCGACCGTGAACAGGGGGCGGCGAGCACCCCGAGCGACCCGCCGGCGGGTGGCCGGCGTACCGACCCGACCGTGGCGGACGTGATCCGCGCGGTCACCACCGGCGACCTGCCCCTCCGCATCACCGGCTACGACGGCAGCGCCGTCGGCCCGGCCGACGCCGGCATCACCCTGGCGATCCGCAACCCGCGCGGGTTGTCGTACCTGCTCACCGCCCCCGGCGACCTGGGCATGGCCCGCGCGTACGTGAGCGGTGACCTGGGGCTGGAGGGTGTGCACCCGGGCGACCCGTACGAGGCGTTCACCGTGCTCAAGGACGAGTTGCACCTGCGACTGCCGGCGGTGGGCGAGGCACTGGCCCTGGTGAAGGGGCTGGGCTGGGAGCGGCTGATGCCGCCGCCGCCCCCGCCGCAGGAGGCCGCGCCGCGCTGGAAGCGGGTGATGAACGGGCTGCGGCACTCGCGCGGCCGGGACAGCAGCGCAATCTCCCACCACTACGACGTCTCGAACGCCTTCTACGAGAAGGTGCTCGGCCCGTCGATGACGTACACCTGCGCGGTCTTCCGCAGCCCGGACGACACGTTGGAGGAGGCGCAGCGTTCGAAGTACGACCTGGTCGCCGGGAAGCTGGCGCTCAAGCCGGGGATGCGGCTGCTCGACGTCGGCTGCGGCTGGGGCGGCATGGTCCGGCACGCGGCCCGGGAATACGGCGTCAAGGCGCTCGGGGTGACCCTGTCCCGGGCGCAGGCCGAGTGGGCGCAGGCGGCGATCGAGCGGGAGGGGCTGGGTGAGCTGGCCGAGGTGCGGCACCTGGACTACCGGGACGCGCCGCGGGAGCAGTTCGACGCCATCTCTTCCATCGGCTTGACCGAGCACATCGGGGTGCGCAACTACCCGGCATACTTCGGGGCGCTCAAGGAGCGGTTGAAGCCCGGCGGCCGGCTGCTCAACCACTGCATCACCCGCGCCGACAACCGCGCCCCGCACCGCTCCGGCGCCTTCATCGACCGGTACGTCTTCCCCGACGGTGAGCTGGCCGGGCCGGGTCGCCTGGTCAGCGAGATCCACGACGCCGGGCTGGAGGTGCACCACGAGGAGAACCTGCGGCAGCACTACGCGCTGACGCTGGCGGGCTGGTGCCGCAACCTGGTCGAGCACTGGGACTTCTGCGTCGGCGAGGTGGGTCTGGGCACCGCCCGGGTGTGGGGGCTGTACATGGCCGGCTCCCGGCTGGCCTTCGAACGCAACGACATCCAGTTGCACCAGGTGCTGGCCACCCACAACGGCCCGCTGGGGGGCAACGGCTACCCGCTGCGTCCCGACTGGACGCCCTGACCTCATCGGTTCAGCGAAAGGCCGCGCGGTTCGCGCGGCCTTTCGTCGTGAGATTGGTCGGTCAGGCCAGTCAACCTTCAGGCGTGACCTGTCGTCCTTGGTCGCGACGAAAGGAGAGCCGGTGTGGCGGAAGAAACGCTTCGAGGGGCTGGACGTCCTCGTCGCGGAACGCGGCAGTGCCCTACTCGCGGCGGCGGTGCTGCTGACCGGTAGCCGGGCCGCCGGGGAGGACCTGGTGCAGGCGGCGCTGGAGCGGCTGATGCGGAACTGGAGCCGGGTGCACGGCGACAAGGAGGGGTATCTGCGTCGCACGCTGTACCACCTCGCGGTTGACCGGTGGCGGCTGCGCCGGCGCCGGCCGGAGGTGCTGACCGAGATCGAGCCGGCGGGCCAGACCGACGGCACCGAGACCCTGCACCTCCGGCAGGCACTCATCCAGGCGCTGGCCATGCTGCCGCCCCGGCAGCGGGCCGTGCTGGTGCTCCGCTACTGGGAGCAGCTCAGCGAAGCAGAAGCCGCCGAGGTGCTCGGCTGCTCGGTCGGCACCGTCAAGTCGACCGCCTCCCGGGGGCTGGCCCGGCTACGCGAGCTCACGGCCCACTGGGTTCTCGAAGACGCAGGATTGACATCCTCCCGGCCCTGAAGGGGCCGGGATTCCCGCGGTCGCCCGTGAGGTTTCCTGTTTCATCGCCGGCTGCCTTTCCGGGAGGATTTTCCCTTGAGGTCTTCTGTCAGCTCCGCAGGCATTTTACCTCTCCGCCAGCCCGGCGGCGAGGATGTTCTTGGCAGCGTTGATGTCCCGGTCGTGCTCGACCCCGCAATCCGGGCACGTCCAGGAGCGCTCGTTGAGGGCGAGCGCGGTGTTGATCCATCCGCACCCCGAGCAGGTTTTGGACGACGGCAACCACCGGTCGACGGGGATGACCTTCCGCCCGTACCACTGGGCTTTGTACTCCAGCATGCGGCGGAACTGACCCCAGGCCGCGTCGGAGATGACGCGGGCCAGGCGCCGGTTGCGGAGCATGTTGCGCACGCTGAGGTCTTCGATCGCGACCGTTTGGGTCTCACGGACGAGCCGAGTCGTCAGCTTGTGCAGGTGGTCCCGACGCCGGTCGGCGATACGGGCATGGATCCGGGCCACCGTGAGTCGGGCCTTGGCCCGGTTCGCGGAGTCCTTCTGTTTGCGGGCCAGGTCGCGCTGCGCCTTGGCCAGCTTGCGCCGGTCGGCCTGCCCGTACCGCGGGTTGGCCACCTTGCCCTGCTCGTCAGTTACCCCGGGGATCGGGTGGGACAGGGTGAGCAGACTGGTGATACCCGCGTCCACACCAACGACGGCCGCAACGGGCGGCAGGGGCTTCACGGTCGGGTCCTCGACCAGCAGGGACACGAACCAGCGGCCGGCGGCGTCGCGGGACACGGTGACGGTGGAGGGTTCCGCCCCGTCGGGCAGAGGCCGAGACCACACGATGTCCAGCGGGGTGGTCATCTTGGCCAGGGTGAGCCGGCCGTCGCGCCAGCGGAACGCGGAGCGGGTGTACTCCGCCGACGCCCTGGATTTGCGTTTGGACTTGAAGCGCGGGTACCGGGCCCGC
>NZ_JBUEGB010000014.1:0-186854 GCF_054963695.1 Micromonospora sp. RTBAU3-60 | reverse complement strand
TCCCGGAGACGGGAACGATCAGCCAGGACTCCGGGCCGGTCGGCGCGACCGCCGAGGAGGTGTCGAAATGAGCCTGTCCCCGGTCGAGGGCGTGGCACTCGCCGAGATCGAGTCCACCGGTGAGGGTTCGGAGCAGAAGGGACTCGTCGGGCGTTCACCCGGCCAACTGGTCTGGAACCGGCTGCGACGCGACCGCACCGCGCTGGTCAGCGGCATCGTGCTGGTCCTGCTCATCCTGGCGGCGGTGGCGGCGCCGCTGATCTCGCGGCTCTACGGGACGTCGCCGAGCCAGCAGTTCGGGGACCTGCTGGACGCCACCGGCATGCCGCTCGGCTACGTCGGCGGGGTCAGCGGCGACCACTGGTTCGGACTCGAACCGGGCCTGGGCCGGGACATCTTCATCCGGATGATCTACGGCATCCGCACCTCCCTGCTGATCGCGCTCGGCGCCGCCGTGGTGACCACGACGATCGGCGTGGTGCTCGGGATCATCGCCGGCTACCTGGGCGGCGTGGTCGACGCGGTGATCGGTTGGTTCACCGACGTCGCGCTGGCGATGCCGTTCCTCGTCTTCGCGCTGGCCGTGGTGCCGACGTTCTCGCTGCGCTTCTACGGTCCCCGCGACGCGATCCCGACCTGGTTCGCGGTCACCACGCTGATCGTGGTCTTCGCCGCGTTCGGCTGGACCGGCACCGCCCGACTGGTACGCGGACAGGTGGTGTCGCTGCGCGAGCGGGAGTTCGTGGAGGCGGCCCGGGCCAGCGGGGCCGGGCTGTGGCACATGCTCTTCCGGCAACTGCTGCCGAACATCTGGGCCCCGATCCTGGTGGCGTTCTCGCTCGCCGTGCCGTCGTACGTGACGGGCGAGGCGGCACTGTCCTTCCTCGGCGTCGGGTTGCCCGAGTCGGTGCCCAGCTTCGGCCGGATGATCTACCGCAGCATCGACTACCTGCAGACCGACCCGGCGTACGTCTTCTTCCCCGGCATCACCATCTTCGCGCTCGTGCTGGCGTTCAACCTCTTCGGCGACGCGCTGCGCGACGCGCTCGACCCGAAGTCGTCACGGTAAGGGGTTCGGCACATGGTGCGGTTCCTGCTGAAGCGGCTGCTGCTGGCGGTCTCGGTGCTGCTCGCGGTGAGCGTCGTCAGCTTCCTGATGTTCTTCGCGCTGCCCCGCGATCCGGTGACCGGCATGTGCCCGAAGAACTGCAACGCCGAGCGCCTGGAGCGGGTGCGTACCGAGCTGGGGCTGAACGATCCGAAGCCGCAGCAGTACGTCAACTACATGAAGGGCATCTTCGTCGGCCGCGACCTGGGCAGCGCGCAGGGCGGCAAGTGCGAGGCGCCCTGTCTCGGCTACTCCTACGTCAACAGCGAGGCGGTCAGCGACACCTTCGCCCGGGTGCTGCCGGTGACGCTGAACATCGTGCTCCCGGCGGCGGTGCTGTGGCTCGCCATCGGGGTGGGGCTCGGGATGATATCGGCACTCCGGAGAGGTTCGCTGCTCGACCGCGTCTCGATCGGGCTCACGCTGACCTTCGCCTCGTTGCAGCTCTACTTCGTCGGGGCCGTGCTGCTGCTGATCTTCGTCTACTCGCTGAAGATCCTGCCGACACCGCGGTACACGCCGATCTTCGACAATCCGGTGGAGTGGGCCCGTGGGTTGGTGCTCGCCTGGTTGACCCTGGCCCTGCTCTTCTCCGCGATCTACGCGCGGCTGTCCCGGGCCCAGATGCTCGAGACGCTCTCCGAGGACTTCGTGCGGACGGCCCGGGCCAAGGGCGTGGCGAAGCGGAAGGTCTACGGGCGGCACGCGCTGCGGGCGGCGATCACGCCGATCGTGACGATCGCCGGCCTGGACGTGGGCGCCGCGCTCGGCGGCACCGTCATCACCGAGACCACCTTCGGCATCCAGGGGCTGGGGCGTACCGCGGTGGAGGCGGTCCGTCAGGGTGACCTGCCGACCATCATGGCCACCGTGTTGATCTCCGCGCTCTTCGTGGTCATCGCGAACATCGTGGTCGACCTGCTCTACGCGTTCATCGACCCGCGGGTACGCCTCGGCTGACCCCCCGTAGCCCGGGTGCCGATCGTTGTGCCCCCGTTATCTGCTCGAAATTTACCGCGAGCGAAAGCTAGGCGAAGCTTTCCTTCATCGGACCCGGAGGAGTGAGTATGCGAGCAAGACTCGCCACCGCCATGGGCGGTGCGATGGCACTGGTGGTTGCCCTCAGTGCATGCAGCAAGAACACCGGCGACAACGCCGACAGCGTGGACAACAACAAGCCGCGCACCGGCGCCATCGCGACCGACCCCAAGGACTCGCTCGGCCCGGCGCCGGAGGTGCCCGGCGCGGCCAAGGGCGGGACCTTCTACATCCTGCGGGAGAACAAGATCTCCCACCTGGACCCGCAGCGGGTCTACTCGTTCGCCGGCCTGATGGGGAGCCAGCTCTACGCCCGCTACCTCACCACGTTCAAGGACGACGGCAAGGGCAACGTGACCCTGGTCGGCGACCTGGCCGAGACCCCCGGCAAGAACGTCAACAACGACTGCAAGGTCTGGGAATTCAAGATCAAGCAGGGGGTGAAGTTCGAGGACGGCCGCCCGATCACGTCGAAGGAGATCGCGTACGGGATCGCCCGCTCGTTCGACCCGGACCTCACCGGCGGCCCGACCTACCTGCAGGAGTGGCTGGTCGACAGCCCGCAGTACGACACCAAGTGGAACTTCAAGGCCAACAAGACCTCGCTGCCGCCGGGCCTGACCACGCCGGACGACCACACGCTGCGCTTCGAGTTCAACAAGCCGCGCTGTGACCTGCCGTTCGCCGTGTCGCTGCCGGCCACCGCGCCGCTGCCGCCGGACAAGGACACCGGCGTCAACCTCGACCTCCAGCCGTTCTCGTCCGGGCCGTACAAGATCACCAGCCACAAGCCCGGCGTGGAGATGGTGCTCGAGCGCAACCCGAACTGGGACCCGGCGACCGACGCGGTGCGGCACGCCTACCCGGACAAGTTCATCTGGTCGTTGGGCGCGGACAACGCCACCCAGACCAACCGGGTGCTCGCTGGCACCGGCAACGACGCCGCGGCGGTGGCCACCGGTGGCGTTCCCTCCGAGCTGATCGCCAAGGTCACCGGCGACGCCACGCTCAAGGAGCGGATGATCGTCGCGGCGACGCCGAACGCGTACCGGCTGAGCATCAACACCTCGCGGGTCACCGACCTGTCCGTGCGGCAGGCGATCAACTACGCGATCGACCGCAGCAGCATCACCAAGAACCTCGGCGGCCCGTACGGCGCCGTGCCGCTGACCACGCTGCTGCCGCCCACCACGCTCGGCTACAAGAAGTTCGACGCGTACCCGGCCGGCGAGAGCGGCAACCCGGACAAGGCGAAGGAACTGCTCGCCGGCAAGACGGTGAACCTGGTGCTCGGCACCTCCGACGACACCCCGTCGCAGGAGACGGCGACCCAGGTCAAGAACGCCCTGGAGAAGGCCGGCTTCACCGTCACCATCAAGCCGATCCCCGAGGACGGCTACCTCGACTTCGTGAAGAAGAAGACCAACCCGTGGGACATCTGGGTCGACTCGTGGGCGGCGGACTGGCCCAGCGGCGCTTCGATCCTGCCGGTGCTCTTCGACGGCCGGAACATCAAGGCCGAGGGCAACAGCAACACGTCCCAGCTCAACAACGACGCCATCAACGCCGAGTTCGACCGGGTGCTCGCGGAGGACCCGTCGAAGCAGGCCGAGGAGTGGAGCAAGCTCGACGAGCGGCTCATGAAGGAGTCGGCGCCGGCGGTGCCGCTGTACAACGAGGTGGTCTCCGTCGCCCACGGCGAGAAGGCCGGCGGCCTCTTCATCGGCAGCATCTTCGGCTGGCCCAGCTTCGTGGACGCCTACGTGAAGCAGTGACGGCCTGAGAGAGGGGCCCCTACCTGACGCCCGGCGTCAGGGAGGGGCCCTTCTTCGTCACAGGTTCCGGCGGAGGAAGTCCAGCTCCAGGCGGAGCAGCCGTTCCGCGACGCCCCCGGCGGCCATGTGGCTGGCCCCGGTGAGCGGCAGCACGGCGTGCGGCCGGCCGGCGGCCAGCAGCGCCGCGGAGAGCCGCAGCGTGTGCGCGGCCACCACGTTGTCGTCGACCAGGCCGTGCACCAGCAGCATCGGCCGGGCCTGCGCCGGGTCGCCGACCGGTTCGGCGGCCAGCTCGACCAGCGAGTGGTGGGCGTAGACGTCCATCCCGTCGTCCGGCATGCCCAGGTAGCGCTCGGTGTACGCGGTGTCGTACAGCGCCCAGTCGGTGACCGGGGCGCCGACGATCGCGCAGCGGAACAGCTCCGGGTGGCGCAGCACCGCCAACCCGGCCAGCCAGCCGCCGAACGACCAGCCCCGCACCGCCACCCGGGCCAGGTCGAGATCCGGGTGCTTGCCGGCGAGCGCGGTCAGCGCGTCCACCTGGTCGCTCAGGATCACGTCGGCCACCCGGCGGTGGATCGCCTTCTCGAACGACGGGGCGATGCCCGGGGTGCCGCGGTTGTCGATGGTCACCACGGCGAAGCCCTGCTCCGCCCACCACTGCCGCTCCAGCCAGGCCGCCCGGGTGGCGATCACCTCCTGGTGCCCCGGCCCGCCGTAGACGTCCAGCAGCACCGGCAGCTTCGTGCCCTTGACGTGCTCGCCCGGGTAGAGCACCGCGCTCGGCAGCCGCCGGTCGGTCACCCGGACCATCATGGGCCGCGGCGCGTACGGCGGGACCGCGGCCAGCGAGCGCAGCTCGCCCACCTCCCGGTCGCCGTGCCACACCGACCAGCGGATGCCCGGGTGCTCCAGCGAGGCGGCACCGACCACCAGCGTGGCGCCGCCGATCGCGGCGGTGTGCCAGCCCGGGTCGCTGCCCATCCGGCGGGCGTCCACCCCGCCGCCGATCACCGTGCGCACCCGGTAGAGGTGGCGCTGGCTCGGCTCGCCCTCGCTCGCCTCCACCAGCAGGTCGGTCGGCCCGCCGCCGCTGGTGGGCAGCCGCCCCACCACCCGGCGTACGTAGAGCGAGGGCGGGGTGAGCAGGGTGCCGTCGGCGAACAGGCACCGCGCGTCGTACCCGTCGTGGGCCAGCTCGCCGCCGACCAGCACCCGGCCGTCCGGCAGGTGCGCCGGGGTGCCCGGGATCGGCTCCACCCAGCGCGGGTCGGCCAGCTCCGCGTGCACCTGCGTCTCCCCGGTACGCGGGTCGACCGCGAGCACCAGCCCGTGCTGCTGCGAGCGGCGCAGCACGGTGATCAGCGGCCCGCCGTCCGCCCAGTCGACCGAGGTCAGGTACGGGTAGGTCTCCCGGTCCCAGTGCACGTCGACCCAGCCGCCGTCGAGGTCGAGCAGGTGCAGGCTGACCTCCGCGTTCGGTCCGCCCGCCCGGGGGTACGCGACGGTCGTCGGTGGGCTCGCCGGGTCGGCCGGGTCGTGCAGGTGCCAGTGCGGCAGCCGGGACTCGTCCACCCGGGCGGCCAGCACCGAGCGCCCGTCCGGGGCCCACCAGTAGCCGCGGAACCGGTCGAACTCCTCCGCCGCGATGTGCTCGGCGAGCCCCCAGGTCACGCCGCTGTCCTCACCGGCGAGGAGGTTGTCGGTGCCGTCCGGCTCGACCACCCGCAGCTGGCCCCGGCGTACCCCCTCGGCGGCGTCGGTGACGTAGGCCAGCCGCTCGCCGGTGGGGTCGGGGCGGGGGTCGATCACCGGGCCGATCGCGGCCACCTCGACCACGTCGCCGTGCAGCAGGTCGGCCCGGAACAGGCGGCCGGCCAGCGCGAACGCGGCCACCCGGCCGGCGGCGTCCAGGGCGTACGAGCCGATGCCGCCGGCGGCGAGCCGCAGCCGCTCGCGCAGCGCCCGCTCGCCCGGGGCCAGCGCGGCCGGGTCGCTCTCCGAGCCGAGCAGCACCCCCGGGTCGGCGACCAGCCGCTCCTCGCCGGATGCGACGTCCAGCAGCCAGAGCGCGTCGGCCGGGTCCTCCGGCCCAGAGGAGCGCAGGAAGATCACCCGGGAGCCGTCGTCCGCGACGGAGACGGCGCGCGGCGCCCCGTGGCTGAACCGACGGGTACGGGCGGCCAGCTCGGGATAGTCCACGCCTCGGATCGTAGAGGCGCGCCGGGCGTGATGTGGCCGACCTGCGCGGACGCGCCAGCCTCGGTGGAGGAGGACCGCCGGATAGAGTGACGGTCGTGACGAAGCTGCCCGATCGACGCCTCCTGCTGGTCCACGCGCATCCCGACGACGAGTCCATCGGCACCGGCTCGACGATGGCCCACTACGCGGCCACGGGCGCTCACGTCACCCTGGTGACCTGCACGCTGGGCGAGGAGGGCGAGATCCACGTGCCGGAGCTGACCCAGCTCGCCGCGGCCGAGGCCGACCAGCTCGGTGGCTATCGGATCGGCGAGCTGAGCGCCGCCTGCGCCGCGCTCGGCGTCACCGACCACCGCTTCCTCGGCGGCGCGGGCCACTACCGCGATTCCGGCATGATGGGCCTGCCCACCAACGAGCACCCCCGGGCCTTCTGGGGTGCCGACCTCGACGAGGCCGCCGGCCACCTCCTGGAGATCATGCGCGAGGTCCGCCCGCAGGTCATGATCACGTACGACCCGAACGGCTTCTACGGCCACCCGGACCACATCCAGGCGCACCGGGTGGCGATGCGCGCCCACGAGCTGGCCGTCGCGGAGGGGATCGCCCCGGCCAAGGTCTACTGGACGGCGATGCCGCGCAGCGTGCTGGAGGCCGGCCTGGACGCCTTCACCGAGGCCTCGGACAACCCCTTCGCCGGCATCGACAGCGCCGACGACCTGCCGTTCGGCACGCCGGATCCGGAGATCGCCGCGCGGATCGACGCCACCGAGCGGCACGCCGCCAAGGAGGCGGCCATGCGCGCCCACGCCACCCAGATCCCGGCCACCTCCTGGCTCTACTCGATCGCCGGCAACTTCGGCGCCGAGTTCATGGGCGTCGAATACTTCACCCTCGCGGTCGGCGAGAAGGGCCCGGGCAACGGCCCGTACGGCTGGGAGGACGACCTCTTCGCCGGGCTCCCGCTGGACCGGCCGGACCGGTCCCCGGTCGCGGCGGCCGGCCTCCGGTGACGCTGCCGGCCGTACCGATGTCGGTCGCCCCCGAGCAGCAGCCCGCCGCGCCGCCGGCCCGGCCGGCGCGGGCACTGGACGTCGCCCTGCGCGTCGCCGGCGGCGTGGTGGCGGTCTGGGCCGGCGTGCTGGCCGCGGTGCTGGATCTGCTCTTCGCCACCTGGGCGTGGCAGGTGGTCAAGGGCCTGTCCGGCGGTGCGGCCAAGGGCCTGGTCGGCACGGCGCTCGCGGTGGGCGGAATCGCCGCGGTGGTGGTGCTGACGATGCTGGTGGCCTCGTTCGCCCACGCCGCGGTCGGCGCCCGCTGGGCGGTCGCGCTGCCGGCCCTGCCCTGGTTCGTGGTGATCGTCGCCGGCGGGCTCCGGACCACCGAGGGCGACCTCGGGCTGAGCGGCGACAACCTGCTCGGCGTGGCGCTGGTCGTGGCCGGCGCGATCACCTTCGCGGTGCTGGGTTTCCGGCAGCTCGTGGTGCCCCCGACCGCCCGCTGAGGCCGTCACCGCCTGAGATGAGCCGTGCGAGGTCGACGCGGCACGGATCGAGGGCGGGCAGCAGCGCCCCGTCCCGGTGGGCGCATCCGGCGGCCCGGCCCGGGCCGTAGATCGACGAAGCTCGGGGCGCGTCGGTGGGCGCGTCCGGTGGATCGGCCCGGGCTGCAGGTCGATGACGCTCGGTGATTTCGGAGTCGGAGAGGGCGGAAGGTCTTCGCTGCCTTTGCTCTGCAGCCATCGACGCAGCAGTAACGTTGCGTAACTTCGCTCGGGTCAGTGCGCGATCCTGCTTGCGACGGAAAGGCCAGTTCAGAGCGGTGCTGCGTCCGTGGCTGCAGAGCAAAGGGCCGAGAGAGGTCTTCCGGCTGCGATGCGGGCTCTCACGCTGAGTGATCGACAGTCGGTCGTTGCGGAGCGTAGTCGGTCACGGCGGCCGTGACGGGCGGAGCGGCCGACCCGACCGGCGCGGGCCCGGATCGGGCCGGCCCCGAAGACCCGGTGCGACGCACTTCGGCCCGGACGGGTGCAGACGTCGCACAGGCTGCGGTGGTAGATATTCCTGCCAGGGAGCCCGCCGCGAGGGCGGGCGCTACGGCGGGAGGCGTGCGATGAGGGAGCGGTGGCGCGCGGTCGGCGTGCTGGCGGCGGCGCTGTTCGTGGTCAACGTGGTGGCCCGGCTGGTGTCCAAGTTCGCGTTCCCGAACGACGACACCGCCAACGACCGGGTGTCCCTGGCGATGTTCATGGCGATCGGGCTGGTCCTCGCGGTGCTGGCCTTCCGCTGGGGTGCCGACCGGCCGCTGGGCAGGCTGGCCGGTGACCTGGGCGCCGCGGTCGCCGTGGCGCTGGCGCTGACCGTGTTCGTCGGTCCGCTGCTGGTCGGGGACAACCCGTTCGGCGGGGGCGCCGGGCTGTTCTTCGCCCAGATCTGGCTCTACCTGGCGGCCACCGTGGCCGGCGTGCTGGTGGGCTACCTGAGCCTCACCGCGCTGGGTCGGGACTACCGCTCGCAGCAGCTCAAGCGGTTCGCCGAGCTGAAGGCGGCCAAGCCGCGCAAGGTGGTCCGCCGCTGATCCTGGCCCCGCCCCGGCCGGTCAGGCCGAGGCGACCCGGGTCAGATAGGTGTGGTGGGTGGTGAAGCCGAGCCCCCGGTAGAGGTTCACCGCCGGGGTGTTGCGCTGCTCCACCTGGAGGAACGCGCGCGTGGCGCCCTCCGCCGCGCCCCAGTCGACCAGCGCTCGGATCACCCGGCCGGCGAACCCCTGCCGGCGCGCCTCGGGCAGCACCTCGATCAGGGTCAGGCCGAGCCAACGGCCCTCGCCGGTCACCGTGCCCCGGCCGACGGCGAGCAGCCGGCCGTCGGCGTACAGGTGGGCGAAGCGGATCTTCTCCACGGCGGTGAGCACGTGCCGGGCGGCATCCGGCAGGCCGCCCTTGCGGCCCGCGGCTATCGCCAGCCAGTCGTCCGACGGGCTCGGGGTGAGCTCGACCGGGGGCAGGCCGGCGCCGGCCCGCCGGGCGGGTGGCGCCGCGGGTGCGGCCAGCGCGGCGAGCGGGGCGGTCTGCACCAGCACCGGGGGTCGGGCCGCCCAGCCGCGGGCGTCCAGCTCCGCTCCGACCGGCGCGGCGAGCGGCAGCGGGGTGTTCACCAGGGCCGGCTGGCCGTGGTCGGCGTACCAGCGTTGCACGGCGTCCAGCGCGGCGGGCAGCGGACGGTCGGGATCGCCCACCGGCAGCGCCGAGTTGGCCCGGCCGGTCCAGCCCGCGGCGCTGCGCAGCAGCCAGTCGCCGAGCCGCCCGCGTACCGGGGCGGGCCAGGCCTCGTCGGCGGCCAGTTCCAACGCGGCCACCGCGGTGGCGGTGGGCCGGCGGGCCGCCGGAACCCGCTTGGCCCGGTGCACCTCGCCGACCGGGACCCGGAGCCGCCCCTGGTCGGTGGCCAACGTGATGTGGGTCTCGCTCAGCTCGACCAGATCGCCGAGCGCGTCGGAGAAGAGCGGTCTGCCCTCGCGAATCCCCACAATCCGGCGGACCACGATCCGGTGTCCTACGTCCTGCTGTCGGAGCACGATCGACCCCCTCCCCGGCGAGATACTAGGCTCTTACCGTCGCGGGTGATCGCGATGAGTCTTGCGGAGGAGAAGACCGGTGACCTACATCATCGCCGAGCCGTGCGTGGATGTGCTCGACAAGGCATGCATCGAGGAGTGCCCGGTCGACTGCATCTACGAGGGCAACCGGATGCTCTACATCCACCCCGACGAGTGCGTCGACTGCGGTGCCTGTGAGCCGGTCTGCCCGGTCGAAGCGATCTTCTACGAGGACGACGTCCCGGAGCAGTGGAAGGACTACACCGGGGCCAACTACGAGTTCTTCGAGGACCTGGGCTCGCCCGGCGGCGCCTCCAAGATCGGCAAGGTGGACAAGGACGCGACGTTCGTGGCCGCCCAGCCGCCGCGCGGAGAGGGCCACTGAACCGGCCCGCGCCGGTCTCGTCGCGGCTGCCCGAGTTCACCTGGGACACCCTGGACGCCGCGGCCGCGACGGCCGCGGCGCACCCGGACGGTCTCATCAACCTCTCCATGGGCACGCCCGTCGACCCGGTGCCGCCGGTGATCCGGCAGGCGCTGGCCGACGCGTCGAACGCCCCGGGCTACCCGCTCACCGCGGGCACCCCCGCGCTGCGCGACGCCATCGCGGCCTGGGTGGCCCGGGCCTGCGGTGCGGGCGTCGACCGGCTCGGAGTCCTGCCGACGATCGGCTCCAAGGAACTGGTCGCCTGGCTGCCCACCCTGCTCGGCGTCGGGCCGGGTGACGTGGTGGTGGTGCCGTCCATCGCCTACCCGACCTACGAGGACGGGGCCCGGCTGGCCGGCGCCACCACGATGCGCACCGACTCACTGACCGCGGTCGGCCC
The DNA here is from genome assembly GCF_054963695.1 of Micromonospora sp. RTBAU3-60. Classification (NCBI taxonomy): domain Bacteria; kingdom Bacillati; phylum Actinomycetota; class Actinomycetes; order Micromonosporales; family Micromonosporaceae; genus Micromonospora; species Micromonospora sp. RTBAU3-60. The sequence continues at coordinate 176,313 of NZ_JBUEGB010000014.1, read as the reverse complement.
CACCCCCCGGGTACGGCTGGTCTGGGTCAACTCGCCCGGCAACCCGACCGGGCGGGTGCTGCCCGCCACCCATCTGCGCAAGGTCGTCGACTGGGCCCGCGAACGCGGCGCGGTGGTGGCCAGCGACGAGTGCTACCTGCCGCTGGGCTGGGACGCCGAGCCCGTCTCGATCCTCTCGCCCGAGGTCTGCGGCGGGTCGTACGAGGGGGTGCTGGCGGTGCACTCGCTCTCCAAGCGCTCCAACCTGGCCGGCTACCGGGCCGGGTTCGTCGCCGGTGACCCGGCGCTGGTGGCCGAACTGCTCAAGATCCGTAAGCACGCCGGCATGATCGTGCCCGCCCCGGTGCAGGCGGCGATGGTGGCCGCGCTCGGCGACCAGGCGCACGCCGACGAGCAGCGGGAGCGCTACCGCGCCCGGCGCGAGCGGCTGTACGCGGCGTTCACCGGCGCCGGCTTCACGGTCGAGCACTCGGAGGCCGGGCTCTACCTGTGGATGACCCGGGACGAGGACTGCTGGGAGACCGTCGACTGGCTGGCCCGGCGGGGCATCCTGGTCGCCGCCGGGATCTTCTACGGCCCCGCCGGCGCCCGGCACGTCCGGGCGGCGCTGACCGAGTCCGACGAGCACATCGCGGCCGTTGCCGATCGTCTCGCGCGGCCCTGACCGTCGCCGGGGCGGCCGCCGCATCGGTTGACTCAGCCGTCGCCGGGCGGCTCGCCCAACCCTGACCGTCGACCGCGGCCGGCCCCGCGTGGGATCCACGCGGCGGCCGGCCGCCCTCGCGCGGCGGCCGGCCCGCTGGGGTCGGCCGCCGCGTCCGGTCAGTCGTCGAACTGCTCGAACACCCGCAGCAGGGTGTCCCGGCTGTGCTTCTCCAGCAGCTCGCTGGCCATCAGCTCCTGCACCTGCACCGTCCGGCCGTCGTGCAGGGTCAGCGTCGCCTTCAGCGGCACCCGCTTGGTCACCTCCACCGAGCGGATCTCCTCGTACGGCAGGTACGGGTGGCGGCTGGCCAGCTCGGCGATCGGCGTCGCGCCGAGCACCTGCTTGAGCCGCTTCTCGCCCTCGTGGGACTTCCCCGGGTCGGGGACCAGGACCAGCCCGTTGTCCAGCACGAACACGTCGTGCTCCCGGCCGTCGATCTTGATGTTGGCGAGGGCGCCGATCAGGTCGGCGTTGCGCGCGGAGGCGCGAGCCTGCACCACCGTCGACTGCCGCACGTCGACACCGCGCTCGGCCAGGCGGGCGAGCGCCTCGTCCAGGGTCTCCGGGGAGACCGCCAGCTTCGCGATCTCGGCCAGGTCCCAGGGCTCGCCGGAGCGGCCGACCAGCTGAGCCGGACCGGACCAGGAGAGCTGCCAGTACGCCTGCCCGGAGCGGACGGCCGCGTTGTCGAGCAGTGTCTCCATCGGCCCGGCGAAGGCGGCCGCGGCCTCCTTGCGGGTGGCGCCGGTGAAGAACTGCTCGGCGAACTCGCCGAGCCGGCCGGCGCGGACCAGGTCCAGAATGGCCGGCAGCCCCGGCGACGGCGTACCGGTGAACCGGCCGGCCGCCCGGTAGAGGTGGTCCGCCCGCTCCTGCACCGAGGCGGCCACCGACTCCGCGGTGAACTGGGCCCAGGGCAACGAGCGCCGTGACCCGTACGCCACGACGGCGCCCTGCAGGGCGCGGCCGGCGGCGGCCACGTCGGCCAGCATGAGCGACGCGGGCCGGTCGTCCGGGGCCACCGGCACCGGGGCCATCTGGGCGATCGCGGCCACTCGAACCCCGACCGGCGGGTGGGTGTCCCAGCGGGACGGCTCCCGGTCCGGCGCGTTCTCCCGCAGCTCGTCGATCTCGTCGCGGCGGGCCTCGAGCAGGTGACCGAAACCGCCGAAGAAGTCGTCCGGCGCCAGCCCGGCCGCCCAGCCCGGGTCGATGTACCGGGTCTCGTAGAAGTTCCAGGCCGCGCCGAGCACGGGCAGCGTACGCAGCGCGGAGGTCATCGCCTCGTGGCCGGCGAGGCGCACCGCGGCCTGGTCCGCCTCCAGCTCCTGCCGCCGCACGTTGGCCCGGTCGACCAGCAGGTAGAGCTTCGAGTAGCCCTTGAAGACCCACCCGATCGGGTTGCGCGGGCTGATCCGCTCGATCGTCTCCTCGATGGCCAGGCGGCCCCGGTAGGCGACCCCGCCCAGGCGGGTGTGGCTGCCCGAGTAGTGGCCGAGCTCGTGGGCGAGCACCGCCCGGAGCTGGTCGACCCGCATCCCCTGCAGCAGCGGCAGGCCGACGTAGAGGGTGCGCCGGCCGCCGAGCAGGCCGAGCAGGCGGCTCTGCTCGCTGACCGCCGCGTTCACGTTCGGCACCAGGCGGATCTCGTCCGGCGCCCGGGTGCCGACCGCCTGCGCCAGCTCCCGTACGGTCGCCCAGAGCAGCGGTGCCCCCTGCTCGCTCAGGATCAGGCCGGGCGCCGGTTCGCTCTTGGTGCTGATCGCCTTCCACATCCCGACGGCCACCGCACCGAGGGCGAGCAGCAGCGGGAGCAGCAGCTTCACGGTCACCGCGCCGGTGGTGTGGTGGAACAACCACACGCCGAGCGCGGCCACCGCGGCGAGCTGCAGCAGCGCGACGACGTAGAAACCGATCAACATGACCACCGAGGCGAGTGCCCGGTACGTCGCGGACATGTGCTTCCTTTCCCCGTGAGAAGAGCCCGCCGTCGATGCCGGGCGGGTCGCCGGGGACCGTACGACGTACGGGCTGCGCGGACAACCCCCTTCCGTCCCCATCCGACCGCCCTTTGGATCTTCGAAGAGGATCACGGCGGGCCGATGGGCGGTTCGGGCACCGGGCCGGCGGCACGGTGCCGGGTGACCGGGGGTGGGGGCCGGGGCCCGGGCGATATCCTCGGCGGGACTTCCAGCGGGGCCGACCGGGCCCCGTACGACGGGACGCCGAGGTGGGCCGATGACGGGCGGGGTCGGCGGGCAGGTGCGGGTGGCGGTGGTCGGCACCGGCCTGATCGGTGGTTCGGTGCTGCTCCGGCTCCGGGACGCCGGCCTCGACGTGACCGGCTGGGACCCGGACCCGGCGATCCGGCGGTACGCCCACCGGCAGGGCGTCCCCGCCCCGGACACGGTGGAGGAGGCGGTCGCCGGCCGGGACGTCGTCTTTCTCTGCGGCCCACTGCCGACGCTGCCCGGCACGTTGGCCCGGGTGGCCACCGCCACCGACGACCGGTGCGTGCTCACCGACGTGGGCAGCACCAAGTCGGACGTCGCCACCGCCGCCATGATGCACGGGCTCGGGCACCGGTTCGTGCCCGGCCATCCGATGGCCGGCGCCGACCGGGCCGGCCTCGCCGCCGCCAGCCCGACGCTGCTCGACGGGGCCGCCTGGGTGCTCTGCCCGGGGCCGACCGGGCTGGACGCGTTCCGGCGGCTCGCCGCGCTGGTCATCGACGTCTTCCACGCCCGGGTGGTGCCGATGTCCGCCCCGGAGCACGACATCGCCGCGGCGCTCGCCTCACACGTGCCGCACCTGCTCGCCGCCGCGCTGGCCGGGGCGGTGCAGCGGTCCGCGCTGCGCGACGCGGTGCTCGCGCTCGCCGCCGGCAGCTTCTCCGACGGCACGCGGGTGGCCGGCGGCCCGCCCGAGCGGACCGCGAACATGCTGCTCGGCAACCGGGAGCGGGTGCTGATCGAGCTGGACGCGGTCCGGGACGTCCTCGACGAGCTCGCCGACGCGCTGCGGACCGGGGACGCCGGGGCGCTCGCCGGCCGGCTCGACGAGGGACGGGCGGCCCGGGCGGCGCTGGGTGAGCGTTCGTTCACCACGCACCGGTGCGAGTTCCCGGCCAGCGCGGAGCACGCGGGGGAGCTGGCCTATCTGCGGGAGCTGGGCGCGGCCGGCGGCCACCTGACCGGCTGCCGGGTCGAGGCCGGAGCGGTCACCTACACGGCGCATCTGCCAACTGCCGCGCCACTAGGGTGAGCAGCATGGCGGACGCTCCGGCGCAGGTGCTCCCCGTCGAGGAGCTGGTGGCCCGGGCACGTGCCCTCGCGGACGCCGGCCCACGACAGCTGCTCGGCATCGCCGGTGCGCCCGGTGCCGGCAAGTCGACTCTGGCCGAGCGGATCGTCGGCGAGGTCGGTCCGCTCGCCCGGCTGGTCCCGATGGACGGTTTCCACCTGGCCCAGTCGGCGCTGGTCGGGCTGGGCCGGGGCGGGCGCAAGGGCGCCCCGGACACGTTCGACGTCAATGGGTTCGTCACCACGCTGCGCCGACTGCGCCGGTTGGAGCCCACGTCGGTGTGGGCGCCGGCGTTCCGGCGCGACCTGGAGGAGCCGATCGCCGGGTCGATCGAGGTGCCGCCGGAGGTCCGCCTGGTGGTGACGGAGGGCAACTACCTGCTGCTCCGCGACGAACCGTGGGACGAGGTACGCACGCTGCTGCACGAGGTCTGGTTCCTCGACCTGGACGCCGAGCTGCGGGTGCGCCGGCTGACCGCCCGGCACGAGGCGTACGGGAAGACCCCGGAGCAGGCGCGGGCCTGGGCGCTCGGCAGCGACGAGACGAACGCCGCGCTGGTCGCCCGGACCGCCGGGCATGCCGACCTGGTGGTCCGGCTGGCCGACCCGCTGCCGGAGTGACGGGCCCGTCGGTCAGAGGGTGCGTACGGGGCGAGCGGGGTTGCCCACGGCCACCACGTTGGCGGGCAGGTCCCGGGTCACCACGGCGCCCGCGCCGACCACGGTGTTCTCCCCGATGGTGACCCCGGCCAGCACGATGGCGCCGCCCCCGAGCCAGGCGTTGTCTCCGATCGTGATCGGTTTCGCCGCCTCCCACTTGGCCCGCCGCGGTTCCGGCTCGATCGGGTGGGTGGCGGTGAGCAGCTGCACGTTCGGTCCGATTTGCACGTCCGCGCCGATGGTGATCCGGGCGACGTCCAGGAAGACCGCGTTGAAGTTGACGAAGGTACGCGGCCCGAGGTGGGTCTGCCAGCCGTAGTCGCAGTGGAACGGTGGCCGGACCCAGGCGCCCTCGCCCACCGAGCCGAGCAGTTCGCGCAGTGCGGCGAGCCGCCCCTCCGGGTCGTCGGCGGAGCTGCGGTTGAACCGTTCGGTGAGCCGGGCCGCCCGGTCCAGGTCGGCGATGATCTCGGGGTCGTCCGCGATGTAGAGCTCGCCGGCGAGCATCCGTTCCCTCATGGATTCCACCGGCCGATCATGCCCGGTTCGCCCTGCTTCTCGTGCGGCGACAGTCAGGTTGGCGACTTCCTTTTGCATACGCGGTATGTAATTCTGGCGGTTCGCATCGATGGATCCCTCATCGATGAAGACGCTTCCGGAGGAGGAATCGTTGCGCGGAAACAGAAGAAAACTGGCCGGCCTCGGCCTCGCCGTCGGACTGGTGCTCGGCGTGCCGGCGGCGGCCGGCGCCGCCCCGGCCGCGGTACCGACCACCCCGGCCGCCGGCGAGCGCGCGGCTACGACCGCCGGGCGCCCGGTCACCGTCACCCTGCTCACCGGTGACCGGGTCACCGTCACCGACACCGGCCAGGCTGCGGTACGCCCCGGCTCGGGCCGGACGGGCATGGAGTTCGTGGTCGGCCGGGACCGGGGCCACCTCTCGGTGGTGCCCCGGGACGCGCTGCCACTGATCCGCTCGGGCCGGGTCGACCGGCGGCTCTTCGACATCACCGAGCTGGTCTCCGCCGGCTACGACGACGCCCACCGGGACAGCCTGCCGCTGCTGGTCGCGTACCCCAAGGGGCTGGCCAGGCGGAGCGGCGCCCCGGTGACCGGCACCCGGGTGACCCGCGACCTCCCGGCGATCGGCGGCGCGGCGCTCAGCGCGGCGAAGTCCCAGGCGGGGACGGTCTGGGCCGCCCTCACCACCGGCGGAGCCGGCGCCCGGATCGACGCGGCGGAGGGTGTCGACCGGATCTGGCTGGACGGCCGGCGGAAGGTCACGCTGGACCACAGCGTGCCGCAGATCGGCGCGCCATCCGCCTGGGCGGCCGGCTTCACCGGAAAGGGCGTCACCGTCGCGGTACTCGACACCGGAGTGGACGCCACCCATCCGGACCTGGCCGGCAAGGTGGCCGACTCGCGCAACTTCAGCGAGTCCGACGCGGACGACACGGTCGGCCACGGCACCCACGTCGCCTCCATCATCGCCGGCAGCGGCGCCGCCTCCGGCGGGAAGTACCGGGGCGTCGCCCCCGACGCCACCCTGCTTTCCGGCAAGGTGTGCGAGGACTACGGTTGCACCGAATCCGCGATCCTGGCCGGCATGGAGTGGGCCGCCGCGGAGAAGCGGGCCACCGTGGTCAACATGAGCCTCAGCGGCTGGGACACCCCGGAGACCGACCCGCTGGAGCAGGCCGTGGAGACGCTGACCGCGCAGCACGGCACCCTCTTCGTCGTGGCGGCCGGCAACGACGGCTCGGACGGTTCGGTCGGCTCGCCGGCCACCGCCGACGCCGCGCTGGCCGTCGGCGCGGTCGACCGGGACGACGAGCTGGCCGTCTTCTCCAGCCGGGGGCCACGCGTCGGTGACGGCGGCCTCAAGCCGGACATCACCGCGCCCGGTGTCGACATCGTGGCCGCCCGGGCGGCCAAGGGCGCCATCGGCGACCCGGTCGGGGAGAAGTACGTGTCACTCTCCGGCACCTCGATGGCCACCCCGCACGTGGTCGGCGCGGCGGCGCTGCTGGCCCAGCAGCACCCCGGCTGGACGGCCGGGCAGTACAAGGCCACCCTGATGGCCTCGGCGAAGCCGCACCCGGACCAGACGGCGTTCCAGCAGGGCGCCGGGCGGGTCGACGTGGCGCAGGCGATCAACCAGCAGATCACCAGCGAGCCGGCCAGCGTCTCGTTCGGGTTGGCGGCCTGGCCGCACAACGACGACCAGCCGATCGCCCGGACCCTCACCTACCGAAACGCCGGTACCGCGCCGCTGACCCTCGACCTCGCGCCCGAGGTCACCGGTCCGGACGGGCGCTCCGCGCCGGCCGGCATGTTCACCCTCAGCGCGTCCCGGCTCACCGTGCCGGCCGGCGGCACCGCCCAGGTCACGGTCACCGCGGACACCCGCCTCGGGGTGGACGGCTACTGGACCGGGCGGATCCGGGCCCGCTCCGGCGGCCTGGTCGCGGTCACCCCGCTGGCCGTCAACCGGGAGGTGGAGAGCTACAACCTGACCGTCAGCCACCGCGACCGCGCTGGTGGCGCCCCCGAGTTCTACTTCACCACCCTGGTCGGGCTGGACGAATACCGCTCGGCCGACGTCTACGACGCCGACGGCGAGGCCCAGGTGCGCGTCCCCAAGGGCCGGTACGGCCTGAACAGCGTGATCTTCGAGACGGACGCGCAGGGCGAGCCGGCCGGTGCTGGCATGCTCGCGCAGCCGCAGTTGGTGGTGGACCGGGACCTGCGGATCACCGTGGATGCCCGATCCGCGAAGCCTGTCCTCGCCACTGTCCCGCAGCGTGACGCCAAGGTGGCGCTGATCGACGTGTCCGCCAACTGGTTCAGCGCGGATGCCATTTACGGCTTCACCCTGTGGTCGTCCGACTTCGAGGGGCTGACCAGCGGCCAGCTCGGCCAGGCGGCGACGGCCAGCACGTTCGTCGGCGCGATGAGCGTCCAGTGGGCCGACTGGGACGCGACGAGCAGCCCCTACCTCTACGCGACCAGCGAGGTCCTGCCGGGCCGGTTCCCGACCGGCTTCGTCAAGCACTACCAGCAGCGGGACCTGGCGACCGTGGTGCAGCGGTTCCGCGGCGGCTACCCGGGTCTGGCGGCCGAGCGCGTCGTCTTCCCCGAGAGTGACTACAACATCGGTGGCTCGGCGATCGTCCTGCCCACCACCGCACCCGGCCAGCGGGTCGAGCACTACAACACGGCCGGGATGAGCTGGAGCTCGGAGATCAACTTCGGGGCGCTGGACGAGGACGGCTGGCTGGTGCCGAAGGTCGGCCTCAGCTCGGTGCAGGCCGGCTACCGGCCGGCGCGTACCGTCCGGGAGGACTGGAACGCGGCGCCGTACGGGCCGTCCTTCCCCCAGCCGCGCCTCCCGTACCAGGGCATCACCCGCAACGGCAACACGCTGCTGGTCAGCCTGCCGGTGTTCAGCGACGCCGCCGGGCACGGCGGTGGGTCGCTGGTCGACACCGAGCGGACCGCCCTCTACCGCAACGGCACGCTGGTCGCGGAGCAGCCCTATCCCGGGTACGGCGAGTTCGAGGTGCCCCCGGGCCTGGCGAACTACCGGGTCGAGACCTCGGCCACCCGGAGCGTCACCGACCTGAGCACCGAGGTGTCGGCCGCCTGGACGTTCCGCTCCGGGCACGTCTCGGGTGAGGACTGGGCGCGGATGCCGGCCATGGCGGTCCGGTTCGCGCCGCCGCTGGCGGTCGACAACAGCGCGCCCGCCGGTCGGACCTTCACCATCCCGGTGACGGTCGAACGGCAGCCCGGCGCACCGGCCGCCACGGTCGCGGCGCTCACCGTCGACGTCTCGTACGACGGCGGCAAGACCTGGCGGAAGGCGGACCTGCACCGGCAGGACGCGGGCTGGGCGGCCACCGTCCGGCACCCGGCCGGCCCCGGCTACGTCTCGCTGCGCGCCACCGCCCGGGACAGCGCCGGCAACACGGTGTCCCAGCGGATCATCCAGGCGTACCGCCTGCGGTGAGAGACCCGTCCGGGTCCGCGGTCTCCCCGCCGCGGGCCCGGCCGGCGGACGGGCCGGGGCCAGCGGCCCCGGCCCGGGGCCGCTGGCGGCGGGGTCGAAACCCCGGCCCGGGCCGCGTCAGTCGTTGGCGTGCAGGGCCGCGTTCAGCTCGATGCCCCGGCCGGTACGCGGCTTCGCCTCCAGCGCACCGGTGACCGAGTTGCGCCAGAAGAGCAGGCCGTCCACCCCGGAGAGGTCGCGGGCCTTGACCACCCGGCCGTCCGGCAGGGTGATCTTCGAGGCGGCCGTGATGTAGCAGCCGGCCTCCACCACGCAGTCGTCGCCGAGCGAGATGCCCACGCCGGCGTTCGCGCCGATCAGGCTCCGCTCGCCGATCCGCACCTTCGCCGTGCCGCCGCCGGAGAGCGTGCCCATGATCGACGCACCGCCGCCGATGTCGGAGCCGTCGCCGACCAGCACCCCCTGCACGATCCGGCCCTCCACCATCGAGGTGCCGAGGGTGCCGGCGTTGAAGTTGACGAAGCCCTCGTGCATGACGGTGGTGCCGGAAGCCAGGTGCGCGCCGAGCCGGACCCGGTCCGCGTCGGCGATCCGCACGCCGGAGGGGACCACGTAGTCGGTCATCCGGGGGAACTTGTCCACCCCGTACACGGCGAGGTGGCGGCCGGCGGCCCGCTCGATGACGCGCAGCTCGTCCACCCGCTCCGGCGGGCACGGCCCGGCCGAGGTCCAGGCCACGTTGGCCAGCTTGCCGAAGATGCCGTCGAGGTTGAGCTCGTTGGGCCGGACCAGCCGGTGGGAGAGCAGGTGCAACCGGAGGTACGCGTCGGCCGCGTCCTTGATCGGGTCGTCCAGCGAACCGATCACCGTGGTCACCTCGACGGTACGCAGGCCGGGCAGCGCCCGCTCGCCGATCGCGCCGGGCGGCAGGTCGAGCACGTCGGCCTGGTCCTCCCCGGGCACCAGCGGCAGCTCGCCGAGTCCCAGCTTGCCGGTCGGGTACCAGGTGTCGAGCACCTGGTCGTCAGCGGTGATGGTGGCCAGGCCGATGCCCCAGGCGGGTTGTGCGGTCGTCACGAAATTGACGGTACCGTGCCAACCATGCAGAACCCGCTGACCCCCGAGGTCTTGGCAGATCCGGTGGCGCTGACCCGCGCCCTGGTCGACATAGAGTCCGTCTCCCTCAACGAGAAGGCCATCGCCGACTGCGTCGAAGCGGTGCTGCGGGGCGTACCGCACCTGACCACGTTCCGGCACGGCAACACGGTGATGGCGCGCACCGACCTGGGCCGGGCGCAGCGGGTGGTGCTCGCGGGCCACCTGGACACCGTCCCGCTCAACAACAACTTCCCGTCGACCATGCGCGGCGACCTGATGTACGGCTGCGGCACCTCCGACATGAAGTCCGGGGTGGCCTTCGCGCTGCACCTGGCGGTGACCCTGCCCGACCCGCGCTACGACGTCACCTACTTCTTCTACGAGGCCGAGGAGATCGAGTCGAAGTACAACGGGCTCACCCTCGTCTCCCAGGCCCACCCTGAATGGCTCCAGGCCGACTTCGCGGTGCTGCTGGAGCCGACGTACGGGATCGTCGAGGCCGGTTGCCAGGGCACCATGCGGGCGATCGTGTCGACCGCCGGCGTACGCGCCCACTCGGCGCGCTCCTGGCACGGCGTGAACGCCATCCACGCGGCCGGCGAGGTGCTCCGGCGGCTGCAGGCGTACGAGGCGCGGCGGGTCACCATCGACGGCTGCGACTACCGGGAGGGCATGAACGCGGTCCGCATCCACGGCGGGGTGGCCGGCAACGTGGTGCCGGACCGGTGCGAGGTCGAGGTCAACTACCGCTTCGCCCCGGACCGTACGCCGGAGCAGGCCGAGGCGCACCTGCGTGAGGTCTTCGCCGGCTTCGAGCTGGCGGTGACCGACGCGGCGGCCGGCGCGCCGCCCGGCCTGACGGCCGCACCCGCGCAGGAGTTCCTCGCGGCGGTGGGCGCCGCCCCGATCGGCAAGCTCGGCTGGACCGACGTGGCCCGGTTCGCGGCCATGGGCATCCCGGCGCTGAACTTCGGCCCCGGCGACCCGAACCTGGCCCACCACCCGGACGAGCACGTCGAGCTGACCAAGATCCGCGACGGTGCGGCCACCCTGCACCGCTGGCTCGCCCCCGCCTGACCCCCGGGTACGCGACCGGGGGGCCCGCGTCGGTGACGCGGACCCCCCGAGGTCGTTCCGGCGGACGGTCAGCCGGCCGTCGTCAGCGTGGTGTCCGGCTCGGTGGTCTCGCCGGTGAGGTCGGTGTGGTGGGTCTCCATCATGCGGGCGCGGCGGCGCTCGGCCACCACGTCGCGGATCCGCCGCTGCATCTGCCGGCGGATCCGGATCATCTCGGTGTTGCTGATCAACGCTTGCTCCCTCCCCCGAAGGTCGCGCCGGGGCATACCCCGTATGTGAATAGTAAGACGTACGAGCGACCGAATTAGTTGCCCAAGATCGCGAAGAATTTCTCCGGCTGGCCCGGCTCCGCACCGTGCCGTCGTGGCTCCACTACGGTGGCTCCATGAGTCAGAGCAACGGGCGGCAACTCGGCCGCGGGCCGAGCGCGGAGCGGCACCGGGGTGCCGTCACGCTGCGCAACCGGGCCATCCCGACCAGCACGGCGGATCAGCGGCTGCTGGACTCCCGGGGCCGGGGTGACTGGAAGACCAAGGACGCCTGGCGGGCGCTGCGGATCCTCTCCGAGTTCGTCGAGGGCTTCGACACCCTCGCCGACCTGCCGCCCGCGGTCAGTGTCTTCGGCTCGGCCCGGGCCAAGCCGGACAGCCCCGAGGGCCGGCTCGCCGAGGAGTTGGGCGCCGCCCTGGCCCGCGCCGGTTACGCGGTGATCACCGGCGGCGGCCCGGGGGTGATGGAGGCGGCCAACCGCGGGGCCAGCGAGGCGGGCGGGCTCTCCGTCGGGCTCGGCATCGAGCTGCCGTTCGAGCAGGGCATCAACGAGTGGGTCGACCTGGCCATCGACTTCCGCTACTTCTTCGCCCGCAAGACCATGTTCGTCAAGTACGCCCAAGCGTTCGTGGTGCTGCCCGGCGGCTTCGGCACCATGGACGAACTCTTCGAGGCGCTCACCCTGGTGCAGACCGGCAAGGTCACCCGCTTCCCGGTGGTGCTGATGGGCATCGACTACTGGCGGGGCCTGATCGACTGGCTGCGGGAGAGCATGGCCGCTGAGGGCAAGATCGGCCCGACCGACCTGGAGCTGATCTGCCTCACCGACGACGTGGACGAGGCGGTCCGGCACATCGTGGAGGCCGAGGCGGTGCTCTCCGCCGAGCAGGAGGCGATCCGCGAGGAGGCGGTCGCCCGGGCCGCCGCCGATCAGCAGGCCGCCGCGGAGAGCGCACCCGAACCCGCCCCCGAGTCGCCGGCCAGGGCTCCTGCCGAGCCGTCGGCCGAGACCCCGGCCGGGGACCAGCCCGGGTCGCGCCCGGCGGGGCGGGGCTGACCGTGGCCGCCATCTGCGTGTTCTGCGCCTCCTCCCGTACCCTCGACCAGCGCTGGCTGGACCTGGCGCGGGAGACCGGCGCGGAGCTGGCCCGGCGCGGGCACACCCTGGTCAGCGGCGGCGGCTGCGTCGGCATGATGGGCGCGGTGGCGGACGCCGCGCGGGCCGCCGGTGGCTACACCCTCGGGGTGATCCCGCAGGCCCTGGTCGACCTGGAGGTCGCCGACCTGGCCGCCGACGAGTTGCTGGTCACCGACGGGATGGCCAGCCGCAAGACCCTGATGATCGACAAGTCGGACGCCTTCATCACGCTGCCCGGCGGGCTCGGCACCCTCGACGAGTTGTTCGAGGTGTGGACCACGGCCACGCTCGCCCTGCACGCCAAGCCGATGGTGCTGGTTGACGCGGACGGCTTCTACCGCCCGCTGCTCGACTGGCTGCGCACCCTCGCCGACCGCCACTTCCTCAAGCCGGCGGGCCTGGACCTCCTCCTGGTCGCCGACTCGGTCCCCGCCGCCCTGGACCTCCTAGACACCCACCTCACCTGACCCACGCCCCCGGGGCCGCCCCGGTGATCATGAAGTTAGCGGCGAAGTCGATCTCCCTGAGTGCCGCCAACTTCATGATCACGCAGGAAGGGGCGGGTGGGGGCGGTGGGGTGTCGGAGGGGCGTGGTGGGATGAGGTGGTGCAGGCGTACCGGTTGGTGCGCCGGCCCGACGGGGCGGGGGCGGGGGTCGCCCACTCCGGCGGGGCGGGGCAGGGGGTCGGTCGACCCGGTGGGGCGACCGTGGCGGAGCCGCGATCCGGGGGGTCGGCGGGCGATCCCGCGCACCCGCCGCCACGCCGGCCCGACCCGGTGCAGGCCGAGGTGGTCGCGCACACCGACGGGCCGATGCTGGTCGTCGGCGGTCCGGGCACCGGCAAGACCAGCACCCTCGTCGAGGCGGTCGCCGCGCGGGTGGCCGAGGGCGTCGACCCCGAGCGCATCCTGGTGCTCACCTTCAGCCGGCGGGGCGCCACCGACCTGCGCCAACGGATCGAGGCGCGGATCGCCGGCGCGGGCCAGTTTTCCGAGACCGGGCGGGCGACCAGCAGTCCGCCGGCGGCGAGCAGCGCCGCGGCCCGGCCCGCCCGAGTGGTCCGCGAGCCGCTGGTCCGCACCTTCCCGGCGTACGGGTTCGGCCTGCTCCGCCGGGCCGCCGCCGAGCGGGGCGAGCCGTCGCCCCGGCTGCTCACCGGCCCCGAGCAGGATCTGATCATCCGGGAGCTGCTCGACGTGGTCGGTGCGGAGCCGGAGGACGATCCGGTCGGGTGGCCGGAGGATCTGCGTCCCGCGCTGCGCACCCGGGCGTTCGCGCAACAGCTGCGCGACCTGCTGATGCGCGCCGCCGAGCGGGGCGTCGGCCCGGTTGAGCTGGCCCGGCTGGGGGAGAAGCTGGGCCGCGCCGACTGGCCGGCCGCCGCCCGCTTCCTCCGGGAGTACGTGGCCGTCCTCGCCCTGCGCGACGTGAGCAACCGCGGTTCCATCGCGTACGACCCGGCGGAGCTGGTCCGGGCCGCCACTGGCATGCTGCGCGACGATCCGGAGCTGCTGGCTGCGGAGCGCCGCCGGCTGGCCCACGTCTACGTCGACGAGCTCGCCGACACCGACCCCGCCCAGCTCGAGCTGCTCGCCGTCCTGGTCGGCGGGGGCAAGTCCCTGGTCGCCTTCGCCGACCCGGACTCCTCCACGTACGCCTTCCGCGGCGCCGACCCGGCCGGCGTCACCACCTTCCCGCACCGGTTCCGCACCGCCTCCGGGGCGCCGGCCGCGCAGGTCGTGCTGACCACGTCCTACCGGGCCGGTCCGGAGCTGCTCGCCGCGACCGCCCGGCTGGCCCGCCGGCTGCGCGGCCCGGCGGCCCACCGGCGGCTGCGCCCGCTGCCCGACGCGCCACCCGGCACCGTCGAGGTTCGCACCTTCCGTTCGGCGACCAGCGAGTCCGCCTGGCTGGCCCACGCCCTGCGCGAGGCGCACCTGCTCGACGGGGTGCCCTGGTCCCGGATGGCGGTGCTGGTCCGCGCCACCGGCCGGCAGCTGCCGTCGCTGCAACGCGCCCTGCACACCGCCGGGGTGCCCACCGTGGTGCACGGCGAGGACCTGCCGCTGCACCTCCAGCCCGGGGTGGCCCCGCTGCTGCTCCTGCTCCGCTGCGCCCTGGAGCCCGACCGGCTGAACGAGGAGGCGGCGGTCGCCCTGCTGCACTCGCCGCTCGGTGGCGCCGACCCGCTCGCCGAGCGGCGGCTGCGCCAGGGGCTGCGCGCGCTCGCGCTGGCCGCCGGCGACCGCCGCCCGTCCGGCGAGCTGATCGTCGAGGCGCTGCGCGACCCGGCCGAGCTGGCCACCATCGAGCGGCGCTGGGCGGCGCCCGCGCAGGCGGTGGCGCACCTGCTGGCGACCGCCCGGCAGGCCGCGGCCACGCCCGGGGCCACCGCCGAGGACGTGCTCTGGGCGGTGTGGCGGGAGAGCGGGCTGGCCGAGCGCTGGGCCGGCGCGATCACCCGGGGCCGGGCGGCCACCGGCGAGCACGAGACCGCGCAGCGCTGGCGGGCGGAGGCCGCCGACCGGGACCTCGACGCCGTGCTGGTGCTCTTCGACGCGGCGGCCCGGTTCACCGACCGGCTGCCCGGTGCGCGTACCGAGGTCTTCCTCGACCACGTGCTCGGGCAGGACCTGCCGGCCGACACCCTGGCCGCCAGCGCCGACCGGGGCGAGGCGGTACGTCTGCTCACCGCGCACGCCGCCAAGGGCCTGGAGTGGGACCTGGTCGCGGTCGCCGGCGTGCAGGAGGGCGTCTGGCCGGACCTGCGGCTGCGCGGCAGCCTGCTCGGCTCGGAACGGCTGGTCGACGTGCTCGCCGGCCGGGCCGACGGCACCGGGGTCCGGGCCAGCCTGGTCGGGCAGACCTCGGCGCTGCTCGACGAGGAGCGGCGGCTGTTCCACGTCGCGGTCAGCCGGGCCCGGCATCGACTGCTGGTCACCGCGGTCGCGTCGGCGGCGGTGGGCGGCGACGACCATGAGGAGCAGCCCAGCCGCTTCCTGCACGAGTTGGGCGCCACCGAGCCGCCGACGACCGGCGGCGGCACCACCCCGGCCGGCCCGGATCCCGCGCCACGGCCGACCGGTCCGGGCGCTACCCGCCCGAAAGACGGCGCCGCGTTGGCTGAGCCCGGGACCCACCCGGCCGGCGGGCCGGGAGACGGCACCGCGTCGACCGGCGCGGGCGCCGCGCCGAGCGGGTCCGGTGGCTCGGACGGGCCGGTGCCGACCGTCGAGGAGGAGCCGCAGGACCCGCCGCCCGCCGCCCTGCCGGTCACCCTGCCGCCGCGCGGGCTCACCCTGTCCGCGCTGGTGGCGGAGCTGCGTACCGCGGTCACCGACCCGGCGGCGCCGTCCACCCGGCGGCACGCGGCGGCGGCCGAACTGGCCCGGCTGGCCGCCGCCGGGGTGCCCGGCGCGCACCCGGACGACTGGTGGGGGCTGCGCGGCCTCTCCGACGACCGGCCGCTGGTCGACGAGGGCGAACCGGTCCGGGTCACCCCGTCGGCGATGGAGAGCGCACTCCGGTGCAGCCTGCGGTGGCTGCTGGAACGGCATGGCGGCAGCGCCCCGGCCAGCGCCGCGCAGGGCGTCGGCAACCTGGTGCACGCCGCCGCGATGCTGGCCGAGGACGCCAGCGTCGACCGGACCGCCCTGCTGGACTACGTGGCCGCCCGGTTCGACGCGATCGAGCTGGCCGCCCGCTGGATGGTCGGCCCGGAACGCACCCGCGCCGAGGCCATGGTGGACAAGCTGCTCCGCTGGCTGGCCGGCAACCCGCGTCGGCTGCTCGCCATCGAGCACGAGTTCGCGGTACGCCTCGACGACCCGCACCGGCCCGTCGAGCTGACCGGCCGGGTGGACCGGCTGGAGGTCGACGCCGAGGGGCGGCTCGTGGTGATCGACCTGAAGACCGGCAAGTCGACCGCGGTCACCGAGCGGGAGGTGGCCGAGCACCCGCAGCTCGGCGCGTACCAGGCGGCGGTGGAGGCGGGGGCCTTCGCCGAGTTCGGCGACGAGCCCGGGGGTGCCGCGCTGGTGCAGCTCGGCACGTCGGCCAAGGACGCGAAGGAGCAGACCCAGGCCGCGGCGGGGGAGGGGCCGGAGGCCGGCTGGGCGACGGCGCTGGTCCGGCGTACCGCGGATACCATGGCCGCGGCCACCTTCGCCGCGGTCGCCAACTCGAAGTGCCGGGTCTGCCCGGTGCGGACGAGCTGCCCGGTGTCCGGGCAGGGGCGCCAGGTCGTGGAGCCGCCGACCAAGCCAGCGCCCGGGGACCAGTGAGCGCGAGGACGATGCCGTGACCCAGCCCGCGCTCTTCGGCGCCGCCACCACGCCGGCGCCGCGGACCGCCGACGCCGGCCCCCGCTACACCCCGCTCGAGCTGGCGAAGCTGCTGCGGCTGCCGGCGCCCACCCGGGAGCAGGCGGCGATCATCGCCGCACCGGTCGAGCCGCTGCTCGTGGTCGCCGGCGCCGGCTCCGGCAAGACCGAGACGATGGCCGCCCGGGTGGTCTGGCTGGTCGCCAACCACTACGTACGACCCGAGCACATCCTCGGCCTCACCTTCACCCGCAAGGCCGCCGGCGAGCTGGCGCACCGGGTGCGTACCCGGCTCGACCAGCTCATCCGCCGGCTGGGCCGGCAGGGTCGGGACCCGCACGACGACCCGCTCGCGGGGGAGCCGACCGTCTCCACCTACCACTCCTACGCCGGGCGGATCGTCACCGAGCACGGGCTGCGCGCCGGGTACGAGCCGACCACCCGGCTACTCACCGAGGCGTCCCGCTGGCAGCTCGTCGACCTGCTGGTGCGCAACTACGACGGCGACATGTCCGAGGTGGACCGGATGCCCAGCACCGTGACGGACGCCGTGCTGGCGCTCGCCGGGGAGCTGGACGAGCACCTGGTCGACCCGGACGCGCTGGCCGCCTGGACCGGCCGGTTCTTCGCCGAGGTGCAGTCCCGCCCCGGTCGGGTCTACGCCGACGTGCGCAAGGCGTTGCAGCTCCAGCAGACCCGGCTGAAGCTGCTGCCGCTGGTCCGCGCGTACGCCCGGCGCAAGGACGACTTCGAGGCGATGGACTTCGCCGACCAGCTCGCCCGCGCCGCCCGGGTGGCTCGGGACCATCCCGGCGTCGGGGTGATCGAGCGGGACCGGTTCCGGGTGGTGCTGCTCGACGAGTACCAGGACACCAGCCACGCTCAGGTGGTGCTGCTCAACGCGCTCTTCGGTGGCGGGCACCCGGTGACCGCGGTGGGCGACCCGTGCCAGTCCATCTACGGCTGGCGCGGCGCCAGCGCCGGCACGCTGGAGCGGTTCCCCACCGAGTTCGCCCGCACCGACGGCACCCCGGCCCAGGTGTTGAGCCTCACCACGAGCTGGCGTAACCGGCCGGAGATCCTCGGCGTGGCCAACGCGCTGTCGGTGCCGCTGCGCGCGGCCGGCGCCCGCGTCCCCGAGCTGCACGCCGCGTTCAGCGTCCGCGAGCCGATCCCGCACCGCAGCCCCCGTGGGCAGGCCGCCGGCACGGTGCACTGCGCGCTGCTGGAGACGTACGCCGACGAGGCCGAGTGGATCGCCGACAGCGTGCTCGCCGCCTGGCGCGGGGCGGCCGGGATGCCGGACGCGCTGCCCGAGCACATCCCGGTGTCCCAGCGACCTACCACCGCCGTGCTGGTCCGGCTGCGCAGCCAGATCCCCGCCATCGAGTCGGCGCTGCGTGCCCGGGGTCTGCCGGTCGAGGTGGTCGGGCTCGGCGGCCTGCTGGACACCCCTGAGGTCCGGGACGTGGTCTGCACGCTGCGGGTGCTCGCCGACCCGACCGACGGGGCGGCGCTGCTGCGGCTGCTCACCGGCGCGCGCTGGCGGATCGGGCCGCGCGACCTGGTCGCCCTGCACCGGCGGGCGAAGGCCATCGCCAAGGCCCGCCGGGACCTGGCCGGCGACGACGGGCCCGAGATCACCGTGGACGCGCTCGACGAGGCCACGCTGGTCGAGGCGCTCGCCGACCTGGGGCCGGCGCAGGCGTACTCGGCGGAGGGGTACGCCCGGTTGCGGTCGTACGGGATGGAGCTGGCGCTGCTGCGCTACCGCCTGGACCAGTCCCTGCCGGAGCTGATCGCGGACATCGAGCGGACCATCGGCCTGGACGTGGAGGTGGCGGTGCGCGCGGGCCGGGACGGCACCGGCGACGCCGGCCTGGCCCGCGGTCACCTGGACGCGCTCGGCGACGTGGCGGCCCGGTTCTCCGGCGAGACGCCCGGCGCGACCCTCACCGGGTTCCTCGCCTACCTGGCCGCCGCCGAGGACGAGGAGCGCGGCCTCACCCCCGGCGAGGTCGAGGTGGTGGAGGGCGCGGTGCAGATCCTCACCGCGCACGCCGCCAAGGGGCTGGAGTGGGATGTGGTGGCGGCGGCCGGGCTGACCCGGGGGGTCTGGCCGGGGCCGGTCCGCAACTCCGACCACTGGCTGGGCGGGCTGGGCGTGCTGCCGTTCCCGCTGCGCGGCGACGCCGACGGGCTGCCCGTGCTGGGCCTGGCCGAGGCGGAGGACCAGCGCGGGGTGGCCCGGGCGCTGGAGGACTTCACCGACGCCTGGCGGGCGCACGACGAGCGCGAGGAGCGCCGGCTGGCGTACGTGGCGGTGACCCGGCCCCGGCGGCTGCTGCTCTGTTCCGGCTACTGGTGGGGGGAGGGCACGAAGAGGTTCCGCGGCCCCGCGGTGTTCCTGCGTGAGGTGCACGACGCCTGCCTGGCCGGCGGCGACGGTCACCTGGTCGACGAGTGGGCGCCGGAGCCGGCCGGGGACGCGGTGAACCCGACCACCGAGACGGTGTCGCGGGCCGAGTGGCCGGCGGACCCGCTCGGCGCCCGCCGGCCCGCGCTCGCCGAGGCCGCCGCGCTGGTCCGCCGCTACCTCGCCGATCCCGAGGCGGCCCGCCGCGAGGCGGCACCGCCGGCGACCGCCGAGGTGACGGATGCCGGACCGGCGGGCGCGCCCAGGGACGGCGGGGCCGCATCGGCGGACGGGATCGGGCCGAGGGACGGCGGCCCGCCCTGGGGCCGGGCGGACGATCCCGAGGTGGCCCGCTGGCGGCGCGAGGCGGACCTGCTCCTCGCCGAGCGGGCCGAGCTCGCCCGCCGGGCCGAGGCGGTGGAGGTGGAACTCCCCGGCCATCTCTCGGTGACCCAGCTGGTGGCGCTGCGCCGGGACCCGGAGGCCCTGGCCCGGGCGCTGCGGCGACCGATGCCCACCGAGCCCAACCCGTACGCCCGGCGCGGCACCGCGTTCCACGCCTGGCTGGAACAGCGCTTCGGCGCCGACCGACTGCTCGACGTGGACGAGCTGCCCGGCGCGGCGGACGACGACGCCGCACCGGACGAGGCGCTCACCGAACTCCAGGAGCGTTTCCTGGCCAGCGAGTGGGCCGACCGGGTGCCGGTGGAGGTGGAGGTGCCGTTCGCCACCGTCCTCGCCGGCGTGGTGGTCCGGGGGCGGATGGACGCGGTCTTCGTTCGCCCCGGCGGCCGGTACGACGTGGTCGACTGGAAGACCGGCTGGCAGCCCGGCGGGCGGGAGGCCGACGCCGCCGCGGTGCAGCTCGCCGTCTACCGGCTGGCCTGGGCCGAGCTGGCCGGCGTGCCGGTGGAGCGGGTGGGCGCCGCCTTCCACTACGTCCGGGACGGGGTCACCGTCCGCCCGGCCGACCTGCTCGACGCCGCCGGGCTGACCGCGCTGGTCGCCGGAGTACCGGAAATTTCGGCGGACGGCCCGGCGTTCCCTAATTCGTGGTAGGTTAGGCGCGTTGCAGTTTTGGTTTCCAGAGACTCTGTGTGCGCCTGGCGGATTGTGGCCCCAGGCGCACTTTGTTGTGTCCGGAGTTCTCCGGGCGGGGCGACCAGCAGCGACAGGCGGTCCGCGCATCAGACGCGTGGGACGCTCCTCTTCGGCCCGCAACAGGTGCGGGTTCGAACGTTCCGTCAAGGAGACGAAACAGATGGCTATTGGCACCGTCAAGTGGTTCAACGCTGACAAGGGCTTCGGCTTCATCACCCCGGACGGCGGCGGCGCCGACGTCTTCGCCCACTTCTCGGCGATCCAGAGCTCCGGCTACCGGAGCCTGGACGAGAACCAGCGGGTCGAGTTCGAGGTGACCCAGGGCCAGAAGGGCCCGCAGGCGGAGAACATCCGCCCGCTCTGATCTTCGGATCGATCAGCAAGTAACACCCATCGCGCCCCCCGGGTGCGATGACGGGCCCGGTCCGCCGCGCCGCCCCTCCGCGGGACGGCATGCCGCGGTGGACCGGCCCGTACCCCTTCGGTTCGTGCTTGTGACCACCGGCGACGCCGGTGACGCGCTGCGCAGCAGCGCCCTTCCTCGACACGTGCCGCGTCGAGGAAGGCATTCCGCATGACCATGACCACCGTCGTTCCGTCGTTCGCCCGTACCGGGCTGGCTCCGGCGCTGCTCGCCGAACTCGCCGCCCAGGGCATCACCGAGCCGTTCCCGATCCAGTCGGCGACGTTGCCGGACTCGCTCGCTGGCCGCGACGTGCTCGGCCGGGGCCGTACCGGCTCCGGCAAGACGCTCGCCTTCGGGCTTCCGCTGCTCTCCCGCACCGCCGGTCGTCGGGCCCGTCCGGGCCGTCCGCTCGCCCTGGTACTGGTGCCGACTCGTGAGCTTGCCCAGCAGGTCGAGACGGCACTCGCTCCGTACGCCCGCGCCGTCGGGCTGCGCTGCGCCACGGTGGTCGGCGGCCTCTCCCTGCAGCGTCAGGCGGACGCGCTGCGCGCCGGTGCCGAGGTGGTCGTGGCCACCCCGGGTCGGCTGCACGACCTGATCAACCGGGGCGACGCCCGGCTCGACCAGGTCGCGATCACCGTGCTGGACGAGGCCGACCAGATGGCCGACATGGGCTTCCTTCCGCAGGTCGTCAAGCTGCTGGAGCAGGTCGCACCCGGCGGCCAGCGGATGCTCTTCTCCGCCACCCTGGACGGCGGCGTCGACAAGCTGGTCCGCCGCTTCCTGACCGACCCGGTGTCGCATTCGGTCGACCCGGGCACCGCCACGGTGACCGGGATGACGCACCACGTGCTGCACGTCGACGTGGCCGACAAGCCGGCCGCGCTGGCCCGGATCGCCGCCCGCGAGGGCCGCACCATCCTGTTCATGGGCACCAAGCACCGCGCCGACCGGCTCGCCCGCCAGTTGCTGGCCAAGGGGGTACGCGCCGCCGCGCTGCACGGCGGCAAGTCGCAGCCGCAGCGCACCCGGATCCTCGAACAGTTCCGTACCGGTCAGGTGACGGCGCTGGTCGCGACCGATGTGGCGGCCCGTGGCATCCACGTCGACGGGCTCGACATGGTCGTCAACGTGGACCCGCCGACGGAGGCGAAGGACTATCTGCACCGGGGTGGGCGTACCGCCCGGGCGGGGGAGTCCGGCACCGTGGTCACCCTGGTCCTGCCGGAGCAGCGCCGGGACGTGGCCCGGCTGATGAGCGCGGCTGGCATCAAGCCGCAGTCGAGGCAGATCCAGCCCGGCGACGAGGTGCTGGCCCGGGTGACCGGTGCCCGCGAGCCGTCCGGCGTGCCGGTGACCATCACCGTCCCGCAGCCGGCGCCCGCCCGCCGGCCCGGTAGGGCGGAGGGGGCCGCCGACGGCACCCGGTCCGCGCACCGCACCTCCAGCCGCTCCCGCCGTCCGCGCCGTCCCCGGACCGCCTGACCGCTCGGCGGCTGCGGGCCGATGGCCCGTCGGGATCCCGGGTCGCATCGCTGAGTCGGGGATCAGCGCCGGGTGCGTCCGATGGCCGACTGCGGCCCGCCGTCGGGCTCGCCATCCTGTCCCCCGAGCGCGGGTCGGGCGGGCCGGCCGGGCGCGGAAGGGGTGACCATGACGGGCGGGGCCCACTCGGAAGCGACGCGGGAGCTACTGCTGGTCCTCGCGGTCGCGGGTCTGGGCCTGGTGCTCGCCATGGCGGCCGCGTTCGGGCCCTGGCATCCGACCTCCGGCGATCCCGCCCGGGCCGGGCTGGTCGAGCTGCACAGCCCGCCCGGGCGGACCGTCGAGTCGACGGCGGGTTAGGCACCGGGACGGACCGCCGGGGGTCAGCCCGCCGGGGTGCGGTCGGTCAGCAGGTCGGCCAGGGTGGTGCGGTCCACCACCAGGGCGATCGCGCCGTCCACCGCCAGCCAGACGTCCCGCAGCCCGATGGCCACCCCGTGGTAGCCGGCCCGGTCGGCGGGCATGCCCCGGACACTGGTCAGCGCGCCGCCGACCGCGCGCAGGACGTCCCCCACGCTGATCTCCGCGGCGGCCCGGGTGAGGGTGTAGCCGCCCTCGGTGCCGCGGTGGCTGTGCAGCAGCCCGGCCCGACGCAGGTCGAGCAGGATGCCCTGGAGGAAGCTGAGCGGGATGTCCTGGCTCTCGGCCAGGCTCGCCGCCTTCACCAGCTCGCCGCCGCCGAACCCCCCGTCGCCGGTGGACCCGGCGGCGTCGGCGACGGCGAGCATGGCCCGGAGCGCGTAGTCGGCGCGCGCGGAGACGTACACCGTCAGTTGCCGGCCTGGTCCAGCACGCCCCACCGGCGGCGGATCGCCTTGTCCGCCGCGCCGAAGGCGGCGTCCACGAGCAGGCCCACCACCAGGATGACGATCATGATCGCCATCAGCCGGGGTGCCTCGTTCAGTTCCCGGGCGTAGGTGAGCTGCGCGCCGATCGACGTCCGGGTGGCGATGACCACCAGCAGCTCGCCGGCCATCAGGCTGCGCCAGGCGAACGCCCAGCCCTGCTTGAGACCGGCCACGATGGCGGGTAGCGCGGCCGGCGCGATCACGTACCGGTAGAGGTGAAGCCCGCGGGCGCCCAGGTTGCGGCCGGCCCGCACCAGCAGCGGTGGTACATAGTCGACGCCGTGGATGACGCCGTTGGCGACCGACGGCGCCGCGCCGAGCACCACCACGAAGAAGATCGCCTGCTCGCTGAGCTGGAAGAGCAGGATGGCCAGCGGGAACCAGGCGATCGACGGCATGGTCTGCAGCGCCGTGATCATCGAGCCGAGCGCGGCCCGCAGCACCGCCACCCGGGCCACGGCCAGGCCGAGCACCAGCCCGACGGCGACCGCGGCGGCGAAGCCCACGGCGGCCCGGCGGCCGGTGGTGGCCAGGCCGTCCCAGAGCGCCGAGCTGACCAGGTAGTGGCCGAGGTCCGCGAACACCGTCGCCGGACCGGGCAGTGCCCACGGGTCCTTCCACCCGGTCCAGACCACGACCTGCCAGAAGGCGATGGCCAGGGCCAGGGCGGCCAGCTTCGGCCACAGCGCCGACCAGGCCCGGCGTACCCGGGACGGTCCGCGCTGCCGGCCGGCGGTCTCCAGGGCGTCCAGCCCGGAGATCTCCGCGTCGGTACGCGTGGATCCGGTGAGCGTGTCACTGGCCATGGCGGCCCACCTCCGTACGCAGCCGGTCGGTGACCTCGGCGGCGATGGTCGCGATCTCCGGGGAGTCGATCCGCCGGGGCCGGGGCACGTCGACCCGGGTGGACCAGATGATCCGGCCGGGCCGGCTGGAGAGCAGGATGATCCGGTCGGCGAGCCGCGCCGCCTCGCGGACGTTGTGCGTCACGAAGAGCACGCTCAGCCGGCGTTCGGACCAGATCCGCTCCAGCTCGTCGTGGAGGATGTCCCGGGTCATCGCGTCGAGCGCGCCGAACGGCTCGTCCATCAGCAGCACCGGGGTGTCCAGGGCGAGGGTGCGGGCCAGCGCGACGCGCTGCCGCATACCGCCGGAGAGCTCGTGCGGGCGCTTGCGACCGAACTCGGCCAGGTGGACCGTACGCAGCAGGTCGGCCACCTTCGCCCGGCGCTCGGCGCGGGGCAGCCCTCGCAGCTTGAGCGGCACCTCGACGTTGGCCTCGACGGTGAGCCACGGGAACAGGGCCGGCTCCTGGAACATCAGGCCGGGGTTGACCCCCTCGCCCAGCTCGATCCGGCCGCCGCTGGCCCGGTCCAGCCCGGCGACCAGGTTGAGCAGCGTGCTCTTGCCGCACCCGGACGCGCCGACCAGGCAGACGAACTCGCCGGGGGCCACGTCCAGCGACACCCCGTCCAGGGCCAGCACGGCGTGCTCGCCCTGGCCGTACACCTTGGTCACGCCGCGCAGCGCGACCGAGCCGGTCGCGCTGCGCGGGGTCGTCGTGGTCGACGTCACGGCTGGGTGACCTCGGGCTTGCCCTGCGCCTTGAGCACCTCGTTGAGGAACTTCAGGTCGTAGAGGCCGTTCAGGTCGACCGGCTGGGTCAGCCCGACGGCGACGGCGTGGTCCAGGCCGGTCTTCAGCGAGGACGCGATCGGGTCGTTGGTGAACTCCAGGGTGGGCCAGGCCTGCTTGATCAGCTTGACGTCGAGCGGCTTGCCGGTGATCTTGCCGATGTGGTCGGAGATGGCCTGCTGTGCCTCGTCCGGCTTGGTGTTGACGAACTCGTTCGCCGCGACCTGCCCCTCGACCAGCTTCTTCACCACGTCCGGGTGGGCCTTGAGGAACTTGGTGCTGACCAGCAGGTTGGTGATGACGAAACTCCGGTCCGGCCAGAGGTCGCGCTCGTCCACCAGCACCTTGCCGCCGGCGTTGACCAGCCGGGAGACGTACGGCTCCGGCACCCAGGCGCCGTCGATCGCGCCGCTGGCGAAGGTGTCCACCGTCTGCGCGTTCTCCTGCGGGACCACCGTGACGTCGCCGCCGCCCTCCTTGGTGGTGTTGAGGCCCTTCTCCTTGAGCCAGTAGCGCAGCGCCACGTCCTGGGTGTTGCCGAGCTGCGGGGTGGCGATCTTCTTGCCGCGCAGCTGCTCGACCGAGGTGATGTCCGGCTTGACCACCAGCGCGACGCCGCCCGAGGCGGCGCCGGAGACCACCCGGACCGCCTCACCCTTGGACTTCGAGAAGGCGTTCACGGTCGGGTTCGGACCGATGTACGTGGCGTCGAGCGCGCCGGAGAAGACCGCCTCGATGGCCGCCGGGCCGGCGTTGAAGGTCTTGGTCTCCAGCGTGACGTCGCTGCCCAGCTTCTCCTTGAAGATCCCCTTCTCCACGCCGACCACGGCGGGCGCGTGGGTGATGTTGGGGAAGTAGCCGAGGCGCAGGGTCACCGGACCGGCGGCCGCCTCGCCGGTGTCGTCGCCGCAGGCCGCCGTGCTGCCCAGGGTCGCCGCGCCGACCACGGCGAGGGTGGCCAGGGAGACCAGTCGACGGAAGGGGAGCCGTCTCATCGTGTGTCCAATCCACAGTATTCCTACTTAGTTAGTAGGAAGAGTGGGGCAGGGTGGGAGCGGCGTCAAGACCCATCCACCATCCGGGACGGCTCACCTGGGAATTCTCGGCAATTCCCACCTGTTCGGTGGAGTATCTGACCCCGGACGGCCGACTGCCGGCGCGTCCGTCCGGGGCGCCGGGCCACACCGCCCGTGCGTCCGGTGCCGAGGGGCTAGATTCGATCTCGTGCCGACGCGGAGAACGAAGATCCCAGCGACGAAGTACCCGGTCGAGCGGTTCAGCCTCGACAACGGCCTGCGGGTGGTGCTCACCCCCGACCGCAGCGCCCCGGTCATCGGGGTGGCGGTGGTCTACGACGTCGGCATCCGGTCCGAGCCGGAGGGGCGTACCGGCTTCGCCCACCTCTTCGAGCACCTGATGTTCCAGGGCTCGGAGAACCTGGAGAAGCTGGCCCACTTCCGGCACGTCCAGGGCGCCGGCGGCACCTTCAACGGCTCCACCCACCTGGACTACACCGACTACTTCGAGACGCTGCCCAGCAACGCCCTGGAACGGGCGCTCTTCCTGGAGGCCGACCGGATGCGCGGCCCCCGCCTGACCGAGGAGAACCTGCGCAACCAGGTCGACGTCGTCAAGGAGGAGATCCGGGTCAACGTGCTCAACCGGCCGTACGGCGGGTTTCCCTGGCTGACCCTGCCGCCGGTGATGTTCGACACCTTCCCGAACGCGCACGACGGCTACGGCTCCTTCGACGACCTGGAGTCGGCGACCGTGGCGGACGCCGCCGACTTCTTCCGGCGCTACTACGCCAGCGGCAACGCCGTGCTGGCGGTCAGCGGCGACATCGACGTGACCGAGGCGACGGAGCTGATCGAGCGGCACTTCGGGGACGTGCCGGCCCGCCCCGCCCCGGCGCGGCCCGACTTCGCCGAGCCCGACCTGACCGCCGAGCGGCGCCGGTCGTACACCGACAAGCTGGCCCCGCTGCCCGCGGTGGCCGGGGCCTGGCGGGTGCCCGACCCGCTGACCGACTTCACCGGCTACCTGCCGTACGTGGTGCTCGCCGAGGTGCTCACCGACGGGGACGCGTCCCGGCTGGTCGAACGGCTGGTCCAGCGGGACCGCACGGTCACCAGCCTCGGCGGCTACCTCGGCTTCATGGGCGACCCGTTCGACGTACGCGACCCCACCGCGCTGCTGCTCCAGGCCCACCTGCCGCCCGGCGGCGACGTGGACAA
This sequence comes from Micromonospora sp. RTBAU3-60, assembly GCF_054963695.1. Taxonomy (NCBI): domain Bacteria; kingdom Bacillati; phylum Actinomycetota; class Actinomycetes; order Micromonosporales; family Micromonosporaceae; genus Micromonospora; species Micromonospora sp. RTBAU3-60. The sequence goes on along the minus strand of NZ_JBUEGB010000014.1, from coordinate 149,539 downwards.
GGTGCTGCGCACCATCGACGAGGAGTTGGACCGGCTCGCCACCGACGGGCTGACCGACGGGGAACTGGCCCGCACCCAGGCCAGGATGGCCACCCACCTGCTGCGGGACACCGACGCGGTGCTCGGCCGGGCGCTGCGGATGGCCGTCCTCGAACAGCAACGCGGCGAGCCGGGCCTGCTCAACGAGCTGCCCCGGCTGGTCGGCGAGGTCACCGAGGAACAGGTGGTCGCCGCCGCCGCCACCCTGCGGCCGGAGCGCCGCGCGTCCATCGAGGTCATCGCCGGAGGTGCCCGATGAGCGCGAGGAGTGGTTCGCGAGCCCCGCAGTCGCGAACGGAGGAGGTACCGGTGAGCGCGAGGAGTGAGCCGGGTTTGCGAGCCGCGCAGTCGCGAACGGAGGAGGTCCAGTGACGGCAACCGTGGAGACCGGGACGCGGCCGCTGCCGCCGCTCGGCCCCAACCGCAGGCTCAAGGTGCCGAAGCAGGCCGAGCGCACGCTCGCCAACGGGCTCACCGTGATCGCCGTACGCCGGAACGCGGTCCCGCTGGTCGAGCTGCGGCTCTGGATGCCGGCCGGGCGTACCCACCTGGCCCGGGGCGCGATGCTGGCCCAGACCATCCTCGCCGGCACGCCGACCCTCAGCGCGACGCAGATCGCCGCCGAGCTGCAGAAGGTCGGCGGCGCACTGTCCGCCGGGCTCGACCCCGACCGGCTGATGCTCTCCGGGGCGAGCCTGGGCACCGGCCTGGACCGGATGCTGGAGATCCTCGCCGACGTGCTCACCGGGGCCACCTACCCGGGCGACTGGGTGGAGACCGAGCGGGACCGGCTGGTCGACCGGATCCAGGTCGCCCAGAGCCAGCCCGCCCACCTGGCCCGGACCGCGCTGCTCAAGCGGATCTACGGCCGGCACCCGTACGCGGTCCAGACCCCGGAGCCCGACCAGGTGCGCGCGGTACGCCCGCCGGCCCTGCGGCGGTTGCACGCCGAACGCGTGCACCCGGCCGGCGCGGTGCTGGTGCTGGTCGGCGACGTGCAGCCGGAGCGGGCCGTGGACGCCGCCGAGAAGGCGCTCTCCGGGTGGAACGGCGCCGGGCACGCCGAGGAGCTGCCGCCGGCCCCGCCGCTGGAGCCGGGCCCGCTGCTGCTGGTCGACCGGCCCGGTTCGGTCCAGTCCTCGCTGCGGATCGCCCTGCCCGCGGTGCCCCGCACCCATCCGGACCACGCCGCGCTGCAACTGGCCAACCTGCTCTTCGGCGGCTACTTCTCCTCCCGCTGGGTGGAGAACATCCGCGAGGACAAGGGCTACACGTACGGGCCCCACTCGCTGGTCGAGCACTCGGTGGCCGGGTCGGTGCTGATCGCCGCCGCCGAGGTGGCCACCGAGGTGACCGCCCCCGCTCTGCTGGAGACCACGTACGAGCTGGGCCGGCTGGCCGCGCTGCCGCCGAAGCCCGAGGAGCTGGAGCAGGCCCGCCAGTACGCGCTCGGCACGCTCCAGCTCGGCATGTCCACCCAGACCGGGCTGGCGTCGCTGACCAGCGCGTACGCCGGCAACGGGCTGCGCCTGGACTTCCTCGCCGAGCACGCGTCCCGGCTCGCCAGGGCGACCGTGGACGACGTGGCCGAGGCGGCGGCCCGCTACCTCGCCCCGGCGAAGGCGGTCACCGTCGTGCTCGGTGACGCCGAGCGGATCGCGGATTCGCTGGCCACGCTCGGTCCGGTGCGGACGGAGGCGGCGTGAGCGAGCGAACCAGTTGGCTCAGCACCGTGGCGGGTCGCGCCGCCGGCGAGCGGAGCGAGGCGTGACCGGCGAGCCCGCCCCACCGCTGGCCCGGTCCACGCTGGACCGGGCGGCGCACCGGCGTACCGACCCGGACTGGCTCGCCGAGGCGTGGGAGCGGGCCCGGGTGCTGGTGCTGGACTCGGCCGACGACGGGCGCGCCCTGGTCCGCGGCACGGCGGCACCGCCGGAGCTGGTGCTGGTCGGCCCCGCCGAGCTGCCCGAGGTGCCCCGGTCGGTGCCGATGTTCCTCGGCGTCGAGCCCGACGGCGTACCGGTCTTCGCGGTGGACGCGCCGCTGCCGGAGCTGCCGGGCACCCGGCGGGTTAACCTGCGCGAGGTGGGGCATCTCCTGGCCGACCGGGACGCGGGCCTCTTCACCACCGCGCTGGCCCTGCTGAACTGGCACGTCCGGCACGGCTACTCGTCGGTCACCGGGCACCCGACGCAGGTCGACGAGGCCGGCTGGTCCCGGGTCGACCCGGGCGGCGACCGGGTCTGGCCGCGTACCGACCCGGCCATGATCGTGCTGGTCCACGACGGGGTGGCCGGCCCGGAGGGGCGGTGCCTGCTCGGCAACAACGCCACCTGGGCGCGTACCCCCGGCGAGCGCCGTTTCTCCTGCCTGGCCGGCTATGTGGAGCCCGGGGAATCGGCCGAGGCCGCCGTGCTCCGCGAGGTCCGCGAGGAGGTCGGCGTCGGGGTCGAGGAGATCGCGTACGCGGGCAGCCAGGCCTGGCCGTTCCCCGGCTCGCTGATGCTCGGCTTCCTGGCCCGCGCCGACGCCGACGAGCAGATCCGGGTGGACCCGGCCGAGATCGCCTACGCCCGCTGGTTCACCCGCCGGGAGATCGGCGCCGCGCTGGCCGGGGAGGCGGTCGACGTCGACGGCCACCGGCTGGCCCTTCCGCCACCCTCCTCCATCGCCCTGTTCCTGATCCACCGCTGGCTCGACGGCCACTGCTGACTGGCCGGGCCGACGGGATCTGACCGACCGGGTGGGGCGCCGCCACTTCGCCGACATGGCGGGGTTGCGGCGAGCGGGGCACCGCCACTTCGCCGAAGTGGCGTTGCTCACCGGCGACCGGCGACCGGCGACCGGCGACCGGCGACCGGCGACCGGCGACCGGCGACCGGCGACCGGCGGGGGCCGGACACGGTCCCGGCCCGTGGCCGTCGTTGCCGCGGCGGTCACGGGCCGGGAACACGGGCCGTCGTGGCCGGGTGAGGCAAGGAACGCGGCGGGGGAGCCGGTCCGACCACGACGGACGTCAGGTCACGTCCGGTTGATGTACCACGGGCCCGGGTCGGGGTCCTCGATCGGGAGCACCTTCACCCGGTGCCGGCCGGCACGTACCGCTCCGACGGACGCCAGCGCCCGGGCCAGCAGCAGGGCGGCGTCCCGGTCCTCGGCGTGGACGACCTGGCGGCGCGGCTCCGGCGCGGTGGTCTCGTCCCGCAGCCGGCCACCGTCGGCCCAGACGGCCGCGATGTCGGTGTCGGCGGCGGCTCGGATCTCGGTGCGGACGATCAGGAACCGCATGGCTGTCCCCCGGTACGGACGGACGGATACGCGATGGAACTTCCACGTCACTCAATCGAGATGTTACGCCTCGTGGTCGTCCCAGCAAGTGAACTCGACCGTCCTTCGCGCGCCCCGACCGATCGGGTGACCCCGGTCGGCACGGTTGTCGGGATGGGCAGGGGAAGGGGCCGCCGGCGCCACGCCGACGGCCCCGGTCACTCAGCTAATCAGTTCAGCGAGAACTGCCCGTTCTTCGCGCCGGCGATGAAGCCGAGCCAGCCGGCCCGGTTGAAAAGCAGCACCGGACCGCTCCGGTCCTTGCTGTCCCGCAGTGCCACCGCCGCCGGCCCGGTACGCAGCGGCGCGACCTCCACGCAGTTCGAGGTCTGGCTCCGGGTGCTCTTGCGCCAGGCGGCGCCGGCGAGTTGCGGCGCGAGGTCGGACGAGTTGTTGCGGATCTCGTTCATGGTTCTGCTCCTGGTCTGGAGTGCTCCGATGGGGACGAGTGACGCCGCAGGCCGGACGGCGCTCCCCGTGGATCACCGGTCCGTCGCCAGACGCCCCGAGTCGCGGCGGCGCTGGGCCGGCGCCGTTGCCGGCCCGTGCGCCACTGTGGACCCGGCCGCCGTGTCGGTCAGCCGTCCCGTCGCCTCGATGAGCCAGGAGAGGGTGTCCGATGCGGAGAGCGCCGCCGAGCATAGCCACTCGAACACCACTTTATAGCGATTTAGGGTGTTTGCCTCGGTCGACATGACGTCGGTGAACCCGCCTTCGATGGCCAGCGTCTCCGGATCGAGCGGATCGGCGAACCGGTAGACCGAGAAGGCGGTCGGCGGCAGGTACCAGTCACCGACCCGGGTGTCGCGCAGCAGCAGATGCAGCGTCACGTTCGGCAGCATGGCCAGCTCACAGAGGTGGACGATCTGCTCGTGCAGCACCTCGGGTGGACCGGCCCGGCGGCCGAGCGCGGCCTCCTCCAGCACGGCCGTGTAGCGGGGCGCGTCGGGCGAGCGGGTGAGCAGCGACTGACGGGCCTGCCGGGCGCGTACCTGGGTCTCCGGGTCCTCGACGTCCGGGTCGCCGGCCTCCTCCGCCACCTGGGCCGCCGAGCGGATCCGGTGCCGGGCGTACCCGGGGGTCTGCAGCAGGCCGGGGACCAGCACCGGGTTGTACTCGGAGATCTCCGCGCAGCCCGCCTCCAGCTCGGCGAAGCCGCGCTGCTGCTGGGTCATCACCGGGAAGTTCCGTAGCCAGCCGCGCATGTCGCCGGCCTCCTGGGTGATCCCCAGCAGCTCCTCGCGCAGCTCGTCGGTCGCGCCGTAGAGGGCCAGCAGGACGTCGACGTCGTCCGGGTCGGGGCGGCTGCGCCCGTTCTCCAGGCGGGACAGCTTGGACGCGGACGCCCAGCCGATCCGCTCGATGACCTGGTCGCCGGTGAGGCCGGCCTGCTCACGCAGCCGGCGCAGCTCGGTGCCGAGCCTGCGACGGCGCAGGATCGGGCCTGGTGCGGCAGGAGGCACGGTGTCCTCTTTCCGTCGACCGCCGCGAGAAGCGACGGTAACTGTATGGAATTCGCCCCCCACGGTCAGTATGGACGGCGCGGCCGGTGTCGGAGGTCCCGGCGGGGGCGTGTCTTGCGACAAAAAGAGGACCGTGGAGGTGGTCCGACCGGTCCGGACGAGGCCGTTCCGGACCCGGCACCGCCCCGTCGCGCCTCCGGGCGCACCCCCGCCGGAGGGAACCTGATGCGCACCGTCCTGGGCCGCCCCGACTTCCGCCTGCTCTTCGCCGCCGTGCTGGCCAGCATGGCGGCCGAGTCGATCCTGCTGCTGGCCCTCGCCGTCTGGGTGAAGGACCTGACCGGATCGGACGGCATGGCCGGGGCGACCATCTTCGCGATCATCGCCCCGATGACGCTGGCGCCGCTGGTCGGCTGGGTCGTCGACCGGTACCGTCGCCGGCCCTTCTTCGTGGCCGCCAACCTGGGGACGGCCGTGCTGCTCAGCCCGCTCTTCGCGGTCCGGGACCGCGGCGACGTGTGGCTCATCTACGTGGTGGCGGCGCTCTACGGCCTGTCGTACATCACGTTGACCGCGGTGCTGAGCGGGCTGATCCGGCACCTCGTGCCGAGCGAACTGCTGGCCGACGCGAACGCGGTGCTGCAGACCGTCCGGCAGGGCCTCCGGCTGGTCGGCCCCCTGGCCGGGGCCGGACTGTACGCCGCGGTCGGCGGCTGGCTGCTGACCGCCCTCGCCATGACCGGCTTCCTGACCGCCGCGGCCGTGGTCGGCCTGCTCCGGGTCACCGAGAGCACCCCGTCCGGGGCCGGCCTGCGCTGGCCGGCCGAGTTGAGCGCCGGGCTGCGGCACCTGGCCGGTGAGCCGGCGCTGCGCCGGGCCCTGCTCGGCTACGGGCTGGGCTCGCTGGTGATGGGCTTCACCGAGTCGCTGATCTTCGCGTACGTGGACCAGGGGCTGCGCCGGGACGCCGCGTTCGTCGGCGTGCTCGTCACCGTGCAGGGGATCGGCGGGCTGGTCGGCGGGCTCTTCTCGGCAACGGTGGTGCGCCGGACCGGCGAGGTGGGGACACTCGCCGCCGGGGTGATCTTCTTCGGCCCGGCCGCGCTGGCGCTGGCGTACCCGCGGCTCTGGCTGGGTGTGGTGGCGCTGCTGCTGGCCGGGATGTCGCTGCCGCTGACCATGGTCGGGCTCAACACGCTGGTCCAACGGCGTACCCCGCCGGGGCTGCTCGGCCGGGTCGCCGCCACCTCGGAGGCGCTGGTCAGCGGCCCGCAGGCGGTCTCCATCGGCGCCGGCGCCCTGCTCGTCGGCGTCCTCGACTACCGCCTGCTCTTCGCCCTGGTCGGGATGATCACCACGCTCGCCGGCGGCTACCTCTGGCAGGGCCGCCACCTGACCCCACCCCCACACCCCCGCCCCCGCATCCCCGCCCCCCGCCGCCCGGTGGCGGCCACCGCCCTCCCGCCCGCCCCGCCCACCGCCGTTGATCATGAAGTTGTTGTCGCGACACGCCGACGACGAGGGCAATAACTTCATGATCATCGGGGAGGGGGCGGGTAGAGACGGGAAGAGCGGCGCGCCCGGGTGGGGCGGCCGCTCTTCGGAAGGTGCTGGTGGGTCAGGCCGAGAGGGTGGCGAGGTGCTGCTTGACCTGGGTGATCGAGGGGTTGGTGAGGGCGCTGCCGTCGGCGAAGCGCAGGGTCGGGACGGTCTGGTTGCCGCCGTTGACGCTCATCACGAACTCCGCGGCCTTCGCGTCCTGCTCGATGTCGACCACCTCGTATGCGATGCCCTCCCGGTCGAGCTGCGACTTCAGCCGGTGGCAGTAGCCGCACCACGGGGTGGAATACATCGTCAACATGGTCAGGTCCTCCAAGGGGTGGCTCGCGCCCGGTCCGATCAGGCCAGGCTAACCGCTGCAACATCGCGGAGGGCTGCAATGATTCCTGGCTGTGGCGGTTCACTCAGCGGCGGAACGGGTGCTGGCCGGGCTGGATCCGGAGCAGCGGGCCGCGGTGACCGCCCCGGCCGGCCCGGTCTGCATTTTGGCCGGCGCGGGCACCGGCAAGACCCGGGCGGTGACCTCCCGGATCGCCCACCGCGCGCTGACCGGTGACATCTCCGCCCGGCACGTGCTGGCGGTCACCTTCACCGCCCGCGCCGCCGCCGAGATGCGGGCCCGGCTCACCGCGCTGGGCGTCGGCGGGGTGCAGGCCCGCACCTTCCACGCGGCGGCGCTGCGCCAGGTCCGCTACTTCGCCCCCCGGCTGCTCGAGGGGCGCGCCATGCCGGAGCTGATGGAGAGCAAGGTCCGGGTGGTCACCCTGGCCGCCGCCAAGGTCGGCCTGCGCGCCGATCGGGCCGCCGCCCGCGACCTCGCCGGTGAGATCGAGTGGGCCAAGTCGTCCCTGGTCGAGCCGGGCGAGTACGTGGTGGCCGCGGCCAAGGCGCTGCGCGAGACCCCGTACGAGCCGGCGAAGGTGGCCGAGGTGTTCGCCGCGTACGAGCGGCTCAAGCGCGGCAACGGGGTGATCGACTTCGAGGACCTGCTGCGCGCCGCGGTGTGGGGGATCGAGGAGCACGCCGACGTCGCCGAGCAGGTACGCGGCCAGTACCGGCACTTCGTCGTCGACGAGTACCAGGACGTCAACCCGCTCCAGCAGCGGCTGCTGGAGGCGTGGCTCGGCGGCCGGGACGACCTCACCGTGGTCGGCGACGCCAGCCAGACCATCTACTCCTTCACCGGGGCGACCTCGTCGTACCTGGTCGACTTCCCGCGCCGCCACCGCACCGCCACGGTGGTCCGGCTGGTCCGCGACTACCGCTCCACACCGCAGGTGGTCGGGCTGGCCAACGCGGTGATCTCGCAGGCCCGGGGCACCGAGGCCCGGCTGCGGCTGGAGCTGCACGGCCAGCGCCCGCCCGGCCCCGAACCCGAGTTGCGGATCTTCACCGACGAGCCGGCGGAGGCCAACGCGGTCGCCGCCCGCTGCCGGGTGCTGATCGACGGCGGCACGCCGGCCCGGGAGATCGCCGTGCTGTTCCGCACCAACGCGCAGTCCGAGGCGTACGAGAAGGCGCTCACCGAGGCGCAGGTGCCGTACGTGGTGCAGGGGGCGGAGCGGTTCTTCGAGCGGCCCGAGGTGCGGCAGGCGATGGTGGCGTTGCGCGCCGCCACCCGGTCGATCCCGGGGGAGACCCCGGTGCCGGCCGCCGTGGTGGAGGCGCTCGCCGCGGTCGGCTGGGCGCCCGACGCGCCCCCGGCCGGCGGCGCCGCGCGCGAGCGGTGGGAGGCGCTCGCCGCCCTGGTCCAGCTCGCCGAGGAGTACGCGGCGACGCCCGAGGTGGTGCCGATCGGCGAGGCGGCCGCGATCGAGCGCCGGGTGACGTTGAGCGACTTCAACGACGAACTGGCGCGGCGGGCCGCGCAGCAGCACGTACCCACGGTGGAGGGGGTGACGCTGGCCTCGCTGCACTCCGCCAAGGGCCTGGAGTGGGACGCCGTCTTCCTGGTCGGCCTCGCCGAGGGCACCCTCCCCACCACCTACGCGAAGACCCCGGAGCAGGTCGAGGAGGAGCGGCGGCTGCTCTACGTCGGGATCACCCGGGCCCGGGAGTGGCTGTGGCTGTCGTACGCCGCGGCCCGCTCGCCGGGTGGCCGGGCCCGGCGGCCCTGCCGGTTCCTGCCGCAGCTCGACCGCTCGGGGGGTACCGAGCGGGCCGGCGCCGGCGCGGTCCGGCGTACCGAGCGGCGGCGTCCCCAGGTGGTCTCCTGCCGGATCTGCGGCGCCACCCTGCTCGCCGGGGCGGACCGCAAGCTGGGGCGCTGCCCGACGTGCCCGTCCGACCTGGACGAGGAGCTGTACGCACGGCTGCGCGAGTGGCGGCAGCGGGTGGCCGAGGCGCAGAAGGTGCCGGCGTACGTCGTCTTCACCGACGCCACGCTCACCGCGCTGGCCGAGCGGAGGCCGGGGCGCAGCGAGGAACTGATCGCGATCGCCGGGATCGGCCCCCGCAAACTGGGACTTTACGGTGATACGGTGCTGGCCCTGGTGGGGGGCGCGACGGTGGACGACGTCTGCCCGCAGAAAAGTTTCGAAATCTAGCCGTAAATCGTTTGCCCTCGCACCGAGGCGAGGAATAGCCTCAGGACACACCTCGCGAGCGGCGCCATTCCGGCTGCTCACGGGGGATGAGTCCATGGTCGGCACGAGGAAAGTCAGGGAGGTGGCATCAATGGAGACCTACATCTACGAGCGTCCGCTGGCGATGCCAGCTGCCTGCGCTCCGCTGTCGGCTGTCCGGGTGGCCCTTGCCGCTCGACCGTCGGTCCCGCAGGTGCACCAGGTCCAGGTTCAGGCCGAGCTGAACCTGACCGTGGCGCCGCTGGCGGGGATCGAGGGGACCAGTGGCTTCACGGGCATGGGCATCGGCGTCAACAAGCGCACGGATGTCCGCGGTGTTCCACCTCGAGGTAGACCGGTCTGATCCACCAGACCACCGGCTCACCTCGAGGCCGCGGAACCCGCACACCGGGATCCGCGGCCTCAGTGTTTTTGCACCGCAAGTACGTCGGAAATGCGATCCACGAGATCGAAGTGAGAGAGAGGTGACCGGAGGATGAGTCTGGCGTTGGCCCCGCTCGACGTGAGCGTCGAGGTGGAGGCGAACCTGCCCTGCCGGAAGTTCGACCCCGACCTGTGGTTCTCCGACTCGCCTGCCGAGCTCGAGCTGGCCAAGTCGCTCTGCGGGGACTGCCCGCTGCGCGTCGAGTGCCTCGCCGGCGCGGTGGAGCGGGCCGAGCCCTGGGGCGTCTGGGGCGGCGAGATCTTCGAGCGTGGCGCGGTCGTCCCGCGCAAGCGGCCCCGTGGCCGTCCGCGCAAGGAGGACCTCGCCCGCGACGCGCAGCTCCGGGTCGAGGCCGAGGCGCGACTGGCGGCCAGTGGGCTGTCCGAGTCGCGCAACGCGGTCCGGCTGGCGGCCTGACACACCCCGTTCCAACGTCCCGCCGGTGAGCCCACCGGCCGCGAGAAAGTCGAAACCGATGCTGCACCTGCCGAACGGAACCGAGATGCAACTACTTCACGAAGCGTTGTCCCGGGCTCGAATGCCCCGGCCTCAGGCCGGTCGCACCACCACGAGCACTGAGGCAACCCGTTCCGCCCGTACCGTCGCGATGAAGAGCCGGCGCCAGTCGGCTCGCGACCTGGGCGCTCTCTAGATCACTACCCACACACACGGGGGCGGCGGCCGGATGGCCGCCGCCCCCGTGGCACGTCAGCCCACCGGGGCGAAGCCGGGCAGCCAGCGCTCCAGGATCGCCCGGTAGGGGGCCTTCGCCTCCAGCTGGCAGAGCACCCCGATCGAGCCCAGCGTGACTCGGTGGATCATCAGGTACGACGGGGGCAGGTTGAGCTGGCGGCTGAGCTGGTAGGCCGGCGACCGGGGGTTGGCCAGGCGGGCCGCCTCGGACCGCAGCCAGGCCCGGGTGAACCGGAACTCCTCGGCGGCGATCGGCTCCAGCATCGGGCGGAGGAAGTCCAGCACCGCCTCGGCGTCGATCGGCTCGGTGGGGCTGACGAAGCCCTCCTTCCGCAGGCCGGCCACCACCGCCTCCGCGTCGCCGCGCAACGACAGCGCGGCGATCCGGCCGATCGGCTCGGGGGTGCCCTCCGGCATCCGGGCCACCGCGCCGAAGTCGATCACGCCGAGCCGGCCGTCCGGGAGCAGCCGGAAGTTGCCCGGGTGCGGGTCGGCGTGCAGCAGCCCAGCCCGCATCGGCGCGGACAGGTGCAGCTCGGCCATCAGCCGCCCCGCCTCGTCGCGCTGCTCCTCGGTGCCCTCCCGGATGATCTCCGCCAGCGGCGTGCCCTCGACCCATTCGGTGATCAGAACCCGGGGCGAGGCGTCCAGCACCTCGGGGATATAGATGTCCGGGTCGTCGGCGTACGCGGCGGCGAAGGCGCGCTGCGACTCGGCCTCCAGCTCGTAGTCCAGCTCCTCGGTGATCCGCTCCCGCAGCTCGACCAGGAGCGGCTTGACGTCCAGCCCGGGCTGGATCGCGCGGAACATGCCGCCCAGCCGGGAGAGCTGCTTCAGGTCGGCGAGCAGGGCGTCGCCGGCGCCCGGGTACTGGATCTTCACGGCCACGTCCCGGTGGTTCGGGGCGCCGTTCGGGCCGTACCCCGGGTCCCGCCAGACCGCGCGGTGCACCTGGCCGATGCTGGCCGCGGCGGCCGGGGTGTCGTTGAACTCCACGAACCGGTCCCGCCAGTCCGGGCCGAGCTGCTCGACGAGGACCTTGTGCACGGTGGCCGCGGGCAGCGGCGGGGCGGCCTCCTGGAGCTTGGTGAGCGCCTGCCGGTAGGGGCCGGCGATCTCCTCCGGCAGCGCCGCCTCGAAGACCGACAGGGCCTGGCCGAACTTCATCGCCCCGCCCTTGAGCTGCCCGAGCACGCTGAACAACTGCTCGGCGGTGCGCTGCTGGATCTCGGCGGAGATGACCTCGGAGGCGAGCCCGGTGACCCGCTTGCCCATGCCGAGGACGGTCCGGCCGGCGAAGCCGAGCGGCAGGGCGGCGAGCTTGGCGGTCCGGGACACGGCCCGGCGCGGGATGTCGGTCACCCGGTCATTGTTACCGACTCGGAGGGCCCGCTGCTGCTACGAAGCCCGGACCGGTGGGCCTGACCCGGATCGGGCGACGCCCGGAGCAACCGCAGGACGGGTGCGGCGGCCACTGCCGGCGGCGGATTCGGCCCGCCCCGGCGACCTCGACGGCACAACCGAGGGTCTCCGGGGTGCCGCCGTCGAGGTGGGCCAGCGCCTCCGCCGCCGCGTACGCCACCGCCGCGAGCCGGGTGGTCGCGGCGCAGGCCCGTTCGGCGTCGTCGGCGGCGAGCTGGGCGGCGAGCGTGGGCCAGTCCGGGTCGCGGTCCACCCGGTGCAGGTCGAGGCAGTTCAGGCAGGGACCGACCGGCGGCCGGACCAGCGGGCCGATCACCGGCACGCCGCCCCGCAGGTCGACCACGAGGTGGGGCTGGCGGCGCTGGGCGTACCCGGTGGCCAGCAGGGCCGCCGGCCGGTCCGTGCCGAGCTGGACCACCAGGTCGACGCGGCCCCGGCGGAGCGGCCCGGTCTCCGTACCCGGGGCGGACCGGCCCAGCTCGGCGCGGACCGCCGCGGCCAGCGGCCGGCCCACCTCCGCGGCGGCCAGGCCGGTCCCGACCAGGTCGCCCGGGCGGACCGGACCGGGCAGCTCGGGTACGACGTGCCCGACGCCGGCCTGCGCCAGCGCGACCGCGATCGCGGCACCGAGCCGGCCGGCGCCGGTGACCAGCACGCGCGCCGCCCGGCGGCGACGCAGCACCTGGGCCGGGGTGCCGGGCAGGGCGGGGGTGGCCAGCGCCAGGGCGTCGGCCTCTCCGGCGAGCCGGGTCCGGACCGGCCCGGCGAGCTCCCGGGGGAGCAGGCTCTGCGCCGGTACGACGAGACCGGCGGCCCGCAGCGTGTCGAGCAGGACGCGGGCCTCGTCGGGCGCGACCCGCGCCGTGGCCGCGTACGCGAGGACGGCACGTTCGCTCCGGGTGCCGTCCAGCAGGTCGAGCAGGCGGGCGGCGCGGGGGTTCGTCACCTCGAGCAGGACGGCCCGGCCGGGCTCGATCCCGAGCTGGAGGGTGTGCCGGTCCCGCCAGAGGCGGGCCAGGCCCGGCAGAAGGGTGGGACGGGCGAGGGGTGTCGGGTCGGCCATGCCACGAATCGTGACCGTGTCCGCGCGCTCCGTCGATCGTTGTCCACAGGTGCGCCGGGCCTTGGCCAGGGTTGTCCACAGAAAAAGGCGGCTTTTCCACAACTCGGCGGTAACCGGTGTCGCTCAGCCGACAGTAGGGATCGAACGGACGCGGGGAGGGGTGGCCGTCGGCCACCCCTCCCCGCGTCGATCCGTACCGGTCAGACCTTGGCCTTGCCCAGGATGCGGTTCACTGTTGTGCCGCACACCGGGCACTTGCCCTTGGCCATGTTCATACCGGTCTTGGAGACCTCGATGCGCCCCTCGAAGTCCCGCTTCTCCTTGCACTTGACGCAGTAACCGTTGTAGGTCTGGGCCTGGTCGGCCACGGTAGCCCCTCCTCGTCTCGTCCGCCGGACACGCCGTCCCGGCGGTTCCCCGCGGCGGGCCACGCGGGGCACCGGCGCTGGGTCGTTCTCTGCGGCCACGCTCGTGACCGCTGGTTGGCGGACCCTACCCAGGTCTGGGCGGTTCCATGTCAGCTCAGCATCGACACTGTGAGCTAGTCGACGTCGAGAGTGTGCATGCCGAGCCACGTCGGATAAGTCAGTTCCGCAGGGACACGCCGGTCAAATGCCCTCAGATCGCCCTTCGAGCCGCCCCGACGCGACGTGCGTCCGTAGATCACTTAACGTGTGCGGGGCGGGCAGGTGACGGGCGGGGGGCCCGGCGGGGCCGCCACGAAGGGTAACCGGGCACGGTTCCGGGGCTGCCGCAAAGATTTTTTTTGGGACGCTGGGCGACCAACCACCATTTTCCGGGCGCGTGTCATCGGGTTGACTCTTGCGGACTCCTGGTCATTACGCATTAGCTTGCTGTCGTGACAGTCATCCGAGGCTGCGCGGGCCAGTGATGGCCGGGACGCGGAAGCCCGTCGTCGAGGTACGGCGCAGTCAGCGCCGGCGACGGACGGTGTCCGCGTACCGGGACGGGGAGCGCGTCGTGGTGCTCATCCCCGACCAGTTCTCGCGCGCCGAGGAGAGCGAGTGGGTCGACCGGATGCTGGCCCGGCTCGCCGCCCGGGAGGGCCGGCTCGCCCGCTCCGACGCCGAGCTGCTCGCCCGGGCCACCCGGCTGATCAACCTCTACCTGCCCGAGTACGGCGCCGCCGCCTCGCCGGCCAGTGTCCGCTGGGTCACCAACCAGAACGGCCGCTGGGGCTCCTGCACCCCCGCTGATCGCACCATCCGGATCTCCCACCGACTCCAGGACATGCCCGAGTGGGTGATCGACTACGTGCTCCTGCACGAGCTGGCGCACCTGATCGTGCCCAGCCACAACGCCCAGTTCTGGGCCCTGGTGGGCCGGTATCCGAAGACCGAGCGGGCCCGGGGCTACCTGGAAGGCGTCGCCTCGGCCTCCGGCCTCCCCCTCGCCGACTGAACCCGCCGCCGAGAACGCCTCGCTAGGACGACGGCCGGAGGCGGCCTGCGCTGGTCGCGTCGCCGAAGCCTACTCGGTCGGTCGGTGATTCATTCTCGTCATCAAGTTCGTAGCGTCCAGTTGTCCATCGGGCGGGCCCGGCGCTGGCAGCCCGTTCCGGCTGCCCGACCTGGTCGACCGGGCGCTGGCCAGGGCGTCGCCGCAGCAGCCCGCAGACGGCGGCCGGCGGCCGGCGGCGGTCCGATGTGGCTCCGGTGGGGGTTAGGGTCGGAGCGTGGCTCGACGTGTGGTGGTGGCGTTGCTCGCTCCGGTGGCGTGGACGCCGCCGGGAATCGACCCGACGCGGTGGCGCACGGCGCTCGCCGAGGACGTCGTGGACCTGCTCGCCACCCTCAACGAGGTGGAGACCGCGGTGGCGGTGACGCGCGGGGACCGCTGGCTGGCCGACGCCGTGGTGTGGCCCGGCACCGCCGTGTACGAGGTACCGGAACCCACCGTCAACGCGGTGTTCGCCGCGCTGGCCGGCACCGACCGGGCCCACTACGACCAGGCGGCCGTGGTGGTCGCCGACGCGCCCGACGTGCCCGGGCTCACCCTCGGCAAGCTGCTGCGGCCGCTCTCCAGTCGCCCGGTGGCGGTCGCCCCGGTGGAGGGTGGTGTCCCCGGTCTGCTCGGCGTGGCGGCCCGGCTGCCCGTACCGGACTGGCTGCCGGTGCTGGACCTGGAGACGGCCGCACCGGCCGAGGTGCGCGCGGCCGCCCCCCGCCCGGGGGACGTGGCCGTCACGGCCGGCTGGCGCCGGTTGCGCGGCCCGGCCGACCTGGCCATCCTCGACCCGGCCGTCGAGGGCTGGGAGGCGACCCGCGCCCTCCTCTCCGCCCAGCCCCACTGATCGCCACCGAGACACAGCCGGATCCGCACAACGTCCGGGGGGAAGTTGTGCGGATCCGGAAGGGCGTCAGGACTTCTTGTCGTCGTCCTCGCCCGGGGGCTGCTCCTCCGGCGCGCCGGGGGCGGTGAAGTCGAAGCTCGCCAGTTCCTCGTCCAGGTCACTGGTGGTGGCGGCGAACGCCTCCGGGTTGGCGAAGTCGTCGTCGGAGGGGAGCAGGTCGGGGTGACCCCACACGGCGTCCCGGCCGGCGATTCCCCGCTGCTCGGTCAGCGCCGCCCAGAGCACGGTGGCCTCGCGCAGCCGGCGGGGCCGCAACTCCAGACCGACCAGGGCGGCGAAGGTCTGCTCGGCCGGCCCGCCCGCGGCGCGGCGCCGGCGGAACGCCTCGCCGAGGCGTACGACGTTGGGCAGCCGCTCGCCCGCGGCACTGTCGACCACGTGGCACACCCAGCCTTCGACCAGGGCGAGCACGGTCTCCAGCCGGGCCAGGGACGCCTTCTGCGCCGGGGTGTCCTCCGGGGTGAAGATGCCCTCCAGGGCGATCGCCTGCATCGACTCCGGGTCGGTCGGGTCGACCCGGCCCATCGCCTCCTCGATCGCCTCCCGGTTGACCCGGATGCCCGCGGCGTAGTTCTCCACCGCGGTGAGCACGTGCCCGCGCAGCCACGGCACGTGCTGGAAGAGCCGCTGGTGGGCGGCCTCGCGCAGGGCGACATAGAGCCTCACCTCGTCCTCGGGCAGCTCCAGGCCCTCGCCGTACGCCCGGATGTTGGCCGGGATGAGCGCGGCGGTGCCGGCCGGGCCGAGCGGCAGGCCGATGTCGCCGGCGGAGAGCACCTCGGCGGCGAGCGAGCCGAGCGCCTGGCCGAGCTGGCCGCCGAAGAGCGCCCCGCCCAGCGTGGCGACCATCGACTGCATCGGGCCGAGCTGGGCCCGCGCCTCCGGCGGCACCAGGTCGCCCATCGCGCCGACCATCCGGCTGGCCACCGGGTCGCAGAGCTTGCGCCACACGTCCAGGGTCTTGTAGATCCACTCGTTGCGGTTCCAGGCGACCGAGCTCCGGATGCCGGAGGGCCACGACGTGGCCGGCTCCAGCCAGAGGTCGGCGATGCGCAGCGCCTCTTCCACCGCGTTGCGTTCGAACGGCGAGACCGCCGGGTCGCCGGTGGCGGCGAGCTGGCTCGCGGCCACCTGCCGGGCGAGGTCCCAGTTGACCGGCCCGCTGCCCGGCGCCGAGAGCAGGTGCTGCAACTGCGCCATGAACTGCTGCATCTGTGCGGGATCGTTGGGGTCTGGTGGTTGCCCACCCGGAAGCGCGAAGCCGAACGGAATATCAGGCACGAGGTCTACGGTACGCGTGCCTTGCCGCAGGTCGAGCCCGCTGGCGTTGCGCTGAGGGCGAAGTCCGCCGGTCGTCGCGCGGGACGCTTCCGCCCGGATCGGTACGCTCTGCCGCATGAGACGTCGCGGCGTGACCGTCCTCCTCGGTGCACTGCTCACCGCCCTGCTCAGCGTCGGGGTGCTGAGCGTGCCCATCCCGTACGTGGTGCTCGGTCCCGGCCCGACCGTCAACACTCTGGGCAGCGCGGACGGCAAGGAGATCATCCAGGTCACCGGGCGGCCGACGTCCACCTCCGCCGGGCAGTTGCGGCTCACCACCGTCGGGGTGCAGCCCACCGTCCGGCTCCGGTCGGCGCTGGCCGGCTGGTTCTCCAAGGACGAGGCGGTGGTGCCCCGCGAGCTGGTCTACCCGCCGGGCGAGTCGCGGCAGGAGATCGACAAGCGCAACGCGGAGGACTTCCAGAACTCGCAGACCAGCGCGGAGACGGCGGCCCTGCGCGAGCTGGGCTACCCGATCCAGGTGCTGGTGAAGGCGGTGACCGCGGGTGGGCCGTCGGTCGGCGTGTTCCGGCCCGGCGACGTGCTCACCTCGGTCGACGACCAGCAGGTCACCAGCGCGGCCAGGCTCACCGAGCTGATCCGGGCCAAGCCGGCCGGCACCGCGCGGAAGATCGGGTACCTCCGCGACGGGGTGGCCGCCACCGCCACGGTGACCAGCCGGGAGCAGGACGGCCGGCCGCGGATCGGCGTCGAGATCGACCAGCAGCAGCCGCACCCGTTCACCCTCAAGATCGACCTCGGGGACATCGGCGGGCCGAGCGCCGGGCTGATGTTCGCCCTGGGCATCGTGGACAAGCTGGAGCCGGCCGACCTGACCGGCGGAAAGATCATCGCGGGCACCGGCACCATCGACGACGAGGGCCGGGTCGGCCCGATCGGCGGCATCGCGCAGAAGCTGGTCGGCGCCAAGGAGGCCGGCGCGAAGGTCTTCCTGGTGCCCGCCGACAACTGCGCCGAGGCGGTGCGCAACCCGCAGCCCGACCTGCCGCTGCTCAAGGTGGCCTCGCTGGACGACGCGCTGAAGGCGTTGGAGACGCTGCGCGCCGGAGGGCAGCCGACCCGCTGCTGAGCCGGCCCGGTGGCCCCCGCGCGAGGATCGTGACGTGACCTTGACCCGACGTGTTCAGGAACACCCCGTACTCTGGGTGCCTGGTCGGAGCCGATCACATCGAGCGTGCGGAGCCAACAGTGGTCATGCGTAGCAGTCCCCTGCCGAGAATGAGCCGGCGCGGACGCGTCACCATCGGGGTCCTGATCGGGGTGTTCGTCCTCTTCACCCTGCTCGGGTGGGGAGTCAACGCCTGGACGGACTGGCTCTGGTTCGAGGAGGTCCGCTACACCCAGATCTTCACCGGGGTGCTCGCCACCCGGCTGCTGCTCTTCCTGGTGATCGGGTTCGGCATGGCGGTGATCGTCGCCGGCAACCTCTGGCTGGCGTACCGGCTGCGGCCGCAGTTGCGCCCGCACTCCGCCGAGCAGGCCACCCTGGAGCGGTACCGGATGCTGCTGACCCCCCGGCTCGGCACCTGGATCGCCCTGGTCGCCGCCGTCATCGGGCTCTTCGCCGGGCTGTCGGCGCAGAGCCGGTGGAGCCAGTGGCTGCTGTTCCGCAACGGCGGGAGTTTCGGCGTCAAGGACCCGGAGTTCGGCGTCGACGTCGGCTTCTACGTCTTCCAGTTGCCGTTCTGGCGCTACCTGCTCGGCGTCGGCTTCACCGCGGTGGTGCTCGCCCTGCTCGGCGCGCTGGCCATGCACTACGTCTTCGGCGGGGTGCGGCTGCAGGGCATCGGCGACCGGATGACCAGCGGCGCCCGCGCCCACCTGAGCACGCTGGTCGCGGTCTTCATCCTGCTCAAGGCGGTCGCCTACGTCCTCGACCGGCGGGCGATGCTGCTGGAGTACAACGAGGGCGCCAAGCTCTACGGCGCCGGCTACGCCGACGTGAACGCGCTGCTTCCGGCCAAGGAGATCCTGGCCTACATCTCGATCGTGGTGGCCATCGCGATCATCGTGTTCTCCAACGCGGTGATGCGGAACCTGGTCTGGCCCGGCATCTCGCTCGCCCTGCTCGGCGTGTCGGCGGTGGCGATCGGCGGCATCTACCCCTGGGCGGTGCAGACCTTCGAGGTGAAGCCGAGCGCCCGGGACAAGGAGGCGCCGTACATCCAGCGCAGCATCGAGGCGACCCGGGCCGCGTTCGGGCTGGCCGGGACCAAGACCACCCCGTACGCCGCGAGCAACCTCACCCCGCCGCCCAGCCTGGCCACCGACACCTCGGTGGTGGGAAACGCCCGGCTGCTCGACCCGCAACTGGTCTCCGAGACCTACACCCAGCTCCAGCAGGTGCGCGGCTTCTACGACTTCGGCCCGAAGCTGGACATCGACCGGTACGCCGTGGACGGCAAGACCTCTGACTACGTGGTCGGCGTCCGCGAGATCAACTACGACGAGCTGACCCCGCAGCAGAGCAACTGGATCAACCGGCACACCGTCTACACCCACGGTTACGGGCTGGTGGCGGCGCCCGCCAACCAGATCTGCGGCAACGGCATGCCGTACTTCGTCTCCGGCTTCCTCGGCGAGGCGGACAAGGAGGCGCAGGGCTGCGCGTCCCCCACCGAGGAGATCCCCGCCCAGCAGCCGCGGATCTACTACGGCGAGCGGATCAAGGCCGACGACTACGCCATCGTCGGACAGACCGGGGACCGCAACGTCGAGTTCGACCGACCGACCTCGACCGGGGGCGAGCAGTACTACACGTACACCGGCGAGGGCGGCGTCAAGATCGGTTCGTTCACCCGCCGGCTGCTCTACGCGATCAAGGAGCAGGAGTCGAACTTCCTCCTCTCCGAGGCGGTGAACAAGGACTCCAAGCTGCTCTACGTCCGCAACCCGCGGGACCGGGTGGAGAAGGTCGCACCGTTCCTCACCCTGGACGGCGACCCGTACCCGGCGGTGGTGAACGGCCGGATCCTGTGGATCGTGGACGGCTACACCACGGCGGCGACCTACCCGTACGCCGATCGGGTCAACCTGCAGGCCGAGACGGCCGACGAGCTGACCGGCCGGGGCACCTTCCAGCTCGCCCGGGAGAACGTCAACTACATCCGCAACTCGGTCAAGGCCACCGTCGACGCGTACGACGGCACGGTCAAGCTCTACGCGTTCGACGACACCGACCCGGTGCTCAAGGCGTGGAACAAGGCGTTCGGCGGCGACCTGCTGCTGCCGAAGGGCGACATCCCGGCGGAGCTGGCCGAGCACTTCCGCTACCCGGCGGACCTGTTCAAGGTGCAGCGGAACCTGCTCACCCGGTTCCACGTCACCGACCCGGGCGACTTCTACTCCGGCCAGGACTTCTGGCAGGTGCCGAACGTGCCGGACGCGCCGGACAGCGGGCAGAAGCAGCCGCCCTACTACCTCTTCACCCAGCTCCCGGGGCAGCAGGCGCCGCGCTTCCAGCTCACCTCGGCGGTCACCCCGAACGGCCGGCAGAACCTGGCCGCGTTGATCTCCGGGTCGTACATCGACGGCCAGCCGAGGCTGGAGGTGCTGGACCTGCCGGACCAGACCCGTACCGCGGGCCCGGTCCAGGTGCACCAGCAGATGACCAACGTCGGCGACATCCGGCAGCAGCTCAACCTGCTCTCGTCCAACCAGGCGCAGGTGCAGTACGGCAACCTGCTCTCGCTGCCGTTCGGCGACGGCATGCTCTACGTCGAGCCGGTCTACGTGAAGAGCAATCAGCAGGACGCGTTGACGCTGATGCAGCGGGTGCTGGTGTCGTACGGTGACGGCTCGTACGCGGTGCTGGCCAACAACCTCACCGACGGCATCAAGCAGCTCGTCGAGCAGGGCAAGCGCGCGCCCGGGGGCACCCCGCCCAGCACCGGTGGCGCCCCGCCGACGACGGGCGGCACCAGCCCGCCGGTGCTCACCGGTGCGCTCGCCGAGGCCGCCGGCAAGGTGCAGAGCGCGATCGCCGAGGTCAAGGCCGCCCAGACCTCCGGTGACTTCGAGCGCTACGGGCGGGCCCTGAAGGCGCTGGACGAGGCGATGACCGCGTTCCAGGAGGCGCAGGTGGCGGCCAACGCGTCGACCGCCCCGTCGCCCAGCGGCAGCCCGTCCGCGTCGCCGCCGGCCCCGCCCTCGTCCTCGCCGACACCGAACGGCTGACGCCGGCCCGACCACATCGAGCCCGTGCCCGGAGACCCGTAGTGGTCTCCGGGCACGGGCTCTGTCGTATACCGGACGGAACGCCCGCAACCCGACACCCGGCTCGCCCGTCATCAGTGCAGGTGGACCGAGGGGAGGCGGGATCTCCAGATGAGGGACACGAACAGTTTTGACGACTTCTACCGGAGCACGTCGGCGCGGGCGCTGCGGTACGGCTACGCGGTGGCCGAGGACCCCGGCGAGGCCCAGGATCTCGTCCAGGAGGCGTACGCCCGGGCCTGGCGCCAGTGGGGGACGCTGACCGCCCATCGGGCCCCCGAAGCCTGGCTGCGGTTGGTGATCAGCCGGCTGGCCACCGACCGGTGGCGGCGGTTGCGCGGCTGGCGGCTGGCGGTCAGCCGGACCGGCCCACCGGACGACGTCGGGCCTCCCGGGGAGGACAGCGTGCTGCTCGTCGGCGCGCTCCGGCAACTGCCGGTCCGCTATCGGCAGGCCCTCGCGCTGCACTACCTGTTCGACATGCCGGTGGCGGAGATCGCCCGGGAGGCGGGGGTCCCCACCGGCACCGTGAAGTCCTGGCTGTCCCGGGGTCGTACCCGCCTCGCCGAGCTGCTGCCCGGCCTGGCCACCGAGGAGCTGGAGGTCGACGATGTCGCGTGAACTGACCCGCCTCTACCGGGCGCTGGCGGCCGACACCGACCCGCGGGCGCTGCCGGATCCGGACCAGGTGCGCCGGCGGGCCGACCGCCGGGCGCGGAACCGGGCCACGCTGGGCGCGCTGACCGCCGCCGTGCTGGTCGCCGGCACGGCCGTCGGCGCCCGGCTCGTGCTCGCCGCCGGGCCGGACGTCCCACCCGGGCCACCCGCCGCCACGCCCACGGCCGGGGCGTCGACCCCGCCCGCCTCCGGCACGCCGTCGCCGAGCCGGAGCGCCTCCACCCCGTCCCGCACGCCCGCGGCTCCCCGGACCAGCGCCCGCCCCCCGGCCACCACCCCGACCAGCATCCCGGACCGGGCCTTCTTCGTCCTGCCCGCCGCCAACGACGCGGGCACGGGCAGCCAGTTCGTCCCCGGACCGGTGCTGCCGGCCCTGTGCGGCGCCACGCCCGGCGAGGCGCAGGTCGTGACGCGCCGGGCGCGGACGCTGGCGGTCAAGCTCGCGGGCGCGGCAGCGGATGCCGTGCCGGACGGCAGCTACCGGCAGAGCGTCACGGTCTACCGGGCCGGCCGGGCCGACGACGCGCTGCGCGAGCTGCGCCAGGCGGTCCGGGGCTGCCCCGAGCAGCCGCTCGCGGACGCGCCGGGCGCGACCGTCACCCAGCGGTTGCTCGACGGTGCCCGGTACGGCGACGAGTCGGTGCTGTTCGAGACCCGTACGCCGTACCGGGACGTCAACGGCGCGCCGACCGGCGGCGACGAGGTGCACCTGATCCGGGCGGTCCGGATCGGCGACGTGGTGACCGTGCTCTGGGAGCAGGGCTGGGAGGGCACGTCGACGGATCGGTCGCAGTTCGAGGCGGACAGCCGCCGGGCGACCGAGGCGGTCCGAAGGTGGCTGGGCTGACGGCCGTTTTGCGCCCCGTGGGGTCGGTGCGCTACGGTTGACGAACCGACGCGGGGTGGAGCAGCTCGGTAGCTCGCTGGGCTCATAACCCAGAGGTCGCAGGTTCAAATCCTGTCCCCGCTACCACGCCGGAACGGCCCCGAGGAATCCCTCGGGGCCGTTCTCGTTGTGCCGCCGGCGGTCGACGCGCCGTGATCGGGGGGCCGGCTGATCTCCCCGGCGGGAATGCGATAAGCTGTACAAGCCGACGCGGGGTGGAGCAGCTCGGTAGCTCGCTGGGCTCATAACCCAGAGGTCGCAGGTTCAAATCCTGTCCCCGCTACTCGTCACGAAAGGCCCCGGAGTCCGCTCCGGGGCCTTTCGCCGTTCTCCGGGCTCTTCCGTTCCGCCCGGCCCTGCGTCCTGCCCGGGTTGCACCGCTCGGCGAGGATGGGGGGCATGTCTGCTTGGAACAGGTGGTGGGGCCGGCTCGGCGCGGTCCTCGGTGCGGTCGTCCTCTCCGTGTTCGTGCCGGTCGCGGCCTGGGCGTCCACAGGTACCGGCGAACTGGTGGTGGAGGCGGCCCGGCGGCGGTCCCGGGGCGGGGGGTTCGGCTTTCTCGGGCTGCTCTGCTGCCTCGTGGTGGTCGGCGGAATCGTGCTGCTGGTGCTGCTGCTGACCCGCGGCCGGCGGAATCGCCCGCCGCGCTGACCGTCGTCCGTGCCGTCGTCCGCGTGCCGGGCCCGCGCTCCCGGGCCGGGCCCGTCACTCGGCCAGGGCCGCGTTCGCCTGCGCCATGAACCGGGAGGTCGCCGCCCGGGCCCCGGACCGCTTCGCCCGGATGCTCTCGGCGGCGGCGACGAGCAGGGTACGCACCCGCGCGTGGCCCCGGGGTGGCGGCGCCGGCGCCGGTCCGGTGACGCTGTCCAGGTCGACGCCGAGGGCCACCAACTGCTTCGCGGTCGGGTCGGTCAGGCCCGCCACCACCGACTGCCGGACCGGGACGCTGGCGTTCAACCCGCGTTCGGTGCCGAGGATGCGGCCGGCCTCCGTGTCGGTGGCCAGGAAGTTGATCACGTCGATCACCACCTCGGGATGACGGGTGCCCCGGAACGCGGCCCAGTACATCGACGCCCGGGGCCACTGCGCGGCCGGGCTGCCGGGGAAGCTGGTGAGGCCCAACTCGTCGCGGGTGCGGCTCTGCAGTTCCGGTAGCTCATGGGCCCAGGCGAAGGAGGTGGCCGCCTGCCCGGTCACCACGAGCTGGCGGTCCAGGTCGCCGGTGTCCGCCAGCTCCGTCAGCGCGATGCCGGGGGTGGCGCGGGAGTTGCGGGCCACCTCCCAGAACTCGAACCAGCGCAGCAGGTCGCCGGAGCCGAAGCCGAGCTGCCGGCCCCGGTAGAACTCGCCGCCCTGGCCGCGCAGCCAGAGCCAGAGGGCCCGGTAGTCGCCGGAGGGATCGGTGGTGCCGGCCACCCGGTTACCCGAGGCGCGGGTGAGCCGGGCGGCCCACTGCACGTACTCCGGCCACGGCATGCCGAGGCGCGGCTCGGGCAGCCCCAGGCGGCGCAGCACGTCGCGGTTGTAGACCAGCGCGGCGTAGGTCTGCGCGGCGGGGACGGCGACGGTCCGGCCGTCCACCTGCCCGTACCGGGCCAGGTTCTCCGGCAGGCCGCGCAGGTCGAGGCGGTGGTCCGCGACGTACCCGCTGAGATCGAGGACGATGTCCCGCCGGGCGTACTCGGTGAGCACGGTGTCGTCGATCTGGAACAGGTCGGGCACGTTGCCCCCGGTGGCCTGGGTGGCCAGCCGGTCGTAGTAGCCGGTGAGGCCCTGCGAGGTGACCCGGAACTGCACCTTCGGGTGCCGCGTCGAGTAGAGCCGCAGCGCCCGTTCGGTGGCCTCGGCCCGCGCCTTCCCGCCCCACCAGAACACCGACAGCTCGACGGGCCCCTCGTCGACCGGGCTCTCCTGCTCCGGGCCGCAGCCGGCCAGCCCGCCAGCCAGCAGCGGCACCCCCGCCAGCGCGCCGAGGAGCCGCCGCCGGTCGACGCCGGGGCGGGGTACGGACTGCGGAGCGCGCACGGGTTCTCCCTGGGGCACGGGCGGCTGCTGCGGACGGATCATTTACACAGGGCCCGGGCGAGGGTGTCAACGGCGGCGTCGTACGCCGTATCGACGGATGCCGGTGCGATGATCGGTGGCCGCGCCGGGCGGCGAGGCGGCGCGTGGTGTACTAGGCGCCGTGGAACTTCTGCACTCGGGCAAGGTCCGGGACGTCTACGCCGACGGCGACGAGCTGATCCTGGTCGCCTCCGACCGCATCTCCATCTACGACGTGCCGCTGCCGACCCCGATCCCGGACAAGGGTCGGTTGCTCACCGCACTGTCGCTGTGGTGGTTCGAGCAGCTCGCCGACCTGGTGCCGAACCACGTGATCTCCGCCACCGACGTGCCCGAGGAGTTCGCCGGCCGGGCGATCCGCTGCCGCCGGCTGGACATGGTCCCGGTCGAGTGCGTGGCCCGCGGCTACCTCACCGGCGGCGGCTTCGCGGAGTACCAGCGCACGGGGGCGGTCTCCGGCGTGGAGCTGCCGCGGGGGCTGGTGGAGGCGTCCATCCTGCCCGAGCCGATCTTCACCCCGTCGACCAAGGCCCCGAAGGGCGAGCACGACGAACCGATCACCTACGCGCAGGTCGTCGACAAGGTCGGCGCGGAGACCGCCGAGCGGCTGCGGCAGATCACCATCGACGTCTACCGGCGCGGCGCGGAGATCGCCGCCGAACACGGCGTGCTGATCGCGGACACCAAGATCGAGCTGGGCTGGGCGCCGGACGGCAGCCTGCTCCTCGCCGACGAGGTGCTCACCTCCGACTCGTCCCGGTTCTGGCCGGCGGAGTCGTACCAGCCGGGCCGTGCCCAGTTCTCCTACGACAAGCAGTACGTGCGGGACTGGGCCACCGAGAGCGGCTGGGACCGGCAGCCCCCGGCGCCGGAGGTGCCGGCCGAGGTGGTCGAGGCGACCCGGGCCCGCTACGTCGAGGTGTACGAGCGGCTCACCGGCAACACCTGGAGCTGACCCGGGCACCGACTCGCCAGCCCTACGGCCCGTCGACGATGCGGCCCCGCCCTGCCCGACGCCGGCCCCGTACGATCGGCAGTCGTGCGTGACATTGCCGTGTTCGGCGGGACCGCCCACCCCGACCTCGCCGCCGAGATCTGTGCCCACCTGGGCGTCCCGCTGCATCCGGTGCGGGTGTCCCGGTTCGCCAACGACTGCCTCGAGGTGCAGCTGCAGGCGAACTGCCGCGAGCGGGACGTCTTCCTGATCCAGCCGCTGGTGCCGCCGGTGCAGGAGCACCTGGTCGAGCTGCTGCTCATGATCGACGCGGCCCGGGGCGCGTCGGCCGGCCGGATCACCGTCGTGCTGCCGCACTACGCGTACGCCCGGTCGGACAAGAAGGACGCGCCGCGCATCTCCATCGGCGGCCGGCTGGTGGCCGACCTGCTCACCTCGGCCGGCGCGGACCGGGTGCTGGCGATGACCCTGCACTCGCCGCAGGTGCACGGCTTCTTCAGCGTCCCGGTGGACCACCTGCACGCGCTGCGCGAGCTGGCCGCCCACTTCCGGGGCCGTGACCTGAGCAACGCCGTGGTGGTCTCGCCCGACCTGGGCAACGCCAAGGAGGCGGCGGCGTTCGCCCGGATGCTCGGCACCCCGGTGGCGGCCGGGGCGAAGCAGCGGTTCAGCGACGACCGGGTCAAGATCAGTACGGTGATCGGCGACGTGGCGGACCGGGACGTCATCGTGCTGGACGACGAGATCGCCAAGGGCAGCACGGTGATCGAGCTGATGGCCCACCTGCGCGAGCGGAAGGCCCGCTCGATCCGGCTGGCCTGTACGCACGGGCTCTTCTCCAGCGGGGCGCTGGAGCGGTTGAGCGAGCAGGACGGGGTGCTGGAGATCGTCTGCACCAACACCGTGCCGATCCCGGCGGAGAAGCGGGTGCCGAAGCTGGAGGTGCTCTCGGTGGCGCCCGCCCTGGCCGAGGCGATGCGGCGGATCCACAACGGCGAGTCGGTGAGCGCCCTGTTCACCTGACCGCTGCGTCCGGGTGCCGGCAGCCGAGGCCGGCCGCACGTTCCTCACCGGCCGTCCGCCCTCACCGGCCGTCCGCGTCGAGCGGGCTCAGCCGACGGCCGTGGTGATCCGGACGATCGTGCCCGCCTGGCCGGTCTGGACCGCCATCGTGTCGCTCAGCTCCCGGGCCAGCCACAGACCCCACCCGCCGGCGATGTCCGGGGCGGGCCGGTTCCGGTCGCCGAGCCGCTGGGCGCTGATGCCTTGGCCGTGGTCGGCCACCTCGCAGACCAGCTCCCCGGCCTGGCACCACAGCCGCAGCCAGCCCTGGCCGCCGCCGTGCCGCACGGCGTTGGTGATCAGCTCGTTGATCGCCAGCACGAAGTCGTCCCGCCGCTGGCCGCTCAGCCCGGCGCCGTGCACGCAGGAGGTGACCGAGTGCCGTAGCTCGGTCACCTGGGCCTGATCGAAGGCCTCGGCGATGAGGAGGGTGGGTTCGATGGGCACAACCGTACGCGGTGCGGGGAATTCTGCATTCGTCATGGCCCCGTCCCGGCGGTCGATCTCGGCGATTTTCGCGGCATTTCCACCGTACGTCAGGGTTTCCCGGGTCGCACCCGCCACCCCGCTCGCGCCGGGCTGTGGCATGGTGTCGCGCATGCCGTCGTCCCCGGGGGGCCTGGAGGTCCCGCTCTGGCGGTCCATCGCGGTGTTCCGGTTCGCCTCGCTGGCGTACGTCGGGTTGCTGGTGCTCCGCGACGCCCACCGGTACGCCCACCCGCTCGCCGCGGGCGGCGTACTCCTCGGGATGCTGGCCTGGACCGGGGTGACCGCGGCCGGCTACGCGCGCCCGGCCGGGCGGCGCTGGCCGCTGCTCCTGGCCGACCTCGGTGTGGTGCTGGCGATCATGCTGGCCACCCCGTGGGTGGTGGGCCGCGCGGCGCTCGCCGCCGGCGTGCCCACCCTGACCGTCGCCTGGCTGGCCGGGCCGGTCCTGGCCTGGGCGGTCTCCGGCGGCCGGCGGCGCGGCGCGATCGCCGCGCTGGCGCTCGGCGGGGTCGACCTGGCCACCCGGACGCGGATCAGCCAGTCCTCGCTGACCGGGGTGATCCTGTTGCTGCTCGCCGGGGCGGTGGTCGGGCACGTGGCGCGGCTCGCCGTCACCGCCGAGGAGCGGCTGCAACGGGCGGTCGAACTGGAGGCCGCGACCCGGGAGCGGGAGCGGCTGGCCCGGCACATCCACGACTCGGTGCTCCAGGTGCTGGCGCTGGTGCAGCGGCGCGGTGCCCACCTGGGCGGCGAGGCGGGCGAGTTGGCCCGGCTGGCCGGCGAGCAGGAGGCCGCCCTGCGCGCCCTGATCGGCCGCGCCGGCGCCGCGCCGGCCGACGAGGGGGACACCCGGGACCTGCGCGACCTGCTCGACCGGTACGCCTCGGCGACGGTCGAGGTCGCCGCGCCGGCCACCCCGGTGCCGCTGCCCGCCCGGGTGGCCGCCGAACTGGCCGCCGCGGTCGGGGCGGCGCTGGACAACGTGGCCCGGCACGCCGGCGGGCCGGCCTGGGTGCTGATCGAGGACGAGGGGGAGACGGTGACCGTCTCGGTACGTGACGAGGGGCCGGGGATCCCGGCGGGGCGGCTCGCCGAGGCGGCGGCGCAGGGCCGGCTCGGGGTGGCGCAGTCCATCCGGGGCCGGGTGGCCGACCTGGGCGGCGAAGCGCGCATCGTGTCCGCCCCCGGGGCCGGCACGGAGATCGAGCTGAGCGTGCCGAGGAGCGCCCGATGAGCACCGGCGTACGGGTCATGGTGGTGGACGACCACCCGATGTGGCGGGAGGGGGTGGCCCGCGACCTCACCGAGGCCGGGCACCTGGTGGTGGCGACCAGCGGGGAGGGGCGGCAGGCGGTCCGGGTGGCCGCGGCGGTCCGCCCCGACGTGGTGGTGCTCGACCTGCAACTGCCCGACGTCTCCGGCGTCGAGGTGATCCGCGGGCTGCGCGCCGCGCTGCCAGACGTGCGGGTGCTGATGCTGTCGGCCAGCGGCGAGCCGCAGAGCGTGCTGGACGCGGTCAAGGCCGGGGCTACCGGTTACCTGGTCAAGTCGGCGGCGCCGGCCGAGTTCCTGGACGCGGTCCGCCGCACGGCCGCCGGAGAGCCGGTCTTCACGCCCGGACTGGCCGGGCTGGTGCTGGGGGAGTACCGGCGGCTGGCCAGCGGGCCGGTCGCCCCGCACGACCCGGCACCCCGGCTCACCGAACGGGAGACCGAGGTGCTGCGGCTGGTGGCCAAGGGCCTGTCGTACAAGCAGATCGCCGAGCGGCTCGGGCTCTCGCACCGGACGGTGCAGAACCACGTGCAGAACACGCTCGGCAAGCTCCAGCTGCACAACCGGGTCGAGCTGACCCGCTACGCCATCGAGCAGGGCCTGGACGACTGAGTCACGGGGTCGCCTCCGGCGGGCGGGTCTCGTGCACGGCCAGCTCCTCGGCGGTCGCCCCACCACCGGCCGCGCCCGCGTCGTAGCCGATGTTGTCCGTCTCCTGGTCGGTGTGCGCGCCCTGGTCCGGTTCGACCAGCCGGCCCACCTGATGGTCGGCGACGGCACCGAGCTGGCCGTGGTCGTAGAGCGAGACCGGCGAGTGCGGGTCGGAGGTGGGGCCCGGGTCCATCACGTCGGCGTCGAACTGGGCCTGCGCGGCGGCCTCGTCGCTGTCCGCCTCCGCGGCGATGTCCGGGTCGACCGGGCCGGCGAGCGGATCGTCGGCGGGCCGCTCGTACACCTCGCGCTCGAGCTTGTAGTCCAGCGACTCGCCGTCGAGCTGCTCCTCGGCGGTGGTCCCGAACCGGTCCACCGCCACCGGGTCGCGGTCACCCGGGAGCTGGGCCGGCTCGGGACCGTCCGCCTCCCGCCCGGTCAGCACGTCGTCCTTGGCCGTGGAGTCGTCGTCGGCGGTGTCGGGCAGGCCCTCCGCCTCCGGGTCGGACACGGGGGTGGGGTAGTCGTCGTCGCGCATGACCGGTCACTACCCACCGAGCTGACCGCATTAACCGGGTCCGGCGGCGTGGATCGGGAGGAACGGGCGGAAACGGGGCGACCCGGCCAGGATGCCGGGCCCGATCGTCGGTCAGCCGCGGAAGGCGGCCTCGTCCTCGGCGTGCAGGACGCACCAGACGACCTTGCCGTCCGGCAGCGGGGTGGTGCCCCACCGCCGGGCGAGCGTGTCGATGAGCAGCAGCCCGCGGCCACCGGTCGAGGTGAGCGGGGCCAGCCCGGCGTACGCGGGTCGCCGCGCCGAGTGGTCGCCGACCGCCAGGTGCAGGGCGCTGTCCCGCGGGGCCACCCGGACGGTCATCGGCGTCCCGGCGTGCGCGACCACGTTGTTCACCATCTCGGTGACCGCGATGCAGCCCGGCTCGGCCAGCTCCGGCACCCCCCACCGCGCGCAGCCGTCGGTGACCAGCGCGCGGACCTCGCGGGCCGACCCCACCACCGGGGACAGGTCCGCGGTCAGCACGGCCGCGAGCGGCGCGTCGGCCAACGCGGCCTGCGCTTCGTCCAGGGACGGGTAGACCGGGGCGGCGTCACCGCCGCGGCCCGTCGGGTCGAGCACCAGCACGCCGGCGGCCGGCCAGTCGGCCACCGTGCGGTACACGTCGTCGACGGCGGCGCGGGCCCCCGGCTCGGCGATCACGACCCCGGACAGGTCGACGATCACCGGGCCCGGCCGCTGCCAGAGCCGGGCGAGCAGCGCCTCCCGGACGGTGTCGACGCCGGCCAGGTCGAGCACGCCGGTCAGCCTGACGATCGCGGAGGATTCATCCGTCTCCACCAGGCAGCGCACATCCGTCGGCATGATCGTCCCATTGTGCATGCCCGGCCCGACCCCCGCATCCGGCCGGTCGGTGCGCTTCATCAGCGTTCCGCCCGTGCGCGCCGGGTCAGGGCGGCCAGGGTGCCCACGGCGGTGCCCGCCGCGGCCAGCCCGAACGCCGCCGTGATCCGGACCAGCTGGCGTCGCCGGCCGTGCCAACCGCCGGTCCGCTCGGCCGCCGCGTCCGGCGTGAACACGTTGCCGGTGCTGGGCAGGCGTACGCCCGGGCCGAACTGGGTGCGGGCGGTGTACCAGCCGAGCACCCGCTCGGCCAGCGCCGGCGCGAGCCGCCACTGCAGCCCGAACAGCCGGGCCGCGCCCCCGGCGAACGCCTCACGGCGGGGTCGGCGCAGTAGGCGCACGATCGTCTCGGCCACCACCTCCGGCGGGTAGACCGGTGGGGGCGGGGTCAGCTCGTGCCGGCTGTGGTTGGCGGCGTGCCGGAAGAACGGGGTGTCGATGCTGGCCGGCAGCACCGTGCAGATGGAGATGTTGCCCCGGCCGGTGACCCGCAGCTCCTGCCGGATCGTGTCGGCCAGCCCGCGGATGCCGTGCTTCGTCGCGTTGTACGCGGACTGGTAGGGCATCGCCACCTCGGCCAGCACGGACGCGTTGTTGACCAGGACCCCGCCGCCGGCCGCCTCGAGCCAGGGCAGCGCCGCCTTCGTCCCGTACACCGTGCCGAGCAGGTTCACCGCCACCACCCGGCGGAACTCCTCCACCGGGATCTCGTCGAAGAGCCCCACCGCGCTCACCGCGGCGTTGTTGATCCAGGCGTCGATCCGGCCGAACTCCGCGGCCGCCCGCGCCGCGAGCCGCTCCACGGCCACCGGGTCGGTCACGTCGGTGGGTACGACCAGCGCCTGCGCACCCAGTCTCCGGCAGCGCTCGGCGACCTGGCGCAGCGCCTCCTCGGTCCGGGCCGCCAGCACCACGTCGGCGCCCCGCCGGGCCAGCTCGTACGCGGTGGCCGCGCCGATGCCGCTGGACGCGCCGGTGATCACCACCGTGGCGTCGCCGAGGTCGCGGGTGAGCGGCATGCTCCGCCGGTACCCCCGGTCGGGGGCGATCATGCGGCCAGGACAGCCCGGATCACGGGTGCGCCGGGGCGGTTCCGGGCAGGAGTCGCGAAGCCGGCGGAACGTCCCGCTGGCCACCCTCGCGCCGGGTGCGTCGGTCCGATCCCGATCTGCCAGGTTTCGGCGCAGCAGGGCCGGGTTAATGGGACCCTCTGACCGGAGGACCACCGCTCGATAGAACGCATGGAGGTGCACCATGCGCGTCGGCCTTGTGTGCGCGCACGCCGGCCCGTCCGTCGACGGTCCCACCGTCGGCACCCACCAGCACATCGCGCGGGTGGCGGCCGAACTCGCCGCACGGGGTCACGACGTCCGGGTCTACGAGCGCCGCGACGAGCCGGGGCAGCCGGAGCGGGTCGAGCTGGACGGCTACCGGCTGGAGCGGGTGCCGGTCGGTCCGCCCACCTCGTTGCCCACCGTCGAGCTGGTGCCGCACGTGGCGGAGTTCGGTCGCTGGCTGGCGCAGCGGTGGTCGGATGACTGGACGCCCGAGGTGGTGCACGGGCACTACTGGGTCGGCGGCCTGGCCGCCGCCAACGCCGTACGGGAGACCGACATCCCGGTCGTGCAGACCTTCCACTCGCTCGGCGTCGAGCAACTGCGCCACCTCGGCCAGCGGTACGACGGGCCGGGGGAGCGGATCCCGCTGGAACGGGCGCTGACCCGGGCGGTGGACATCGCGGTCGCCCAGTGCAACGACGAGGTCGACGAGCTGACCCGGATGGGGCTGCAGCGCACCTCCGTGGCGATGGTGCCGACCGGGGTGGACACCGCGCAGTTCCACCCGGACGGCGAGGCGGCGCCCCGGGACCAGCGCTCCCGGATCCTCTCCGTCGGCGGGCTCTCCCCGGCCCACGGCCACGAGGACCTGGTCCGAGCGATGCGACTGGTCGGCGACGCCGAGCTGGTGATCGCCGGCGGCCCGCCCGCCGAGCGGCTCGCCGACCACGCGGAGGCGCGCCGGCTGCGCGAGCTGGCCGAGCAGACCGGGGTGGCCGAGCAGGTGAAGCTGGTGGGCACGGTCCCGCATGACCAGATGGCCACCTGGTACCGCTCCGCCGACGTGGTCGCCTGCACCCCGCACTACTCGTCGGCCGGGCGGGTGTCGCTGGAGGCGATGGCCTGCGGCGTGCCGGTGGTCGGCTACGCGATGGGCGGCATCGCCGACGCGGTGGTCGACGAGGTGACCGGGCGGCTGGTCCCGCCCGGCGACGTGCGGGCCCTCGGGGTCACCCTGCGCCGGCTGCTGGCCGACAACGCCGGGCGGTTCGCGTACGGGCACGCCGCGGTGGACCGGGTCCGGTGCAGCTACACCTGGGAGCGGACGGCCGGGGCGCTGGAGCGGCTCTACGAACGGGTGGTCGCCCGGCGCAAGCCGGTGGAGGCGGCCTGACTCAGCGGCCGGACTCCGGGCCGGCCCAGTGGCGGGGCCGGACGACGGCGCCGGCGCCGATCATGGGGCGCTCCCGGTCGCGGGCCACCGCGTGGTGGTGCTGCGGTTCGGCGTACCGGGTCAGGCCGACCACCGACACCAGGGTGGCCAGGAAGCCGATCCCGGCCAGCCACTCCCGCCCCGGCCAGATCCGGTCGTTGAGCAGCAGCAGGCCGATGATCGCCGCGGGGACCGCCCCGGCCGCGTCCATCGCGGCCACCGCCGCCGTGGTGGAGCCGCGCTGCATCGCCAGGCCGAGCAGCAGCTGCCCGACCACCGAGTGGGCGATCAGCAGGTAGAGCAGCGGGTCGCGGACGAACGCCTCCGCGGTGTCGGCCGAGGCGAGCGGCCGGGCGGCCACCGCCGCGGCGGAGAACGCCATCCCGGCCAGCGAGCCGAGCGCCACCGAGCCGGGCGCGCCGTGCAGCCGGGCGGCGAAGAAACCGAGCACACCGATCACGCCGAGCGCCGCCGCCAGGCCGATCAGCCCGGTGGCGCCGAGTTGTCGCGACGGCGCCGGCTGGGCGGCCAGCACCAGCGCGGTGATCCCGCCGAAGAGCAGCCCGAGCAGCGCGATCTCGGCAGCCGGCAGCCGCCACTTGAGCACCAGCACGCCGAGCAGGGCGGTCACCCCGAGGCCGGCCGCCACGCTGGCCTGGACCAGGAAGAGCGGCAGGTCGCGCCGGGCCAGGAAGGCCAGCACGAAACCGGTGACCTGGCACAGCAGGCCGACCAGGTAGGTGCGGTGGCTGGCCAGCCGGAGCAGCAGCCCGGGGTCGAAGGTGTGGTGCACGGTGGTCCGCGCCGCGGCCACCGACTGGAGGAGGTTGGCGAAGCCGTACGCGACGATCATGGCCGCGAGGAAGCACCAACCGGAGGACACCACCTGGCGAGGATAGAGGCTACCGGCGGGTCAGCGTACGGCCGGCCGGCCGAGCCGGGCCAGGATGTCGCCGTGCAGCGCTCCGTTGGTCGCGATCGCGCTGTTCTCCCCGCCGGCCGGCGCCGGGCGGTCGGACAGGTCCGTGAACGTCCCGCCCGCCTCGGTGACGATCGGGACCAGCGCGGCGATGTCCCAGAGCGACAGCTCCGGCTCCACCATCACGTCCACCGCCCCCTCGGCCAGCAGCATGTAGCCGTAGAAGTCGCCGTACGCCCGGCTGCGCCAGGCGTCCCGCATGACCTGCAGGACGGCGTCCAGCCGGCCCGACTCCTCCCACCCGGTGAGCGAGGAGTAGCAGAAGCTGGCATCAGCCAGCGCGCCCACGGCGGAGACCCGGATCGGCGCCCCGGTGGCCAGGTCGGGGCCGGCGTACGCGCCCGCGCCGAGGGCGGCCCACCAGCGCCGCCCCAGCGCCGGAGCGGAGACCAGGCCGAGGACCGGGCGGTCCCCCTCCAGCAGGGCGATCAGGGTGGCCCAGATCGGTACGCCCCGGACGAAGTTCTTGGTGCCGTCGATCGGGTCGACCACCCAGCGCCGCCCGTCCGGGCCGGTGGCGGGCTGCTCGCCGTACTCCTCGCCGAGCAGGCCGTCACCCGGCCGGTGCTCGGCCAGCAGGGCCCGGATCCGCCGCTCGACGGCGGTGTCCGCGTCGGAGACCGGGGTGAGGTCGGGCTTGGCCTCGACCCGCAGGTCGAGGGCGCCGAACCGGGCCGTGGAGACGGCGTCGGCGGCGTCGGCGAGCAGGTGGGCGAGGGCGAGGTCGTCGGCGTACCCGGTCATGCCGGACACGCTAACGGTCAACCGCCGCCGGGTCGCCGGGGCCCACCGGCTCACTCCTCGCCCCGCCGGCTCGGCTCGCGGGGGTCGACCTCGCCGCTGCGGGAGGCCAGCAGCCGGCGGTACGACGCCAGCCGGCGCGGGTCGGCCTTGCCGGCGGCCACCCAGGCGTCCAGCGCGCAGTCCGGCGCGTCGGCCGTGTGCGGGCAGTTCGGCGGGCAGTCGACCGTCGCCTCCACCAGGTCGGGGAAGCCGTGCAGCAGGCTGTCCGCGGAGACGTGCGCCAGCCCGAAGCTGCGTACCCCGGGGGTGTCGATGATCCAGCCCCCGGCGGCATCGGGCAGCCGCAGCGCCACGGCGCTGGTGGAGGTGTGCCGGCCCCGGCCGATGGCGCTGACCGTGCCGACCGCCCGGTCGGCCTCCGGCACCAGGCGGTTGACCAGCGTCGACTTGCCCACCCCGGAGTGGCCGACCAGCACCGAGACCCGCCCGGCCAGCAGCGCGCGCAGCGCGTCCAGCGGCGAGTCCGGCCGGATCAGCACGTACGGCAGTTCCAGCTCGGTGTAGTAGTCGAGGACCGCCTCGGGGCCGGCCAGGTCGGCCTTGGTGAGGCAGAGCAGCGGCTCGATGTCGGCGTCGTACGCGGCCACCAGGCAGCGGTCGATGAACCCGGTGCGCGGCGGCGGGTCGGCCAGCGCGCTGACGATCACGAGCTGGTCGGCGTTGGCCACCACCACCCGTTCCAGCCGTCCCTCGGCGGTGGTCGCGTCGTCCTCGGCGGTGCGCCGCAGCACGGAGGTGCGCTCGGCGATCCGGACGATCCGGGCCAGCGCGCCGGGCGCACCCGAGGTGTCACCGACCAGCCCGACCCGGTCACCCACCACCACCGACTTGCGGCCCAGCTCGCGGGCGCGCATCGCGGTGACGGTCGGGGCGTCCGGCCCGGCGTCGGCGAGCACGCAGGTATACCGTCCGCGGTCGACGGCGATCACGAACCCGTCGACCGCGTCCTCGTGCCGTGGCCGGGTCCGGGTACGCGGGCGCGAGGACCTCCCGGGTCGGACCCGGACGTCGTCCTCGTCGTACTCCCGCCGCCTGGTCGCCAGGACGTCCCCCCGTCGCGTCAGCTCTTGCCGGTCACCATCCCTGACCATAGTGCCGGGAACTCGGGCATGGTCTTCGAGGTGCACGCCACGTCGTCCACCTCGATGCCGGGGACGGCCAGCCCGGCGACCGCCGCGGCGTGCGCCATCCGGTGGTCGGCGTACGTCCGGAAGGTCCCGCCGCGCAGCGGGCGGGGCCGGATCTCCAGCCCGTCGGCGGACTCGGTGATGTCCGCGCCCAGCGCGGTGAACTCCTTGGCCAGGGCGGCGATCCGGTCGGTCTCGTGCCCCCGGATGTGCCCGATCCCGGTCAGCCGGGACGGCGAGTCGGCGAGCATCGCCAGCGCGGTCAGCGCCGGGGTCAGCTCGCTGACGTCGGAGAGGTCGGCGTCCAGGCCGTGCACGCTGCCGGTGCCCCGGACGGTCAGCCCGGCGGTGGTCAGTGTCACCTCGCTACCCATCCGGGTCAGCAGCGTGCGGAG
Source organism: Micromonospora sp. RTBAU3-60 (assembly GCF_054963695.1). NCBI lineage: Bacteria > Bacillati > Actinomycetota > Actinomycetes > Micromonosporales > Micromonosporaceae > Micromonospora > Micromonospora sp. RTBAU3-60. The sequence continues at coordinate 113,764 of NZ_JBUEGB010000014.1, read as the reverse complement.
CTGCTCGACCGGCTGCATGCTGCTGCGCGGCCAGCCCTGGAGGGTCACCTCGCCGCCGGTGACCAGCGCGGCGGCGAAGAACGGCACGGCACCGGAGAGGTCCGGCTCGATCTCCCAGCCGCGCCCGGTCAGCGGGCCGGGCTCGACCGCCCAGACGTCGGGGGTGGCGTCGTCGACCGCCGCCCCGGCGGCCCGGAGCATCTGCACGGTCATCCGCAGGTGCGGCGCGGACGGGACGGGCGGCCCCTCGTGCCGGACCACCACGCCCCGGTCGAAGCGGGGCGCGGCCAGCAGCAGCCCGGAGACGAGCTGGCTGGAGGCGGAGGCGTCGATCACCACCTCGCCGCCGGTGACCCGGCCGGCGCCGAGGACCGCCAGCGGCAGGCTGCCGGTCGGTGGGGTGTCGATGCGTACGCCGAGGGCGCGCAACGCCCCGATCAGCGGGCCGAGCGGGCGGACCCGGGCCTGCGGGTCGCCGTCGAAGGTGACCCGCCCCTCGGCGAGCCCGGCCACCGGTGGCAGGAAGCGCATCACCGTGCCGGCCAGGCCGACGTCGACGTGGGCGGGGCCGACCAGCCGGTGCGGCCGGATGAGCCAGCGCTCGTCGTCCGAGATCGACATGTGTGCGCCCAGCTCGCGCAGCCCGCCGGCCATCAGCTCGGTGTCCCGGGCGCGCAGCGGCCGGTCGAGCGTCGACGGGCCGCTGGCCAGCGCGCCGAGCACCAGGGCCCGGGCGGTCATCGACTTGGAGCCCGGCAGGCGCAGCGTGGCGCCGACCGGGTCGCTGGCGGTCGGTGCGGTCCACGGCTGCGGTCGCCGGGTCGCGGTAAGGTTCCCCACGCTCACATTCTGCCAAGTCCCGGGACCGGTGGAACCGCCCATCGTGCCTGCTCCCGGCTGGCGGGACAGCCGGAACCGGGGCGGCGCGTTAGCGTGTGCGCCATGTGCGGGAGGTACGCGACGACCCGGAGCGCGGGCGACCTGAGCGCGCTGTTCGAGTCGTCCGACGAGACCGGCGACGGGGTCGGCCCGGACTTCAACGTCGCCCCGACCGATCCGGTGCCGCTGGTCCGGCTGGCGCCGGAGGGGCACCGGCTGCTCTCCGTCGGCCGCTGGGGGCTGGTCCCGCACTGGTCCCGCAGCGCCGCCGGCGCCGCCCGCATGATCAACGCCCGGGTGGAGACGGTCGCCACCAGCCGGGCGTACGCCCCGTCCTTCGCCCGCCGGCGCTGTCTGGTGCCGGCCGACGGCTGGTACGAGTGGGTCCGTGAGCCGGGTGGCCGCCGGCAGCCGTACTACATGACGCCGACTGACGGGTCGGTGCTGGCCTTGGCCGGCATCTGGTCGCTCTGGGAGTCGGCGGGGCAGGACCTGCTCACCTTCAGCGTGCTGACCACCCCGGCGGTCGGCGAACTGGCCGAGGTGCACGACCGGATGCCGCTGCTGCTGCCCCGGGAGCGGTGGGCCGCCTGGCTCGGCGCGGGCGGCGAGCCGGCGGCGCTGCTCGCCCCGCCGGCCCCGGAGTGGCTCGCCGGGCTGGAGGTCCGCCCGGTCTCCCCGGCGGTCGGCGACGTCCGCAACGACGGTCCCGACCTCATCGCCCGGGTTCCGCTGCGCCGAGAGGAGAGCGTCTCGGAAATGACCTTGTTCTGATCACCGTCGGCACATTGTCGTGTGCTGATTTGCCGGGGTTACGCCTGAAACGTCGCCCGGTTGTTTAGCCATGTTTACGGCAGAGTCTTGTCCCCGTGTCCGGAAGTGCGATAAAACACAGCGCCGGCGTTGGGCGTCTGTTCGCACGGGGCGGATGACACCCATCGATCTCTCATGATCATTGCCGGTCCCACGGGGGAGGTGGGTGTATTGACACGGGCACGTATGCCCCGCCCGCACGAGGTGGCTGCCGCACGACGAGATCCGCGACTGTTGCGGGCTCTGCGCGAGCGGCGACACGACGACGCGTGGCGAACCAGAGGGACCTGCCAGAGTGTGGACCCGGAGACGTTCTTTCCGGCACCCAACGAACCGGCCGACGCGGCCGTGGCGCTCTGCCGCAGTTGTGACGTCCAGGGGTCCTGCCTGGCCTGGGCGCTGGAGGTGGGCGACTGCCACGGCGTCTGGGGCGGCACCACGCCGCGCGAGCGGCGGGCGATGCTCGTCGCCTGGCGCGACGAGGTGCAGCCGGACCCGGACGCGGTCGAGGAGGCCGGCCCACCGGTTCGGGACCGCCTGCTGACCCTGGTGCCGTCCCGCTGATGCAGTGCGCCGCCGCCCGCGTCCCCGCCGGGGACGCGGGCGACGGCGTTCCAGGGCCGCGGCCCGTGTCCCTGCCGGGGCACGGGTGGCGGCCTCTCAGGGCCGAGTGCCGGCCACGGGCCCCGTCCGGCCGGGCGGCGCCGGGCGCGGCCAGCACCTGCCCGCGATCTGGGGTGCCCGGCGCGGGGGTAAGCCACCCGTGCGTCGGGCGGAGGCCGCACGTCGCCGGGCTGGTCGGGGCGGGCGGGGTCGGCCAGCGGAAATGTGCTCGCGCTGGGCAGACGCCGGGAAGAAAGTGCTGCTCCGGGCGGGCGGGGTCGGCCACCCGGAAATGTGCTCACGTTGGGCGGAGACCGCGAAGAACGTGCCGGTCGAGGCGGGCGGGATGGGCCACGGCGAGAATGGGCGGGTGCGGCACAGCGACGAGATCGAGACGCCCCGCGGGCCGGCCCGGGCCGACACCGACCTGCCGGCCGGCCCGGTGGACACCCTGCTGGTGCTCGGGCACGGCGCCGGGGGCGACGTGGACGCCCCGGACTTGGTCGCGGTCCGCGACGCGGTGACCGGGGCCGGGGTGGGCGTGGTCCGGGTGACCCAGCCCTACCGGGTTGCCGGGCGGCGCGCTCCGGCCCCCGCCGGCCACTTGGACGAGGCGTGGACGGCGGTGCTGGCCGCCCTCCGGGCCCGCCATCCCGACGTCTCCCGCTGGGTGGTGGGTGGCCGCTCCAGCGGCGCCCGGGTCGCCTGCCGCACGGCCGCTGCCGTCGGCGCGGCCGGGATCGTCGCGCTGGCGTTTCCGCTGCATCCGCCGGGCCGTCCGGAGCGCTCGCGCGCCGACGAGCTGCGTACCGGCCTGCCCACCCTGGTGGTCAACGGCGACCGGGACCCGTTCGGCGTGCCCGATGCGGCGCCCGGCGTCGAGGTGGTGGTCCGCCCGGGGGAGCGGCACGACCTGCGCGTCGACCCGGCGGCCACCGCCGCGGTGGTCCGCGCCTGGCTGCACGCCCGGGGCTGGGCACCCGCCTGATCCCGGCACCCGGCCAGCTCACCGGACAAGATCCAGGACGGAGCGGCCGCTCGTCCGGTTGCGGCACCACTTCCCGGGCGATCGCGATCTTGCGAGGGCGTGACCGTCGGTGGCGGCGGGTCGTTGCATCGGATGGTGTCGGACGTCCGTTTTGGGCGTCCGAGGCCATCCTCCCAGGCCCTTCCTGGTCCCAGCGTCGGTTCGCGGCCGAGGCCGGGACCAGGAACGGCGGGTGGTGGCGGAATGCACCGGCCCACGCCGCGCGTTACTACCCCCGGACGCCATTTCCAGCCGAGGGGGGTGACCGGTGCCGACCGAGACGCGGAGCCGGGAGCGGGACGAACAGGACGCGCGGCAGCTCAGACAGCTGCTCGACGCGCCTGAGTGGCCCGCGGAGGTGCCGGCGATGGTGAGTGGCAGCACACCGGCCGGAAGTGAATCTGTGGGTAGGTCCGTACGCGTATCCTCGGCGGGGAAGCATCCGACGCGAGGGGATGTGCGGTTGACGACCGAGAAGACGGACGAGCGCAGGGCCCGCTTCGAGCGGGACGCGATGCCCTTCGTCGATCAGCTCTACGCTGCCGGGCTGCGGATGACGCGCAACCCGGCGGATGCCGAGGATCTGGTCCAGGAGACATACCTGAAGGCGTACGCCGCCTTCCACCAGTTCGAGCAGGGCACCAATCTGAAGGCCTGGCTCTACCGGATCCTGACCAACACCTACATCAACTCCTACCGGAAGCGGCAGCGCCAGCCGGTCCAGGCGCCCACGGACGAGATCACCGACTGGCAGCTCGCCGAGGCGGAGTCGCACACGTCCAGCGGGCTGCGCTCGGCCGAGACCGAGGCGCTCGACCGGCTGCCGGACAGCGACGTCAAGGAGGCCCTCCAGCAGTTGCCGGAGGAGTTCCGCCTGGCGGTCTACCTGACCGACGTCGAGGGCTTCTCCTACAAGGAGGTCGCCGACATCATGGGCACTCCGATCGGCACCGTGATGTCGCGGCTGCACCGCGGCCGTCGTAATCTGCGCAAGCTGCTCGAGCAGTACGCGGCGGAGCGGGGGTTCACCGCCGCGCCGTCGAAGGGTTCGACCGCCGCCGCCGGCCGGGAGGTGTGACCGTGAGCTGTGGAGAGCCGCACGAGACGGACTGCCGCGAAGTGCTCGCGGAGGTCTACCTCTACCTGGACCTGGAGTGTGGCGAGGAGCGGCGCGTCCTGATCCGGACCCACCTCGACGAGTGCGGGCCGTGCCTGCGCGAGTACGGCATCGAGCAGGAGGTGAAGGCGCTGGTCGCCCGCTGCTGCGGCAACGAGACCGCGCCGGATCAGCTGCGCGAACGGCTGCGGGCCCGCCTGACCGAGCTGGTGGTCTTCGAGACCACCGAGTCCCGCGAGCTCGCCGACTGAGCATCGCGCGACGAGTTGAAGACACCGGTGGCCCGGGTCCGAACGGACCCGGGCCACCGCTGTTTCCGGCCACCACGGCCGGTACGTCGCTGATCCGGCGTACGCCGACGATCAGGAGTTGGGGCGCTTGCCGTGGTTCGCGCCGCTCTTCTTGCGGGCCTTCTTCTTGCGGGCCTTCTTCGCCATGCTCTGCCTCCTTGTGCTGGTCACGGTCCGGCCGCGGCGAGCGCGGCGGAGGTCGTCGTGCCGGTGCTCCGGGCGCCGGAGACCGACCCGCTGATGCTAGTGCCGTCGGCGATCGCGCGGGTCCGGTGGGGGCGGCCCGGGCACGCCGCCCCGATCCGGGGCCGGGTCATGATTGGATACCGTTCGCAGAACAGCGGTGGAGAGGGAGGGCCCGGAGATGGCCGAGGAGATCCGCGCCGAGATGGTGGCGAACGTCTGGAAGGTCGTCGCGTCGGCCGGGGACACCGTGTCCGAAGGGGACACGCTGGTGATCCTGGAGTCGATGAAGATGGAGATCCCGGTGGTCGCCGAGTCCGACGGCGTCGTGCAGCAGATCGCGGTCAACGAGGGTGACGTCGTGCAGGACGGCGACCTGATCGCGGTGATCGGTTGAGCGGCGTCCTGGTCCGCCGGGCGGAGCCGGCCGAATACCCGGCGGTGGCGCGCCTGACGGTCGCCGCCTACGAGGCGGACGGCCAGCTCAAGGGCGAGCACGGCTACGGCGTGGTGCTCGCCGACGTGGCCACCCGGGCGGAGACCGGCGAGGTGCTGATCGCCGTCGACGAGGCCACCGGCGAGGCGCTCGGCTCGGTGACGTTCGTGCTGCCCGGCTCCCCGTACGCCGAACTCTCCGGCCCCGGCGAGGCCGAGTTCCGGATGCTCGCGGTCGACCCGGCCGCGCAGGGCCGGGGCGCCGGAGTGGCCCTGGTCCGGGCCTGCGTGGCCCGCGCCACCGACCTCGGCTGCACGGCCCTGGTGATCTGCGTACGCGCCGGCATGGCCGCAACCGCGCACCGGCTCTACGAGCGGCTCGGGTTCGTCCGGGTGCCGGAGCAGGACTGGTCCCCGCTGCCCGGCGTCGAGCTGCTGGGCCTGCGCCTGGAACTGCCCCCGCGCGGCTGACCCGGAGGCCGCCGCCCAGGCGCCCCGGAAGGCACGGCGGCCACCCGTCCGGTCAGCCGGCGTCGGCGATCTTCGCCAGCAGTTCGTCGGCCACGTCCAGGGCGATCTTCTTGCGCTCGTCCTCGGTGATGTGCGGGGCGCGGATCGCGAACCAGCTGGTGTGCACGGCGAACAGGGTCAGCGCGGCGCGGAGCTGGGCCTGCGGCGATTCGTCGCCCCGGCACAGCTCGTTGGCCAGCCGCAGCATCCGGTCCCGCATCTGCATCCCGGCGCTGAGGCTCTTCAGCACGGTCTGGTTCTGCTCGAAGAACCGCATCACCGACGGCAGTTCGCTGCTGAACATGGTGTCCGCGTACTTGGCGATGAGCGCGCGGCGGGTGGCCAGGGTGGCGGGCTGGGTTTGCGCCCACTCGATCAGCTCGTCCATCCGGCGCAGCCGGTCCTCGACGAAGCTGTTGACGATCTCGTCCTTGCTCTTGAAGTGGTAGTAGAGTGCGGCCTTGGTCACGCCCAGCCGCTCGGCGATCTCCCGTAGCGAGGTCTTCTCGTACCCCTGCTCGGTGAAGAGCTCCAGCGCGACGGCCTGGATGCGTTCCCGCGTGCCGCCTGTGCTCTCCCTCACCCTTACCACCTATCTCGCTTGACGGCTTTCCGACCACCAACTTACCGTGCGGCTAGTAAGGTAACTAGCCGGGCGGCAAGTAAGTCGGTCACAAATCTTCGGGGGAGCTTACCCATGAGTCAACCAGCCCAGGCGGTCGTGCGACCCAATGTCCGGGTCGTGCTGTTCGGCCTGATGATCGCGATGATGCTCGCGATGCTCGACAACATGATCGTCAGCACCGCGCTGCCGCGGATCGTCTTCGAGTTCGGCGGGGCCGACCACTTCACCTGGGTGGTCACCGCGTACGTGCTGGGCACCACGGTCTCCACCCCGATCTGGGGCAAGCTCGGCGACCTCTACGGCCGCAAGGCCGTCTTCCTGACCTCGGTGGTCATCTTCCTGGTCGGCTCGGCGCTGTGCGGCATGTCCGGCTCAAGCCTGCTGGGCGGCGTCAACGACGGCATGATCGAGCTGATCGCGTTCCGGGCCGTCCAGGGTCTCGGCGCCGGTGGCCTGATGGTCGGCGTGATGGCGATCATCGGTGACCTGGTGCCGCCCCGCGAGCGGGGCCGTTACCAGGGCATGATCGCCGCCATCATGGCCGTCGCCATGGTGGCCGGCCCGTTGGTCGGCGGCTTCATCACCGACCACCTCTCCTGGCGCTGGGCGTTCTACGTCAACCTGCCGCTCGGCGGCGTCGCGCTGCTGGTGCTGGCCACCACCATGCACCTGCCGAAGTACCGCACCGAGCACAAGATCGACTGGCTGGGTGCCGCGCTGCTCTCCGTCGGCATCACCGCGATCGTCCTGGTCACCACCTGGGGCGGCAACGAGTACGACTGGGTGTCCCCGCAGATCCTCGGCCTCGCCGCCCTCGCCGCGGTGACCCTGGCGGCCTTCGGCCTCGTCGAGCGGCGAGCGCCCGAGCCGATCCTGCCGCTGGGGCTCTTCGCCAACCGGAACTTCGCCCTCATCTCGGTGATCGGCTTCCTGCTCGGCTTCGCGATGTTTGGCTCGATGAACTTCCTGCCGCTCTACCAGCAGACCGTGCAGGGCGCCTCGGCCACCAACAGCGGCCTGCTGCTGCTCCCGCTGATGTTCGGGATGCTCGTGGTCTCGCTGGTGGTCGGCCGGGTCATCACCAAGACCGGTCGCTACCGCGCCTTCCCGATCGTCGGCGGCGTGGTGATGGCCGCCGGCATGGGCCTGCTGACCCTGCTCGACCTCGGCACCAGCAAGGTCGAGTCCTCGCTCTACATGATCGTGCTCGGCGTCGGCATGGGCTTCCTCATGCAGACCACGATGCTGATCGCGCAGAACAGCGTGGAGCAGAAGGACCTGGGCGCGGCGAGCGGGGCCGCCACCTTCTTCCGCTCGATCGGCGGCTCGTTCGGCGTCGCGCTGTTCGGCGCGATCTTCGCGAACCGGCTCGCCGACTCGGCCGCCGGTCCCGCGTTCGCCGGCGGGCAGGGTGGCGAGGGCGGTGCCATGGACCTGGAGAAGCTGAAGCAGCTCACCGGACCGATGCGCGAGCTCGTCCTCGGCACGCTCTCCGACGCCATCGCGCACGTCTTCTTCTGGGCGGTGTTCATCACCGTCGCGGTGCCGGCGCTCGCCTGGTTCATCAAGGAGGTCCCGCTCCGCTCGACGAACGACGCGCGCCCGGCCGCGACCCCCGAGGGCGAGGCCGAGGCCGCCCTCGGCAAGACCCCCGTCGCCTGACGCACCCGCCGCGGCCACGCCGACCCTTCCCGGGGTACGGCGTGGCCGCACCGCGTCTCCGCGTCTCCGCGTTGCCGACGTGGCCCGGTCGCCCCGCTTGATCGGCTCCAGGTCGGCGGTGTGGCGGGGTCATCGTGCTTGATCGACTCCATGTCGCCGATGGGGCGGGGTCGTGCTTGATCGACTCCAGGTCGGCGGTGTGGCCGGGTCGCCGTGCTTGATCGACTCCAGTTCCCCGGCATGAGGGTGTCGAGAGTGGGCTGATCGCGCCGGTTCGGCGATGTGGCGGACGGGTCGCCTTGATCCACACCGGCTCGGCGAGGTCGGGGTATCCGGGGCGAGTTGATCGCGCCACGTCGGCGATCCGGTGTGGATCTTGCCGAGGGCCGGCCCGGCGGCGGGGCGGGCCGGGCGGAGGGGCCGGCCGGGCGGCGGGGCGGGGCGGCGCGGCGGGGTGGGACGGGCCCGCCCGGGGCGTGGGTCAGGGGCGGCGGAAGAGGGCGGCGAGGCGGCGGCGGAGCCCCGCGAACAGACCCGGACGGGGTCCGGCGTCGAGGCCAGCGGTCAGCTCGCGGGCCAGGTCGCGGGTGGCCGGGTCCAGGTCCGGCGTGGCCAGCGCCAGGTGGGCCAGCGAGGCGGCGATCGGCACCCGCCGCTCGCGGGCCACGGCCGCCACGTCGGCGATCCGCTCGGCCACCACGGCGGCCACGTCGGGGCGTACGGAGGGGTCGACCCAGGCGGCGGTGACCAGGGCGAACAGCGCCGCCTCGGTGATCCAGTCCTCCACCCCCCAGACCAGCTCCACCAGCACCCGGCGGCGGGTCGACTCCGCCCACGGTTCGTCGGTGCGGTGGTGCAGCAGCCCGAGGCAGGCCCAGACCTGCACGCAGCGTACCCAGAGGGACGGGTCCTGACCGGCGAGCACCCGGCCCAGCGCGGTGGCCGGCGGCTCGGGCGGATGCACCAGCAGACCGAGCAGGTCGGTGACGTCCAGGGTGGCCAGTCCGACCGCCGCGTCGTACGCGGCCGGCGGGTGCGGCCAGGCCGGGTGGGCGAGCTGCCGGATCCGCTCCGCCGCCTCGGCCGACGGGGTGGGCAGGGTGGGCGCGGCGATCGTCCCCTCATAACGCCAGAGCTGGCAGGTGGTGGCCCGACGGGGTTCCCGCGGGTCCGGGCCGACGACGGCGACCACCTCCACGTCCAGCCCCGGAGCGGCCGCCGCCGCGGTCCGCATGGCGCTCGGCGGTTCGAGCGCGTCGAGGCGTACGGCGACCCGGGCGGCGCCCTCGGCGGCGAGGGCCTGCCGCAGCGCGTCCAGCACCGGCCCGCCGGCCGGGGTCACCTGACCGAGCCAGGGGCGGCTGCGGCAGCACTCGGCCAGGTCGCCGTGTTCGTGGGTGTCGTCGGGGTGGTCGCGGACGAAGTCGGCGAGGGCGACCAGGTGGGCGACGTCCCCGTCGCGCTGGAAGCGCAGCCGGTGCGCGGTGTGCACCGCGCAGTCGAACGTCGGGTCCCGGGTGAGCGCCCGGTCGATCCAGTCCAGCGCCTCGTCGAGCCGGCCGTTGTCGGCCAGGGTGCCGGCGATGTCGGCGTACACGGCGAGGTCGTCGGGGTCGAGTGCGACCGCCCGGCCGAGCGCCGCGAGCGCGTCTCGGGTCCGGCCGGCGCTGCGGTAGGCGTACCCGAGCCACACCTCGCCGAGTTTGGTGGGCTCCGCGCGTACCCCTCGGGCGGCCCAGGTGACCGCGAGGGCGACCTCGCCGACGCGCCGGGCCAGCGCGGACGCCGCGCCCAGCAGCAGCGCGTGCCCGGGATGCACGGTGACCGCGTTGCGGGCCAGCACGAGGTACGGCCGCAGCGGGTCGCGGAGGCGGCGGGGGGCCGGGTCGGGCACCGCCGCGCAGATCTGCATGAGGATCCGGGCGGCGCGTTCGGGATCGAGCCGTTCGGGCAGGTCGGGGGCGGTCACCCAAGGAACCCCGGCCCAGTCGGCGCCGGGCGCGTAGCCGGTCGCGGCGGCCAGCAGGTCGAGCCCCTCGGCGGGGCGCCCGGCGGCGGCGAGCAGGTGGGCGCGGGCCACCACCGCGCCGACGAAGGCGTGGTGCCCGAGGGGGAAGAGCTCCAGGTCGCCGCCGCTGGCCGCGGCCACCCGGGCGAGGGTCTCGTGCACCTCGGGCAGCGTCGGGGCCCGGACGAGGGCGGCGGCGACGTGGTCCGCGGCGTGCGGGAGGTCTCCGTCGGCCAGCGCCAGCCGGGCCAGCGTGAGCTCCTCCTCCGCGGCGAGCGCGGGGTCGTCCTCGGGCACGTCGTCCTCTCGATGGTCCGTCCACCAGCCGGGCAAGCCTAGGCGATCACCGGTCCCTCTGGTGATCTACTGCGCACTACTGCGCGTTCCGTTGCTCGTCACAGCCGAAAGATGCAAGACTGAGCACGGATCGCGCGGCAATCGCGCAGAAGGGGGCTTCCGTGACGCGTCCAGGGGCTGGCATGGCCGCCGACATCGAGGAGCAGCCGGCCGGTTACGACCGCCTGCTCTCCGCCGAGCACGCCGGGGCGATCGCCCGGGTCGCGGCGGTGATCGCCGAGCGCCGGCCCCGCCACGTGGTCTTCACCGCCCGGGGCACCTCCGACCACGCGGCGCTGTACGCCGCGTACCTGAGCGAGATCCGGCTCGGCCTCCCCGCCGGCCTCGCCTCGCCGAGCGCGATCACCGTCTTCGGCGCCCGGCCGGACCTGTCCGACGCCCTCGTGGTCGGGGTGAGCCAGAGCGGCGGCTCGCCCGACCTGGCCGAGGTGCTGCGGGTGGCCCGCGCCTCGGGCGCGCTCACCCTCGCCGTCACCAACAACCCCGACTCGCCGCTGGCCGGCACCGCCGAGCTGAGCGTGGACATCGCCGCCGGGCACGAGCGGGCGGTCGCCGCGACCAAGACGTACACGGCCGAGCTGCTCGCGCTGCTCATGCTGATCGAGGGGGTACGCGCCGGCGACGGCACGCTCCCCGCCGAGGAGCGGGCGGCCCTCGCCCGCCTGCCCGAGCTGGCCGAACGCACCCTGTCCGACGCCACCCCGGCGCAGCTCGCCCCGCGCTACCGGTTCGCCGCCCAGCTGGTCACCACCGGCCGGGGATACGCGTACCCGACGGCCCGGGAGGCCGCGCTCAAGCTGATGGAGACGTCCTACCTGCCGGCGCTCGCCTTCTCCGGCGCCGACCTGCTGCACGGCCCGCTCGCCATGACCGACCCGGACGTGCCGGTGCTCGCCGTGGTCGGCTCCGGCCCCGGCGGCGAGTCGATGCGCGAGGTGCTGCCCCGGCTCGGGGAGCGCCGTGCCGACGTGGTGGTGGTCGGCTCCGCCGACGTCGAGGTGACCGCCCGGATGGCCGTGCCCGAGGTCGACGAGCGGTACGCCCCGCTGCTGGACATCCTCCCGCTGCAGCGGATCGCCCTGGCCCTGGCCCTGGCCCGGGGTGAGGATCCGGACGCTCCGCGCGGGTTGAAAAAGGTCACCGCGACGATGTGACGCCCGGCGTGGCACGCTGGTCAGCGTGTCCACCCTGCGCGACCTCGCCGAGGAGCACACCCAGCTCCGGCCGACCGACATCGACCACCTGCACCGGATCGCCGGCGACTGGCAGCTCCTCTCCGACCTGTCCTTCGCCGACCTGCTGCTCTGGGTGCCCGTGGACGGCGACGGCACGTTCCTCTGCGTGGCCCAGGTCCGGCCCACGACCGCCCCGACCGCGTACCTCGACGACCAGGTCGGGCGGATCGTCGGCGGGCCGGAGGTGGCGCACCTGGAGGTGGCCCACCGGCAGGGGCGGATCTGGCGGGAGGGCGACCCGGTCTGGTATGGCGACGTGCCCGCCCGGCACGAGGCCATCCCGGTGCGGCTGCGGACCGCCGACGGGGAGTCCGGCGAGGTCATCGCCGTGGTCGGCCGGGACACCAACCTCTCCACCGCGCGTACGCCCAGCCAGCTCGAACTGAACTACCTGACCACCGCCGACGACCTGGCCCAGATGATTGCCGACGGCACCTTCCCGCCGCCCCGGCATCCGGGCGAGACCACCTCGGCGCCGCGGGTCGGCGACGGGCTGGTCCGGCTCGACGCCAACGGTCAGGTCACCTACGCCAGCCCGAACGCGCAGTCCGCGTACCGCCGGTTGGGCTACGCCTCCCACCTGGTGGGGGAGGACCTGGCCAAGCTGCACCGCCGGTTGGCCGGCGACCCGCTGGAAGGCACCGACGCCGGCAACGCGGTGCTGGCCGCGCTGCGCGGCGAGGCCCCGCCCCGGCGGGAGATCGACGCCCGCGGCGCCACCATGCTCACCCGCGCACTGCCGCTGATGCCGGCCGGCGTGCCGATCGGCGCGCTGGTGCTGGTCCGCGACATCACCGAGGTACGCCGCCGCGACCGCGCCCTGATCACCAAGGACGCCACCATCCGGGAGATCCACCACCGGGTGAAGAACAACCTGCAGACCGTCGCCGCGCTGCTCCGCCTCCAGGCCCGCCGGGTCGGCATGCCCGAGGCCCGGGTCGCCCTGGAGGAGTCGGTACGTCGGGTCGCCTCGATCGCGCTGGTCCACGAGACCCTCTCCCTGTCCAGCGACGAGGCGGTCGAGTTCGACGGGATCGTGGACCGGGTGGCCAGCGCGGCCACCGAGGTCGCGGCCACCGAGGTGACCGTCGGCATGCGCCGGCAGGGTAGCTTCGGCGTACTGCCCGCCGAGATCGCCACCTCGCTGGTGATGATCCTCAACGAGCTGCTGCTCAACGCCGTCGAGCACGGCTTCCCGCCGGCCGGGGAGGAGGGTGCCGCCGGCCCGCGGGACGGGGTGGAGCCCGAGGTGGTGGTCTCCGCGCACCGGTTCCGCAAGCAGCTGCACGTCTCCGTCACCGACAACGGGCGCGGCCTGCCCGAGCAGTTCGACGCCGAGCGCGGCGGCAACCTGGGCCTGCAGATCGTCCGGGCCCTGGTCACCGGCGAGCTGCGCGGCACCATCGAACTGCGCAACGGCGCCACCGGCGGCACCGAGGCCGTGCTGGTCGTCCCACTGGCCCGCGGCACCACCGACCGCCTCACCGCCTGACCCCGCACCCCCCGGCGGGCGGCGGTCAGCGGGTGAGGAGGGCGACCGTGATGCCGGCGCGGGGCCACACCTGTTCGACGGTGAAGCCGTCCCGGAGGGCTGCCCCCTTGGGGCCGGGCACCGCGGCCACCGGATCGGTCCGCCGGCCGGACACCACCAGCCAGAGTCGCCGTACCCCGGCCAGGCACTCCGCCGGCCGGTCGCACTCGCTGGCCCAGAGGTCCGCGCGCTGCCGCTGGTCGCGGACCACCAGCACGTCGCGGGGTCGCCGCGCCCCCAGGTGGTACGCCATGCCCAGGTCGAGGAAGAGCCAACTCTCCCGGGGCGAGTACGCGATCGCGTCGCCCGGCTGCTCGTGGTCGGCGATGATCCGGGCCGAGCCCCGGTAGTCGACGGGGGCGGTGCGCGGCCACTCGTGGGTGCGGCGCAGCGCCGCCTGGTCGGGCAGGCCGAGCACCCCGGCCAGGGTCACCACGGCGAGCGCCGGCGCCAGCCGTACGCCGGCCAGCGCCGCCCCGGCCAGCAGGCAGGCGAACGGCACGGTGAAGACCAGGTACCGGGTCACCCAGAGCGGCACGAGCGCCCCGGCGGCGAAGAGCAGCAGCACGGGCAGCAGGACCGCCGCGCCGGGCAGCAGGGCCCGCCGGCCGAGCCGCCCCGCGCCGAGCGCGGCGACGCCGACCAGCAGTCCACCCACCACCCCGCTCTGCGCCAGCCCGCCGGGCAGCGCCGCCAGGTCGCCCGGGCGGGCCAGGTGCACCCAGTCGAGCTGCCGGGACCGCTGGCCCCCGGCGAGCAGCACCAACGGCGTGACCAGCACGACGGCCGGCAGCAACGCGACCACCCACCGCCAGGCCGGCGCGGCGGCCGACCCGCCGGGTGGCGCAGGGCCGGAGCTGGTTCGGGGAGCCGGCCGGCGCTCGTCCGCCGGCCCAGCACCCCGGTCGTCGGCCGTCGGCCTGCCCACCGGCCGCCCGCCGATCGCGCGGCCGTCCGCCTGGGCGCCGGTGGCACGGTCGTCCGCCTGGTTGGCGGTCGTGTCGCCGCCGGCCTGGTCGCCGGGTGCGTGCGTGCTCGCCGGGTCCCGGAGGCCGGCCGCCGCCGAGCCCCGCCCTGCGGCGAGCAGCACCACGAGCCCGTGCGCGGCGAGCAGGGTGAGGGCGATCAGGTGGGTCAGGCCCAGGGCGGCGACGGCCAGGGCGTACCCGGTCCAGCGCCGCCAGGTCGGCCGGCGCAGCGCCCCGAGCAGCAGCAGCGTGGCGAGTGCGGCGAGGAAACTCGCGAGGGCGTACGGGCGGGCCTCCTGGCCGTACCGGGAGGTGCTCGGCAGGACGGCGAAGAGCAGCCCGGCGAGCAGCCCCACCCGGGCGGTGACCAGCCGTTCGCCGAGCCGGGCGGTGAGCGCGGCCGCCCCGGCCATGGCGAGCGCGGACGGCAGCCGCAGCGCGGTCGGTGAGGCCCCGGCCAGCGCCGTCCAACCATGCAGCAACAGGTAGTACGGCCCGGTCGCGGCGTCGATGGTGCCGGCCAGCCGGGCCAGGTCGCCGACCGGACGGGTGGCGGCGCTCCAGGTGGCCAGCTCGTCCCGCCACGGCTGCGCGTGCCCGATCCCGGCGAGGGTGACCGCCAGCGTGAGCAGCGCGGGTGCCGCCGTGACCCACCACGTCGGGCGCTCACCGGTGGTCCCGGCCGGGGTGGGCGACGCACGGGTGGTCACCTGTCGCAGCGTCACACAGGTGCGCATCATGGGTCCGCCGATTCGCGGTGCGGCCACCCGGTGAGCGGTACGGCGCGACAGTGGATCACCGTCGATGCCCGTGATGTGGGATCACACACTCGGACGTTGGCTGGTCATCCGGGGTTGTGGGAGCATATGGCCCATGACCGCCGCTGTCGTCCGCCGCTTCGTGGCCCGTCGCCACGTCGATTACGGCCGCGTGCGCAGCGCGATCTGTCCGGCCTACTGACGACGCCCGACCCATCCGTCTCGGGCGCGCTTCCGCGCCGGCCGTCATCGACATCGCCGTCCACGGCCCTTCGTAGGGCCGGCCGTCGCGTTTGCGTACCCAGGCACAGCAGACAACGGAGGACGCCGCGATGGCGGTCAGCAGCACCCCGACCCGCTCCGACAACCCACCCGCCACGCGGGCACCCCGCCGTGCCCGTGGCGAGGGACAGTGGGCGCTCGGGCACCGCGAGCCGCTCAACGCCAACGAGCGGATCAAGAAGGACGACGACCCGCTGAACGTGCGGGCCCGGATCGAGAACATCTACGCCCACCGGGGGTTCGCGTCCATCGACCCGCAGGACCTGCGCGGCCGGTTCCGCTGGTGGGGGCTCTACACCCAGCGCAAGGCGGGCATCGACGGCGGGCGTACGGCCGTGCTGGAGCCGCACGAGCTGGAGGACGAGTTCTTCATGCTCCGGGTCCGGGTGGACGGCGGCGAACTCAACCTGGCGCAGCTCCGGGTCGTCGCCGGCATCTCCCGCGAGTTCGCCCGGGACACCGCCGACATCACCGACCGGCAGAACATCCAGTTCCACTGGATCCGGGTGGAGGACGTGCCGGAGATCTGGCGCCGCCTGGAGGAGGTGGGTCTGCAGACCACCGAGGCGTGCGGCGACTGCCCCCGGGTCGTGCTCGGCAGCCCGGTCGCCGGGGTGGCCCAGGAGGAGGTTGTCGACCCGACCCCGGCGGTCGACGAGATCGTCCGCCGGTACGTCGGCGACAAGCGGTTCTCCAACCTGCCCCGCAAGTTCAAGACCTCAATCTCCTGGCTGGTCGACACCCCGTACGAGGCGAACGACATCGCTTTCCTGGGCGTGGTGCACCCGGAGTACGGTCCCGGCTTCGACCTCTGGGTCGGCGGCGGCCTGTCCACCAACCCGATGCTGGCCAAGCGCCTCGGCGTCTGGGTGCCGCTGGCCGAGGTGCCGGACGTCTGGGCCGGCGTGGTCGGCATCTTCCGCGACTACGGCTACCGGCGGCTGCGTAACCGGGCCCGGCTGAAGTTCCTGCTGGCCGACTGGGGCGTGGAGCGCTTCCGCGAGGTGCTGGAGAAGGAGTACCTGGGCCGGACGCTGCTCGACGGCCCGGCCGCGGAGCTGCCGGCGAAGCCGGTCGACCACATCGGCGTGCACCCGCAGCGCGACGGCCGCAACTACGTCGGCGCCGCCCCGGTGGTGGGTCGGGTCTCCGGCCCGCAGCTCGCCCGGCTCGCCGACGTGGTCGAGGCACACGGCAGCGACCGGGTGCGGCTCACTCCGTACCAGAAGCTGCTGGTGTTGGACGTGGCGCCGGAGCGGACCGACTCGCTGGTGGCGGAGCTGCGCCGGATCGGCCTGGAGGCCCGGCCGTCGGCCTGGCGGCGCGGCACCATGGCCTGCACCGGCATCGAGTTCTGCAAGCTCGCCATCGTCGAGACGAAGCGGCGCGGCGAGGAGCTGGTGGCCCGGCTGGAGGAGCGGCTGCGCGACTTCGACGCCGACATCTCCATCCACCTCAACGGCTGCCCGAACGCGTGCGCCCGCACCCAGGTGGCCGACATCGGGCTCAAGGGCCAGCTGGTGGTGGGCCCGGACGGCCGGCAGGTGGAGGGCTTCCAGGTGCACCTCGGCGGCGGCCTCGGCATGGCGCAGGGGCAGACCGCCGGCTTCGGCCGCAAGCTGCGCGGCCTGAAGACCACCGCCGAGGAGCTTCCGGAGTACGTGGAACGCCTGGCCCGCCGCTACCTGGCCGGCCGGACCGCGGGCGAGACGTTCGCCAACTGGGTGATCAGGGTCGACGAGGAGGAACTCCGATGAGCGAGCACAGCGAGCGAATCAGCCAGTTCAGCGTCCCGGTGACTCATCGTGGCGCCGAGCGGAGCGAGGTGGCGCGGTGAGTGAGACCCGTTCCGCGCCGCTGTACTGCCCGTACTGCGGGGAGGAGGACCTGCGGCCGAGCGAGGCCGGGCACGGCGCCTGGGAGTGCCACGCCTGCGCCCGGGTCTTCACCGTCAAGTTCACCGGCCTGCTCGGCCGGGCGGTGACCCGATGACCGGCCTGGTCTCCGCCGCCAACCTGGGCCTGGTCGGGGCCGGCGGCCCGACCGCCGCCGATCCAAGGCGGCGCGACCCCGAGGAGCTGCGCGCGCTGGCCGAGGAGGCCGGCCGGGAGCTGGCGGACGCCCCCGCGCTGGAGATCGCCCGCTGGGCCGCCGAGACCTTCGGCGACCGGTTCTGCGTGACCAGCTCGATGGCGGACGGCGTGCTGGCCCACCTGGTGTCCCGGGTCGCCCCCGGTGTCGACGTGGTCTTCCTGGACACCGGCCTGCACTTCCCGGAGACGCTCCGGGTCCGCGACGAGGTGGCCCGGCGGCTGCCGGTGAACGTCCGGTCGATCCGGCCCCGGATGACCGTCGGCCAGCAGGACGGGCAGTACGGCCCCCGGTTGTTCAACCGGTCCCCGGACGACTGCTGCCAGCTGCGCAAGGTCGAGCCGCTGGAGCGGGCGCTGACCGGATACGACGCCTGGGCCGCGGGGCTGCGCCGGGACGAGTCGCCGACCCGGGCCAACACCCCGGTGGTGGCCTTCGACGCCCGGCGCGGCAAGGTCAAGGTGAACCCGATCGCCGCCTGGACGCAGCGCGACGTGGACGCCTACGTGGCGCGTTACGACATCCCGGTCAACGAGCTGTTCGGCCGCGGCTACGGCTCGATCGGCTGCTGGCCGTGCACCCGGCGGACGAGGGCGGGGGAGGACCCGCGGTCCGGCCGGTGGGCGATGTTCGAGAAGACCGAGTGCGGGCTGCACACCTGACGGCCGATCCGCCGGTGGTGCTGGTCGCCCACGGCAGTCGTGACCCGCGGGCGGCCGAGGCGACCCGGGCGCTGGCCCGCGCCGTGGCGGCCGCCCGGCCCGGCAGCACGGTGCTGCCGAGCTGGCTGGACCACACCGAGCCCGGGCCGACCGCGGTGCTGCGGGAACTCGCCGCCGCCGGGCACCCCCGGGCGGTGCTGGTGCCGCTGCTGCTGACCGCCGCGTACCACCGGAAGGTCGACATCCCGGCGGCCGTCGCCGCCGCGCGCGCGGACGGACCGCCGATCGACGTACGGGTCGCCGACGTGCTCGGACCGGCCGTCGGACGGGTGGACGGCGGGCTGCTGGCCGGGCTGCGCCACCGGCTGGCCGAGGCGGCGCCGGGCGGGTACGACGCCCTGGTACTGGCCGCCGCGGGTACCCGGGATCCCCGGGCGCGCGGCTCGGTGGGCCGGGTGGCCGCGGCGCTCGGCGCCGGCCTCGGCGTTCCCTGTCGCGTGTCGTACGCCTCGGCGGCGCCCCCGGCGGTCGGCGTCGCGGTGGCGAAGCTGCGGGCGGGCGGGGCCCGCCGGGTCGGGGTGGCCGCCTACTTCCTGGCGCCGGGTCTGTTCCACGACGGTGTGCTCGCCGCCGCGCGGGACGCCGGAGCGGTCGCCGTCGCCGCACCGCTCACCGACGCCCCCGACCTGGCCGACCTGGTCCTCCGCCGCGCCGCCGCCCAGCTCGGCTGACGCCGCCCGGCTTGGCTGTCACGAGGTTGGCGGCGCTCGGCACTGTCCACATCGCCGTCAACCTCATGATCGACGTGGCGCGGCGGGCCGCCGGGTGGGGGTGGGCAGCAAGACGCCCCGGCGGGTGGACCCGGCCGGGGCGTGCTGTGCGTGCGATCAGGCGGAGTGAGCGCGCAGCACCCTGAGACCGCCGCGGCGCTTCACCGCGCGGCGCTCCTCCTCGCTCATCCCGCCCCAGACGCCGGCGTCCTGACCGGACTCCAGCGCCCACTGCAGGCACTGGTCGGTCACCGGGCAGCGCCGGCAGACGGCCTTGGCCTGCTCCACCTGCAGGAGGGCCGGACCGGACGTCCCGATCGGGAAGAACAGCTCCGGGTCCTCGTCGCGGCAGACGGCATCGTGGCGCCAGTCCATGGCGGCAACACTCCTCATTCTTAAGTGGGGGCCAGATAACGCTTCGTTGCTTTTCCTATATGCGTCCGCATTGCCGACTGGTGACGGTCAGCATCCACCAATTCGGCAGTGCGTGAGCAGGCTGCGGGCCCCGGGACCTGCTGGAACAGCTCAACCTGCCGAGCATATCCAGGCAATGTCCCGGTAACACAAGTTCGCTTGTGAATACTTTCACGAACTGCGGCGATGTCAAGGGTGCCGCTCGGAAAAACTCCGAACAGTGAGCGGACTCACCACCCTTTTGTCCGGGTTTCAGAGCGCTCTGGTTACCCGGCGTACCACAGTCGAGGATCAATATAGTACGGTCTGCGTGACATTGCTGACATTTCCGGCACCTTTCGTCGGTGTGGCTTGCGACGACCCCAGCTCGGCGCGTCTGCGCCACGACCTGAAGCCGTCGCCGACAACCCCAACTCGGCGCGTCCGACGTCGCGCCGCGACTGGAGCAATCGCCCACCACGGGAGTGCGGTGGGTCACCCGGTCAACCGACGGCAGTACCCGAGACCTAGCAGATTACTCTCAGTGCGGCCGGAATGGATGCGAATCTAACTTTCTCTCGCTCGCCCAGGTAGTCCCCGTCCAGCTGGAAGGCCAGCGGTCGGGCCGAGAGCAGGGTGAACTCCGCCACGTCGTGCAGCCGGAGCACCCGGCGGCCGTGCGGGTCGGGCGTACGGGAGAAGAACTGGGTCACCGTACGTGCCGTGCTGACGACGCGCAGTTGCCGCATCGCCAGCACGTCCAGGCCGAGGTCGAAGGACGCCTGTGGGTTCGGGTTGATCTCGCGCTCGCCCAGGTACGTCCAGGGCGCCGTGTTCTGGACGATGACCGTGCCCAGCTCGGCCTCGGCGGTCTCGCCCGGCCGCTCCAGGGTGATGCTGGGATGGCGCCGGTCGGAGGCCAGGAAGTACTGGCTGACCGTCGACCGGAGATAGAGCGCCGGCGTCGAGACCCGGCCCCGCTTGCGGGCCCGCTCCACCCGGTGGATCACCGCAGCGTCGATGCCGAAGCCGGCGCAGAAGGTGAAGTAGCGGTCGTCCGCCCGACCCAGGCCGATCGTCCGGGACCGGCCCAGGCGCAGCCCCTCCAGGATCATGCTGGTCCCGTCGGGCCACTCCCGGGGCAGGCCGAGCGCGCGGGCGAAGACGTTGGTCGAGCCGCCGGGCACGGTGGCCAGCGCCGGCAGCCGCTCCGCCGGCGTGCCCCCGGTGCGGAACGTCGGCGGCTCGGCCGTCATCAGGCCGTTCACCACCTCGTTGACCGTGCCGTCGCCGCCGAGCGTGACCACCAGGTCGACGCCCTCCGCGGCGGCCTCCCGGGCCAGGTCCACGGCGTGGCCCCGCCGGCGGGTGTACCGCACCGACAGGTCGACTTCGCTGCGCAGCGCCCGGACCAGGACGTCACGGCTGCGTTCACTGGTGGTGGTGGCCTTCGGATTGACCACCAGGACGGCCCGCATGGGCGGCACTGTACCGCGCCTACTCACGGGTATCGTGGCGCCGTGACGATCGACTCCGACCCGGTCCCCGCCCCGCTCCGCTGGGCGGTACACCTGCTCCGCGCCGAGGCGGTGGCGCTCGGCCTGGTCGCGGTGTGGCTGATCTGGTCCGACCTGACCGCGCCCGCCACCGACCTGACCTCGGCGCTGCTGGTGACGGTCTTCGCGCTCGGTGGGGCGGCCGCGCTCTGGGCCCTCGGCGGCGCGCTGGTACGCCGGAAGTCCGGTGCCCGGGCACCCGCCATCGTGCTCCAGCTCATGCTGCTGCCGGTCGGCTGGTACATGATCCAGGGCGGGCTGGGCTGGCTGGGCCTGCCGCTGATGGCCCTCGGTCTCGGGGTCACCGGGCTGCTGGTCAGCTCGCCGACCAACCGGGCGCTCGGCTTCCACTGACGCCTCCCCCGGCCCCGACCGGGGCGGCGGCCGTCAGTAGCCGGAGGCGCGGCGGGTCAGCAGGGAGATGGTGGCCCGACCGTCGGCGGCCCGGGCGGACGCCGCGGTCGTCAGCGCGGTGAGCACCTTCCAGGCGAAGGATGACTCGGAGGGCAGCGTCGCGCCCCGGACGGTCGGCACGGTGACCTCGACGGTGAGCGCGTCCTCGGTCACCGCGAACCGGCACTCCAGTTCGGCGTTGCGGGTGGCGATGGCGAGCAGCATGGCGCAGGCCTCGTCGACCGCGATGCGCAGGTCCTCGATCTCGTCGAGGGCGAACTGGAGCCGGGCCGCGAGCCCGGCCGTGGCGGTGCGGAGCACGCCGAGATACCCGCCGTCGGCGGGCACGGTGAGGTGCACGACATCATCACTCGTCGGCTGGCCGGTCAGTTGAGTCACCCTCATCCCCCTGGTGCGGGACTCTACCCGGTCAGCCGCCGGGGGATGTGACGGCCGTCGCCTGCGCGGCGAGGTCGTGCAACGCCGTGCCGGCGAGCCGGTAGGGGACCCACTCGTCCATCGGGGCCGCCCCGATGGCGGCGTAGAAGCGGGCCGCCGGATTCCAGTTGATCATCCACCACTCGAGCCGCCGGTAGCCGCGCTCGATACAGATCGCGGCGAGGGTGGCGAGCAGCAGGCGACCCGCGCCGGTGCCCCGGGCGGCCGGCCGGACGTACAGGTCCTCCAGGTAGATGCCGTGCACGCCCTCCCAGGTGGAGAAGTTGAGGAACCAGAGGGCGAAGCCGATCGGCTGGTCGGCCTGGTCCACCGCGACGTGGCCGAAGAGCGCCGGCGTGGGCGCGAACAGTGCGGCGGTGAGCTGCTCCTCGGTGAGGTGGCACTGCTCGGGGGCTCGCTCGTAGTCGGCGAGTTCGTGCACCATCGCGACGACGGCCGGCACGTCCTCGGGACGCGCCGGCCGGATCGTCGGTGCCGGAAGCGGCGGGGTCACGCCTGCTTGGTCTCCCAGAAGATCTTCGAGATCTCGTCGATCTTCGAGAGCAGCTCGTCGGCCTTGGTCGGGTCGGTGGCACCCTTGGCGCCGGCGGAGCCCGCGAGCTTGGTGGCCTCGTTGAAGAGCTGGTGCAGGTGCGGGTACTTCTCGAAGTGCGCCGGCTTGAAGTAGTCGGTCCAGAGCACCCAGAGGTGGTGCTTGACCAGCTCGGCCCGCTGCTCCTTGATCAGGATCGCCCGGGTGCGGAACTCCGGGTCGGTGTTCGCCTGGTACTTCTCGCAGATCATTTTGACCGACTCGGCCTCGATCCGGGCCTGCGCCGGGTCGTAAACGCCGCACGGCAGGTCACAGTGGGCACTGACGGTCACACGGGGCGTGAGGATGCGGGGAAGGCGCATCAGGGTCCTCCATGGGATGTTTGCGATGATCCAAGACGACATTACTCCTGGACATGCTCCCCGGCGGGCGGGAGGTGAAACCCGGTGCGGGCGGTGAACGGATCCGATCCGTGGGGCGTGCGCGGCCCGTTGATGCCGGTGCTGGTCACCGGGCCGTCCATGGCCCCGACCCTGCGGCACGGCGACGCGGTGCTGGTGCGTACCGGCGGTCGGCCGGTCCGTCCCGGCGACGTGGTGGTCGCGGTCTTCCGCAGCCGCCCCGACCTGCTCGTGGTCAAGCGCGCCGTCCGGGCACAGGACGGCGGCTGGTGGGTACGCGGCGACAACGACCTGGTCACCGACGACTCCCGGGCGTACGGGGTGGCGGACGTACGGGGCCGGGTGGTGGCCCGCTACTGGCCGCGTCCCGGGCTGGTCAAAGGTCGGCGGCGGTGGATATGACCCCGCTCACACCCGGGTGACGGGTGCGCCACTATGCTCGGAAAGTGCCCGGGTGACCCCCCGCACCGCCGCCCCGCTGGCCGCTGACCACGCGCGCCGAGCCGGGCCGGTCCGTCTGCTCGACAGATCCTGGAGTCACCATGTCTTCGTCCCCTCCGGACCCCGCAGATCCCGTCTTCCGGCTGCACCGCGGCGGCAAGATGGCCGTCGCCTCGACCGTGCCGCTGACCAGCCGGGAGGACCTCTCCCTCGCGTACACCCCGGGGGTGGCCCGGGTCTGCGAGGCGATCGCCGCCGACCCCGACCTGGTCGACGACTACACCTGGGTGTCGCACACCGTCGCCGTGGTCACCGACGGCTCCGCCGTACTGGGCCTGGGCAACATCGGCCCGCGCGCGGCGCTGCCGGTGATGGAGGGCAAGGCGGTGCTGTTCAAGCAGTTCGGGGGCGTGGACGCCGTGCCGATTTGCCTGGACACCCAGGACGTCGACGAGATCGTGGCGACGGTCCGGGCGCTCGCCCCGTCGTTCGGCGGGATCAACCTCGAGGACATCAGCGCCCCGCGCTGCTTCGAGGTGGAGCGCCGGCTGGACGAGGCGCTGCCGATTCCGGTCTTCCACGACGACCAGCACGGCACCGCGATCGTGGTGCTGGCCGCGCTGCGCAACGCGGCCACCCTGCTCAACCGCAAGCTGGGCGACCTGCGGGTGGCGGTCAGCGGGGCCGGCGCGGCCGGCGTCGCGGTGACCAAAATGCTGGTCGCCGGGGGAGTGAACCCGGACCAGGTGGTGGTCTGCGACTCCAAGGGCATCCTCGGCCGGCATCGCGAGCTGACCGGGACCAAGGCCGAGCTGGCCGAGACGACCAACGCGGACGGCCGGCAGGGCGGCATCGCCGAGGCGCTGCGCGGCGCGGACGTGCTGGTCGGCGTGTCGGGTGGGCAGATTCCCGAGGCGGCGGTGGCCGGGATGGCCCCGGGCGGCATCGTCTTCGCGCTGGCCAACCCCACGCCCGAGGTGCATCCCGAGGTGGCCGCCCGGCACGTCGCGGTGGTCGCCACCGGGCGCAGCGACTACCCCAACCAGATCAACAACGTGCTCGCCTTCCCCGGCGTCTTCCGGGGCGCGCTGGACGCCGGGGCCACCCGGATCACCGACGGGATGAAGGTGGCCGCCGCCGACGCCATCGCGGGGGTGGTCGCCGAGTCGCTGACCCCGGAGGCGATCGTGCCGTCCCCGCTGGACCCGCGGGTCGCGCCGGCGGTCGCCGAGGCCGTCGCCGAGGCGGCTCGCCGCGACGGGGTGGCCCGCCGCTGAATCGGGGGAAGGGGCCCTTCTTGTGGCGTTTTGCACTCCGAAGGGTCCCTTCTTAACGAGCGCTCAGCTTGTTACCGTGCCGATCATGCGTGCCGCCTATGCCTCCGCCTTCGACGCCGACAACCCGCTCGCCGCGCTCACCGTCGGCGACCGTCCCGAGCCGACCCGTCCCGAGCCGGACTGGGTCACCGTGCAGGTGCGGGCCAGCTCGCTCAACCACCATGACCTCTGGTCGCTGCGCGGGGTGGGCCTCAGCGGCGACCAGCTGCCGATGATCCTCGGCTGCGACGCGGTCGGCACCGACCCGGACGGCAACGAGGTGGTCATCTACCCCGTGGTGCCCACCCCGGGTGACCCGCGCGGGGTCTCCATCCTCTCCGAGCACTTCCCGGGCACCTTCGCCGAGCGGGTGGCCGTACCCCGGATGAACCTGCTGCCGCTGCCCGCCGGCCTGTCGGCGACCGACGCGGCCTGCCTGCCCACGGCCTGGCTCACCGCGTGGCGGATGCTCACCACCAAGGGGCGGGTCGCCGACGGCGAGTCGGTGCTGGTCCAGGGGGCCGGCGGCGGCGTGGCCACCGCGGCCGTCGCGCTCGGCGTCGCGCTCGGCAAGCGGGTGTACGCGACCAGCCGCGACGCCGCCAAGCGGGAGCGGATCACCGAGCTGGGGGCGACCGCGGTGGAACCCGGTGCTCGGCTGCCCGAGCGGGTCGACGTGGTGATCGAGACGGTCGGCGCCGCCACCTTCGACCACTCGCTGAAGTCCGCCGCGCCGATGGCCCGGATCGTCGTCTCCGGGGCCACCGCCGGGCACGAGCCCAAGGTCAACCTGCGCCGGGTCTTCGCCATGCAGCTGGAGATCCTCGGCACCTCGATGGGCACCCCGGACGAGCTCACCGAGCTCCTGGCGTTCTGCGCCGAGCACGAGGTGCGCCCGGTGGTCGACAGCGTGGTGCCGTTCAGCCGGATCCAGGACGGGTTCGCCCGCCTCGCCTCCGGCGACGTCTTCGGCAAGGTCGTCATCGACCACACCGCCTGACGGGGCGGGGCCGCGCCGCGCCGACGAGGGCGGCGCGGGCTGCCTCAGAGGTGGTCGTCGAGGGTGGCCAGGCCGCCGCGGGTGGCGTCGGCGGGGAGGCGCCGCTTCGCCGCCGCGTCGCCGTAGAGCGTCCAGCGCAGGAAC
The DNA here is from genome assembly GCF_054963695.1 of Micromonospora sp. RTBAU3-60. Lineage (NCBI taxonomy): Bacteria > Bacillati > Actinomycetota > Actinomycetes > Micromonosporales > Micromonosporaceae > Micromonospora > Micromonospora sp. RTBAU3-60. Next base: position 88,323 of record NZ_JBUEGB010000014.1, on the reverse strand, counting down.
TCGACGGTGGTGTCGGCGACCACCCGCAGCGCCGCGCCGTCGGTCAGCAGGGCCCGGCCGTGATCGCCCTTCGGCAGGCTGAGCAGCGCCTTCGGCCAGGGCACCGCGTCGTAGACCGCCTTGCCGGAGGCGTAGCTCACCACCTCGTCGGCCTCGCCGTGCACGAACAGCTGCGGAGCGGCCGCACCCGCGAAGGCGGTGCCGACGCCGAGCGCCGTACCGGCGAAGACGATGCCGGCGTCGAGTCGCTCGTCCCGGCTCGCGGTGAACAGCCCGATGGTGGTCACGCCGCCCGCGCTGTGCCCGGCCGCGGCCACCCGCTCGGTGTCCAGCCGGCCGTGCAGCGGGTCGTCCGCCTTCGCGTCGAGGGCGAGCACCTGGGTCAGCGCGTACGACACGTCGGCCGGCTGGTTGAGCACGTCGAGCACGTTGCCGTCGCCGCCGGCGCCGGTGTGCGGGAATCGCGGCGCGGCCACCACGAACCCGGCCGCCGCCCAGCGGCTGAGCAGCAGCTGGTAGTCCTCCGGCCGGGCGCCCAGCCCGTGACTGAACATCACCACCGGGAACCGCCCGGTCGCCGCCGGGGCGGACCGCTCCGGCGCACCACCGGCCGCGCCCCGCGCCGGGTACCAGACGGTCACCGGGAGGGCGCGGTCGTCGTGGTTCAGCTTGAGCTGGCGTACGCCGACGGCGAAGCTCTCGGTCGGCGCGTGCCCGGCGGGTACCCGCGGCGCCGGCGTGGTCGCCGAGGGTGGCGCGCTCGGTGCGGCCCGTCCGGTCGGGACGGTCCCGCCGGAGCAGCCGGCCAGACCCGCGCTGAGCAGGGCGGCGGTGATCAGGGCGGCGCGGCGACGGAACATGAACACGATTGTGCCCTGCGGGCCGGACCGGCCGGCCGGCCTTCGGTCACGCCGGCCGTGCTCGACGCCCGGGTCGGCGCCCGGTTGGGCCGTCGTGCTCGACGACAGCTCGGCGATGTGGCGGGGTTCCGGACTGGTCGATACCGCCAGGTCGCGGATGCGGAGCGAATCAAGAGCTGCCGCGGAGGCGGGCCAGGTCGGCGGCGTCCTTGGCGCGGCGGGGCCGGGCCGGCATCCAGACCGGGAACATCTCCTTGAGCTCGATCTGCGCGGCGACGCTGATGATCGGCGCGACCAGTGGACCGATCCGCCCCGGTCGGGCGTCCAGCATCCCGCCGGGCAGCGGGGTGCCGGCCCACGGCCCGGCCCCGACCACCACCCGCCCCTCGGCGTCCCGGTCCAGGTAGGCGAAGCTCAACTCGACGTCGTCGCGGAGCACGTCGAGCTGGGTCGTGGGCGGCATCCGCGGGTCGGGTCGCCAACCCGCCCCGGCGAGCCCGGCCGCCAGCGCGTCGGCGTCGCGCCGCCAGCAGTACCAGTCGACGTCCACGTGCGGGCGGGTCACCACGCCGAGGTGGAAATCCATCGCCCAGCCGCCGCGCAGCCACACCGCGATGCCGGCCCGGTCCGCCAGCGCCGTCACCTCGCGGATCGCGTCGAGTTGCCGGCCCGCCAGCCCGTCGGAGTCCACGCGGGCGACGCTATCGCCCATCGGCGGGCCACGCCGCCCCGTCGGGGCTTGGCAGGGCCGGCGGGCCGAGCCGTCACCGACGCCGGGTCGGCGATGTGGCGGGACCCGGGGCTGGTCGATACCGCCGAGCCGGCGATGTGGCGGAGTCCGGTCGCGGATCCGGAGTGGGCCCGGGGCGAGCGCGGGGTCAGCGGGGGAGCCGGCTGGTGAGCGTGGTGAGGCCGGGCAGGCGGGCGTCGGTGGGGAGGCGGCGCAGGGCGGCCGCGTCGTCGTAGAGCGTCCACCGGAGGAAGTCGATGGTGGTGGCGAGGACCTGCGGGAAGCCGGGGTGCCCCGGGATGAGGTACTCGCCGTGGCCCTGACCACGGAGGCTCAGGAACGCGGCCGGCCCGAGGGCGCGGGCGTACGCGGCCCGGCCGACCGACTCGGGCACGACCGGGTCGGCGGCACCGTGCACGAAGAGCAGCGGCGCCACCGGACCGGCGAAGCTGCCGGCCAGCCCGCCGCCGGCGAGCACGATCCCGGAGCGCAGCCGGGCCGAGTGTCCCGAGGTGAACATGCCGGCCGTGGTGAAGCCGCCCGCGGAGTGTCCGGCCGCGGCGATCCGGTTGACGGCCAGGTGCCCGGCGAACGGGTCGCCGCGGCGGGTGTCGAGGCGTACCAGGTGGCGGATCAGCCGCCAGCCGTCGGCGGGCTGGTTGCGGACGTCCGCCCGGGTGAAGTCCCGTGCCCGCAGGTTGGTACGCGGGAACGTCGGCGCGGCCACCACGAAGCCGGCGGCCGCCCAGCGGGCGGTCAGCGGGGCGTGCAGCTCCGGCAGGCTGTGCAACCCGTGGCTGTAGATCACCACCGGGAACCGTCCGGCGGCCACCCGCGCGCCGGCCCGAACGCTCGGGCCGCCCGCACCGGTCCGCGCCCACGGCGGGTCGGTCGCGGAGGCGGTGGGCGTCGACGGCGCTGCGGATGCCGACGGCGGGTCGGTCGCGGAGGCGGTGGGAGCCGACGGCGCCGCGGATGCCGCCGGGTACCAGACGGTGACCGGCAGGGGCCGAGGGCCGCCCGGGTCGACGACGAACTGCCGCACGCCGACCGGGTACGTCCCCTGCGGGGCGGGCCGGGAGGCGGGCGAGGTCGGACCGCGGGTCGTGGCGCTGGCCGGCGCACACCCCACGAGCAGCGCCGTCACCAGTGCGGCGACCAGCCGCTGCACCCTCACCTCTTCACGGTAGGCGGCCGGGTGGCCGGTGCGGCCCGGACGTCCGGACCAAGCGCCGCCACCACCCGGCCGACGCGGCTCCACCGGCCGGACGATGTTGTCGTCACCGGCCCGGCGGACGACCCTCCGGGTGGACGAGCTTCGCTATGGTCACGCGCATGTCTGAGAACTACACCGACCCCAGCGGCAACACCGCGCAGTTCCGTGCCTTCGTCGACTCGCCGGAGGCGGCAGCGGCGGCCGAGGCGCCGTCCCGGCTCCCGCTGATCGCCGGCATCGGCGTCGCCGTGGTGGTGGTCGCCGTGGTGGCCTGGCTGGCGCTGGCCTGACCCCCGCCGCCGGCTGCAGACGACCACCATCCGGTCCGCGCGGCCCTCGCCGGATTCGGCCACTCCAGCCGATCGGACAGCCGCAGGCCGACTGGCCTCAGCCGCGCGAGGCGATCACTTCCCGGGTCTCCCGGGCGATCTCGCGCTCCTCGTCGGTGCGGATCACGCAGACGGTGACCTCGGTGCCGGCGGGGGAGACCACCCGGTCGCCGCTGCCCTCGTTGCGCGCCGGGTCGACGGCGATCCCCAGCCGGTCCAGGCCGGCCAGCGCGGCGGCGCGGACCGGTGCCGCGTGTTCGCCGACCCCGGCGGTGAAGGTGACCGCGTCCACCCGCCCGAGCAGGGCGTAGTAGCCGCCCACGTAGCTCTTGATCCGTCGGCAGTAGACGTCGAAGGCGAGCGCGGCGGCGGGATCCCCGCCGTCCCGCCGGGCCAGCACCTCGCGCATGTCGTTGGCCCCGGTCAGGCCGAGCAGGCCGCTGCGGTGGTTGAGCAGGTCGTCGATCTCGTCCACGCCCATCCCCGCCTCGCGGCGCAGGTGGAAGATGACCGTCGGGTCGAGGTCCCCGCTGCGGGTGCCCATGACCAGACCCTCCAGCGGCGACAGGCCCATCGAGGTGGCCACACTCCGCCCGCCCCGGACCGCGCAGGCGCTCGCCCCGTTGCCCAGGTGCAGGGTGATGGTGTTCAGCTCCGCGTACGGCCGGCCCAGCAGTTCGGCGGTGCGCCGCGAGACGTACGCGTGCGAGGTGCCGTGGAAGCCGTACCGGCGGACGCCGTACCGCTCGGCGGTGTCCCGGTCGATGGCGTAGGTGGCGGCGGCCTCGGGCAGCGTGTGGTGGAACGCGGTGTCGAAGACGGCGACCTGCGGGGTGTCCGGCAGCGCCTCCCGGGCCACCCGGATGCCGGCCAGGTTCACCGGGTTGTGCAGCGGGGCGAGCGGGACGAGGTCCTCGATCGCGGCGAGCACCCGGTCGTCGATCAGTGTTGGCGCGCTGAACGTGCGACCGCCGTGCACCACCCGGTGCCCGACCGCGGTCAGCCCGTCGAGGTCGAGCCGGTCGAGGATCTCCCGTACCGCGCTCTCGTGGTCGGGCGGTCCGCCGCCCGGCTCGCCCACCCGCTCGATCTTGCCCTTGTCCCGGACCTCCTCGCCGTCGTACAGCCGGTACTTGACGGACGAGGACCCGCAGTTGAGGACCAGCACCCGGTCGGTCACGCGACCCCCTCCGACGACGCGGCGGCCTGGATGGCGGTGATCGCCACGGTGTTGACGATGTCCGGCACGGTGGCACCCCGGGACAGGTCGTTGACCGGCCGCCGCAGGCCCTGCATGACCGGGCCGACCGCCACCGCCCCGGCCGAGCGCTGCACCGCCTTGTAGGTGTTGTTGCCGGTGTTCAGGTCCGGAAAGATGAACACGGTCGCCCGCCCCGCCACCGGGCTGTCCGGCAGCTTGGTGGCCGCGACCTGCGGGTCGATCGCCGCGTCGTACTGGATCGGACCCTCCACCAGCAGTTCGTGCCGGCGCTCCCGGACCAGCTTGGTGGCCGCCGCGACCTTCTCCACGTCCGCCCCGAAGCCGGAGTCGCCGGTCGAGTACGACAGCATCGCCACCCGCGGCTCGATGCCGAACCGGGCCGCCGTGTCGGCCGAGGAGATGGCGATGTCGGCGAGCTGGGCGGCGTCCGGATCCGGGTTGACCGCGCAGTCGCCGTACACCAGCACCCGGTCGGCGAGCAGCATGAAGAAGACGCTGGAGGCGACGGAGACCCCCGGCACCGTCCGGATGATCTCGAAGGCCGGCCGGATGGTGGCCGCCGTGGTGTGGGTGGCGCCGGAGACCATCCCGTCGGCGCGTCCGGAGTGCACCATCATGGTGCCGAAGTAGTTGGGCTGGGCCACGATGTCGTGGGCCAGCTCGGGCGTGACGCCCCGGTGCGCGCGGAGCCGCGCGTACTCGGCGGCGAACTCGTCCCGCCACTCGCTGGCGGCCGGGTCGACCACCTGCGCACCGCCGATGTCGACGCCCAGCTCCCGGGTCCGCCGGGCGACGTCCGCCGGCCGCCCGAGCAGGGTCAGGTCGGCGACGCCCCGGTGCAGCAGGATCTCGGCCGCGCGCAGGATGCGCTCCTCGGCGCCCTCCGGCAGCACCAGCCGCCGGCGCCGCGCCCGGGCCCGGTCGATCAGGTCGTTCTCGAACATCAACGGGGTGACCCGCGCGGAGCGGCTGACCCGTAGCCGCCGGGCCAGGTCGACGGTGTCCACGCAGCGTTCGAAGGCGCCGAGCGCCGCCTCCACCTTGCGGGGGTTCGCCACGCTGGGCCGGCCCTCGATCCGGCTGGACTCCTCCACCGTGGCGTAGCTGTCGCTGGTCACCGACAGCACGGCCAACCCGGTGTTGAGCCGCTCGACCAGCCGCATCGCCCGCGGGTCCGGCTGCTCGCCGAGGGTGAGCACCAACCCGGCCACGGAGACCTGCCCGGCCACGTGCGCGGCGCTCGCCGCCACCAGCAGGTCGGCCCGGTCGCCGGGGGTGATCACCAGCGCGCCGTCGGTCAGGTGGTCCAGCAGGGTGGGCACGTGCGCCGCGCCCACCACGTAGTCGAGCACGTCCCGGTCCAGCGCAGTGTCGTCGCCGGAGAGCAGGGTGGCGCCGAGCGCCGCCGCCACCTCGGCCACCGTCGGCGCCGACACGGCCGGCACCTCCGGGATCGCGTACGCGGGGACGGGCAGCTCGGGCAGGGCCATCGGCGCGGGCACCCGGTTGGCGACCACCGCCACCACGGTCGCTCCCAGGTCGGCCAGGTCGTGGTACGCCCCGCGCACCGCTGCCGCGACCGCCTCGGGCGGCTGGTCGAAGCCGTCGACCACCGGCACCACCACGCTGCCGAACTCCGTCGCCAGCCGGGCGTTGAACGCGAGCTCGCGCGGGCCGGCACCGTCCCCGTCGGCGAAGTCGCTGCCCACCACGACCACCGCGGGGCAGCGCCGCTCCACCTCCCGGTAGCGGGCCACGATCCGGGAGATCAGCTCCTCCCGCCGGCCGTCCGCGACCAGCGTGGTGGCCTCGGCGTACGTCGCGCCGTGCAGCGCGTCGACCGGCAGCTCCACCCGGTAGCGCTCGGTGAGCAGCGCGAGGATGTGGTCGGGGCCCCGGCCGGCGACCAGCGGTCGGAACGCGCCGATCCGCTCGACCTGCCGGGACAGCAGCTCCGCCAGCCCGAGCGCGACGGTCGACTTGCCCCCGCCCGATCCCACGCTGGTCAGGTACACGCTGCGTGCCACGCACTCACGCTACAAGATCGCGGTGTCGGCCGCCCGGGTCCTTGTGCCCGGGACCGGCCCCTCGCCGATCAGGGCGAGGTCGGCGTGGCGGGCCGGGTGTCCTGGCCCACGTCGCTCTCGTCGACGGACTCGGCAGCCCGGAACAGCGCGTCGCTCTTCGCCACCCAGGCCGCCCCGAAGGCGAACACGGCCACCGTCTCGCACCACAACACCGGCTTGAGCGTGTGCCGTACGTCCGCGGGCAGTTGCGTGCTGGCCAGCGCGAGCGCGATCGCCGCCAGGATCAGCCCGCCGCAGACGCGGTAGAACCGGACGGCCGACGGGCGCGGCGGCACGCCGACCCGGTCCGGGCGGGTGAAGAGGAAGAGGCAGAAGGCCGCGAGGAGCACGAACAGCGCCGCGGCGGCGACCTGGTGCACCACGCCGACCAGCCGGTCGCTCTGGCTGGTGGTGCCGGCCGGCGCGCCCACCGTGGTGGGGAACAGGGCCACCGCCACCGCCAGCACCCCGGCTACGGTGCCCAGCGCGTCGTCCGGCCAGTGGTAGCGGTAGGCGATCAGGAACACTCCGACGGCGCACAGCGAGCCGACGAAGACGTCCCGCATCTCGGTGTGGTAGTAGCCGCTGAGCGAGTCGAGCAGGGTGAGCCGGCGGGCGACGACCAGGTGACCCACCACCAGCACGACCGGCAGTGCGATGCCGACGGATCCGATGCCGAGGCGCAGGTGGCGTACGGTCACCGCGTCCTGCGGCGGCTTGCGGAGTTCGGGATTCATCTCCGCCTCCCTGGCGTCGGCGGGGTGTGCTCCGACGCGTCCTGGTCGCTGGGGCGTTGCTCTCCAGTGGACGCGACCGGCACGGTCCGCGTCAATGGCCGGCTCACCCGTCGGCCGGCGCCAGCTCCCGTTCGTACACCTGCCCGGTCAGGTCCGCGCCGAAGCTGTGGTGTGGTTCCTCCTGCACCAGGCGGAAGCCGTGGGAGAGGTAGATCCGGCGGGCGGCGACCAGCGGGTGATTGGTCCAGAGCCGCATCCGGGTGTACCCCGCCCGGCGGGCGAAGGTGAGGCACTCGTCGACGAGCCGGCCGCCGACCCGCCGTCCCCGGGCTGCCGGGTCGACCAGCAGGATGCGGAGCTGTGCCGTCCGCTCGTCCGCCGCCACACAGAAGACGCAGCCCACCCGCTCGCCGGCCACCTCGGCGATCCAGGCGGCCTCGCGGGCCGCGTCGTGGCCGGCGGCGTAGTCCGCCACGATCCGGGCCACGAGCGCCTCGAAGCTGGTGTCCCAGCCGAACTCGGCGGCGTACAACTCGCCGTGGGCCATCACCACCCAGCCGAGGTCACCGGGACGGCCCAACGGACGAATGAGGATTTCCGCGCTCATCGACAGCCCTCCACAACTGAAACAGTCGTTTCAGTGGCAGAGTAGCGCTGTGACGCAGCACGAGCGACCCCCGAGTGCCCGCCGCGACGAACTCCTCGAGCGGGCGTACCGGTACGCGTTGGAGCACGGGCTGGCGGAGCTGTCGCTGCGCCCGCTCGCCGCCGCCATCGGGTCCAGCCCCCGGGTCCTGCTCTTTCTCTTCGGCTCCAAGGACGAGCTGATCCGCGCCCTGCTCGCCCGGGCCCGGGCCGACGAGCTGGCGGCGCTCCGGCAGGCCCGGGAGGCGACGGGCGCCGACGACTTCGCCGCGGCGGTGCGGGCGACCTGGGCATGGCTCGTGGCGCCGGCACACCGCCCGATGCTGGTCCTCTGGCTCCAGGCGTACGCCCGCTCGCTGAGCGAACCGGACGGACCGTGGGCGGGCTTCGCCCGGCAGACGGTAACGGACTGGCTCGGCCTGCTGGCCGACGCCCACGGCGAGGCCGGCGGCGGCACCGCGGATCCCGCCCTCGGTCTGGCGCTGCTGCGCGGCGCCCTGCTCGACCTGCTGGCCACCGGAGACGCCGAACGCACCACGGCGGTCGTCGAACGATACCTGTGCCTGGTGGGGACGATGGCCCGGTAACCCGGCCGGCCTTGCCGACCTACTCCTCGTCCTCGTCGTCCAGCCGGGCCAGCCAGGTGGCGAAGCGCTCGATCGGGGTCTCGAACTCCGGGTTCAGGTCCACGAAGTCGCGGAGCCGCTCGCCCAGCCACTCCATGCTGACCTGCTCGTCGCCCCGGCGCTCGACCAGCTCCTCGATGCCGCGGTCGGTGAAGTACATGATGAGTCCTCTCGGCAGAAAAGGGCCGCCACGCGACCGGGGCAGCGGCCGTCGTACGGTCGCTGCCCCGGCGCTGGCGGTGCGGTCAGGTCACGGGCGGGGGAGGGCCGCCTCGATCAGCGCGCCCTGCTCGACCTCGTGCATCTTCGCCGAGCCGACCGCCGGGGCGGCAGCGGTCGGGCGGGAGATGCGGCGCAGCCGGACGCCGTCCAGGTGCTCCAGCAGGTTGAGCGCGACGAACGACCAGGCGCCCTGGTTGGCCGGCTCCTCCTGGACCCAGGCGAAGTCCTCGGCGTTCGGGTACTGCGCCAGGGCGGCCCGGACCTCCTCGACGGGCAGCGGGTAGAGCTGCTCCACCCGGATGATCGCGGTGTCCGTGACGCCCCGCTCCTGCCGGGCCTGGAACAGGTCGTAGTAAACCTTGCCCGAGCAGAGCAGCACCCGCTTCACCTGCTCCGGTGCCGGAGCGGCGGTGTCCCGCAGGACCGGCTGGAAGGTGCCGATGGTGAAGTCCTCCACCGGCGACACGCAGAGCTTGTGCCGCAGCAGCGACTTCGGCGTGAACACCACCAGCGGCTTCCGCTTCGGCGAGAGGGCCTGGCGGCGCAGCAGGTGGAAGTAGTTCGCCGGGGTGCTCGGGATGGCCACCCGCATGTTGTCCTCGGCGCAGAGCTGGAGGAACCGCTCCGGGCGGCCGGAGGTGTGGTCCGGGCCCTGGCCCTCGTGGCCGTGCGGCAGCAGCAGGGTGACCGCGGAGCGCTGGCCCCACTTCACCTCGCCGGAGGAGATGAACTCGTCGATCACCGACTGGGCGCCGTTGACGAAGTCACCGAACTGGGCCTCCCAGCAGACCAGCGCGTTGACGTTCTCCACCGAGTAGCCGTATTCGAAGCCCATGGCGGCGTACTCGGACAGCAGCGAGTCGTGGACGAAGAAGCGGGACCGCTCGCCGTCACCGGTGAGCGACTGCAGCGGGAGGTAGTCGTCGCCGGTCTTCGCGTCGACGACCGAGGCGTGCCGCTGGACGAAGGTGCCACGGCGGGAGTCCTGCCCGGCGAGCCGGACGGTGACCCCGTCGTGCAGCAGCGAGCCGAACGCGATGATCTCGCCGTAACCCCAGTCAATGTTGCCCTCGACGGACATCTTCGCCCGGCGGTCGAGCAGCTGCTGGATCCGCTTGTGCGGGGTGAAGCCCTCCGGCAGGTTGACGTGCGCCTCGCCGATCGCCTTGACGACGGCCGCGTCGGTCGCGGTCTCCACCTGCGGCTCCGGCTCGACCAGCCGGGGCGGCCGGCTGAGCTGGCGCGGCGTGGTGGCGGCGTCCCGGGTGGCCTTGAAGACCCGCTCCAGCTGCGCCTGGTAGTCGCGCAGCAGCTCCTCCGCGTCCTCCACGGTGATGTCACCGCGCCCGATGAGCTCCTCGGTGTAGAGCTTCCGGACCGACCGCTTCGAGTCGATGATCCGGTACATCTGCGGGTTGGACATCGACGGGTCGTCGCCCTCGTTGTGCCCGCGCCGGCGGTAGCAGACCATGTCGATCACGACGTCCTTGTTGAACGCCTGGCGGTACTCGAAGGCGAGCCGGGCCACCCGGACCACGGCCTCGGGGTCGTCGCCGTTGACGTGGAAGATCGGCGCCTGGATCATCCGGGCCACGTCGGTGCTGTAGAGGCTGGACCGGCTGTATTCCGGGGCGGTGGTGAAGCCGACCTGGTTGTTCACCACCACGTGCACGGTGCCGCCGGTGCGGTAGCCGCGCAGCTGGGACAGGTTCAGCGTCTCGGCGACCACGCCCTGGCCGGCGAACGCGGCGTCACCGTGCACTGCCAGCGGCAGCACGGTGTAGCCCTCCAGCTTGAGGTCGATCCGGTCCTGCTTGGCCCGGACGATGCCCTCCAGCACCGGGTCCACGGCCTCCAGGTGGGACGGGTTCGCCACCACCGAGACCTTGACCGCGTGCCCGCCGTCCGGGGTGGTGAACTTGCCGTTCTGGCCGAGGTGGTACTTCACGTCGCCCGAGCCCTGTGTGGAGCGCGGGTCGAGGTGGCCCTCGAACTCGGAGAAGATCTTCTCGTACGGCTTGCCGACGATGTTGGCCAGCACGTTGAGCCGGCCGCGGTGGGCCATGCCGATGACGACCTCGTCCAGCCCGGCCTCGGCGGAGCACTCCAGCACCTCGCCGAGGAGCGGGATCAGCGACTCGCCACCCTCCAATGAGAAGCGCTTCTGGCCGACGTACTTGGTCTGCAGGAAGGTCTCGAACGCCTCGGCCGCGTTGAGCCGGTTGAGCACGTGCTTCTGCTCGTCCGGGGTCGGCTTCTCGTACTTGCGCTCGACCCGCTCCTGGAGCCAGCGCCGCTCCTCCGGGTCCTGGATGTGCATGTACTCGATGCCGACCCGGCGGCAGTACGAGTCGCGCAGCACGCCGAGGATCGAGCGCAGCTTCATCCGCTGCTTGCCGGCGAAGCCGTTGACCGGGAAGACCCGGTCCAGGTCCCACAGGGTCAGCCCGTGCTCCAGGACGTCCAGGTCCGGGTGCTTGCGGATGGTGAACTCCAGCGGGTCGGTGTCGGCCATCAGGTGGCCCCGGACCCGGTACGCGTGGATCAGCTCGTGCACCCGCGCGGTCTTGTTGATCTGGCCCTCGGAGTCGACGGCCACGTCGCGCACCCAGCGCACCGGCTCGTACGGGATGCGCAGCGAGGTGAAGATCTCGTCGTAGAAGCCGCGCTCGCCGAGCAGCAGCTCGTGCATCACCTTGAGGAACTCGCCGGACTGGGCGCCCTGGATGATGCGGTGGTCGTACGTGCTGGTCAGCGTGATGATCTTGCTGACCGCCAGCTCGGCCAGGGTCGCCTCGCTCATGCCCTGGTACGGGGCCGGGTATTCCATGGCGCCGACGCCGATGATGGCGCTCTGCCCCTGCATCAGGCGCGGGATCGAGTGGACCGTGCCGATGCCGCCCGGGTTGGTCAGCGAGATGGTGGTGCCGGCGTAGTCGTCCATGGTCAGCTCGTTGCGGCGGGCGCGCCGGACCACGTCCTCGTACGCCTGCCAGAACTGCCGGAAGTCCATCTGCTCGCAGGCCTTGATGGAGGGCACCACCAGGTTGCGGGAGCCGTCCGGCTTGGCCAGGTCGATGGCGATGCCCAGGTTGACGTGCTCCGGCCGGACCATCGCCGGCTTGCCGTCGACCTCGGCGTAGGAGTTGTTCATCTCCGGGTGCTCGATCAGCGCCCGGACCATCGCGTACCCGATCAGGTGGGTGAAGCTCACCTTGCCGCCGCGGCCGCGGGCCAGGTGGTTGTTGATCACGATGCGGTTGTCGACCAGCAGCTTCGCCGGGACCGCGCGGACGCTCGTCGCGGTCGGCACAGCCAGCGAGGCGTCCATGTTCTGGACGATCTTGGCGGCCACGCCGCGCAGCGGGGTGGTGCCGGCGGCGCTCACGGCGGGGGCCTTGGCGGCCGGCTTGGCCGGGGCGGCCTTGGCGGCCGGCGCGGGCTTCGCGGCGGCGGGCTTGGCGGGGGTCGGGGCGGCCTTGGCCGCGGCGGCCGGCTTCGCGGCGGGCTGCTCGGCGGCCGGCCGCTGGGTCACCGTGGCGACCGCCTCCTGCTGCTCGGCCGGCTCCGGCGCGGCGGCCGGCTTGGCATGGCCGTCGGGCCGCGGCGTGGCGGCGCCGGGGGCCGGCTTGTAGTCGGCGAAGAAGTCGTGCCAGGCCGAGTCGACGCTCGACGGGTCGGCGAGGTAGCGCTGGTACATCTCCTCGACGATCCACTCGTTCGGGCCGAAACCCGCCAGTGGGTTCTCCTGCGAAGTCTGCTGGGTCGACACGGCCGCTGATCGCCTCTTTCACGCGGGTTCGTAATGTCACGCGGTGTCGTCCGTGCCGCAACACCGGCGGACGGAAGACGGCTCCCAGGCTACGCCGTACGAATGCCGCAGGCATTCTCGCCTCCGGCCCGTGGTCCGTTTCACAGAAGATGCCAGAAGTTCGGCAAACCCTGCGTGTCGCGTTGACCCCTGCTAGTGGCTGTTTCGCCAGGCCATGCCCGGGATGAAACAGGCCCTGAGCGACGAACGGCCCCGGTCGGTGACGGATGGTCACCGGCCGGGGCCGTGCGGTTACGGCTCAGGCGATGTCGCGCCGTCGGGTGATCAGGACGCCGGTGATCCCGCTGACCAGGGCGTAGCCGACCAGCACCAGGCCGCCCACCCACCAGGCGGGCGTGAACTGACTGGGTTCCCCGCTGATCATCACCTGGGAGGCGACGGCCGGCCAGACGACCTGCCACTTGATCACGGCCTCGTTGTCGAGCCAGTTGGAGAGCAGGAAGAAGAGCAGCTGCACGACCTGCGTGCCGACCAGGTAGAGCACCGCCGCGGTGATCACCGCGCCGAGCTGGTTGGGGATCAGCGTCCCGATGCCCACCCCGAGACCGGTCCAGATCGCGTACGCCAGCAGGTTGAGCAGCAGGGCGCGCTGTACGTCCCACTCGCCGAGCTGGGTGCCGTGGCCGTCCAGGGACAGGAAGGCCGACCCGGCGAGCAGGTCGATCACCGTGGTGGCCAGCCAGAAGCCGAAGCCGAGCAGCGACGCGGCGCCGAGCTTGGCGAGGATCACCGAGGTGCGGCGTGGCGTGGTGAGGAAGGTGGTGGTCGCCGTCTGGTGGAAGAACTCGTTGGTGACCATCAGGATGCCGATGAGCATCACGAACAGCAGGCCGAGGTACTGCCCGGACGTGTAGAGGTTGGCCGCCTGGGCGGCCGCCGTCGCCTGTTCGCCGCTGACCCCGATCTCCTCGCCCCGGCCGCTCAGCGTGGTGTGCGCGAGCCAGGCGTTCACCGCGAAGGCCACCGCGGTGGCGAGGAACGCGCCGATCCCCAGCAGCCACCAGGTGCTGGTCGTACGGATCTTGAGCAGCTCGGATCGGACCAGGTTCATCGGATCTCCGCCTTTCCGGCCGTCAGTTCGAGGAAGACCCCCTCCAGGTCGGGGCGTTCGGTGGTCAGCTCGTGCAGCTCCACCTTGGCGGCCAGGGCCACCCGGCCCACGGTCGGCGCGTCCACCCCGGTGACCAGCAGCGCGCCCTGGCCGTCGGCGTCCACCGTGGCCGACTGCTCGCGCAGCGCCGCGGTCAGCTCCTCGGCCTGCGGGGTGCGTACCCGCACCCGCGCGCCGTGCGTCATCGAGCCGATCACCTGATCCACCGGCCCCTGCCGGACCAGCTTGCCGGCCGCGATGATCACCACGTCGTCGGCGAGCAGCTGCATCTCGGAGAGCAGGTGGCTGGAGACGAGTACGGTCCGCCCCTCGGCGGCCAGCCCCTTGAGGAAGCCGCGCATCCAGCGGATCCCCTCCGGGTCGAGGCCGTTGGCCGGCTCGTCGAGGATCAGCACCTGCGGGTTGCCGAGCATCGCGGCGGCGATGCCGAGCCGCTGCTTCATGCCCAGCGAGTAGCCCTTGAACTTGCGCTTCGCCGCCGGGGCGAGCCCGACCAGCGCGAGCGCCTCGTCGGCCCGGTGCCGGGGCAGGCCCGCCGCCGCGCAGATCACCCGCAGGTGGTTGATCCCGGTGCGGCCCTTGTGCGCGCTGGACGCCTCCAGCACCGCGCCCACCGAGCGCAGCGGGTCGGCCAGGTCGGCGTACCGGTGGCCGCCGATGGTGGCCTGGCCCGCGGTCGGGGTGACCAGGTTGAGCAGCATGCGCAGGGTGGTCGTCTTACCGGCGCCGTTCGGGCCGAGGAAGCCGGTCACCCGCCCCGGCTCGACGGTGAACGACAGATTGTCGACCGCCCGGACTGTCTTGTATTCCTTCGTCAGTCCGGACACCACGATCTGGCCGGTCCCGGCGCTGGGGCTCCACTGCCCGTCGGACATCATTCTCCTCTCCTGCCCCGGCGCGCGGACGCGCCGATGGGGACGCCGTTGCGGGGCGCCGTGGCACAGCCTGGCAACCCCGTGCAAGCCGGTCAATCAGGCGCGATGCGTACGCGCTCCTCCCTCGTGGGCAGGAGGCGATCATCCTGAGGGATGAGTCAGGCTGCCGGCGGCAGCGCGATCCACGTGGCGCGCGCGTATCCGAGCAGGGCGCCGTCCGGGCCGTAGAGGCTGGAGTGGACCTCGGCCTTGCGCCCCTGGGCGCCGATCATCGCGCCGGTCACCACGCACTCGTCGCCGGGACGCGGCAGCGCCGCGACCACCGCCGCGATCCGACCGAGGACGTACGGGCGGCCGGGCGCGATCACCGCCCAGCCGCCGGGGCAGTCGAGCGCCGCCCAGACCGTCGCGGGCACCACCTCGGCCGGGGCGCGGAACGGTGCCGCGGTCCGGCCGTCCGGCAGTCGGCCCGGGAAGATCCGCAGCCCGTCCGGGTTCTCCGGGCCGCAGACGTAGCAGCCGGGGAAGGGGTGCTCCACCAGCCCCGGGTACGCCTGCGCGGCGGCCGCCGCGGTGGGCCGGTCCACCGGCGGGACCACGGCGGTGAACTCCTCGACCCGGCGTACCTGGGCGATGACCTGGCCGTCCGGGGCGCTGACCGTGCCGTCCACCGCGGTCAGCGGGGTCTCCAGCGGAGGCGGCTTGCGCAGGGTGACCTCCACCGGCCCCCGGTCGTCGACCGCCGCCGCGAACAGCCCGGCGCTCCAGCCGCCGTTGCCCGAACCGGTCGGCCCGTGGAAGCGGGACTCGATGATCATGCAGCTCCTCCGCACCCGACTCGCGGCCCCGGCCCCCTCGCCGGCCCACCCCCGGCAGCCTCGCACGCCGCCCCGCGCCGGTTCCAGTGGTCCGATCATGAGGTTGGCGGTCGCGAACCGGGCGAAACGTGCCGCCAACTCCCTGATCGCCGCGCCCCGGCGGCGGGCGGTGGGGTGGCGTTCACCGGATCGACATCCGTCGTCCCCGGGGGCGGCAACCCGGGACCCTTACACAGGTAGCCATGGCTGTTCTGCACGCCGCTGGCGCACCCCTCACGACCAGCGGATACACCCTGCTGATCGCCGACGACCCGACCCTGGTCGCGGCCGCGCAACGCCTCCGTCACGAGGTGTTCGCCACCGAACTCGGCGCGGCCCTGCACTCGGGGGTCGCGGGGCTCGACACCGACGAGTTCGACGCCCACTGCGACCACCTGGTCGTGCTGCGGGAGGGCACCGACGAGGTGGTCGGCACGTACCGGCTGCTGCCGCCCGGCCGCGCCCAGCGCCCGTACGCCGACGGCGAGTTCGACCTGACCCCGCTCGCCCCGCTCCGGGACGACCTGGTGGAGGCCGGCCGCTCCTGCGTGCACCCGGACCACCGCTCCGGAGCCGTGATCAACCTGATGTGGGCCGGCATCGCCCGCTACCTGCACCTGCGCGGGTCGCGCTGGCTCGGTGGCTGCGCCTCGGTGCCGGTGACCGGCGGCGGGACCGCGGTCGCCGAGGTGTGGGCCCAGGCCACCGCCCGGCACCTCGCCCCGCCGCCGCTGCGGGTCACGCCTCGCCGCCCGTGGTTCGCCGAGGCGCCGGCCGCCGCCGATTCGGCCACCCTGGCCGACGGCTCCAGGGCGCAACGCGCCGAGCCGGAGTTGTCGTCGGCCGAGCGCCGCGCGCTGGTCCCGCCGCTGCTCCGCGGCTACCTGCGGCTCGGCGCCTGGGTCTGCGGGGAGCCGGCGTACGACCCGGACTTCGGCTGCGCCGACTTCTACGTGCTGCTCTCGCTGGACCGGATGAACCCCCGCTACCTGCGGCACTTCCTGGGCGGGGAGCCGGCGTGACCGCCCAGGAGTTGTGGCGGCCGACCTCGGGCTGCGGCTCGTGGTGCCTGCCCGCCGCCACCCGTACCACCGTGTCGCGCGCGCGCCGGCTGGCGCGGCTGCTCGGCGTGCTCGGGATGCTCCTGGCCGGGGTCGGGCTGGCCGCGCTGCTGCCGGTGCTGCCCGCCCGGCACCGGCGGGCCGCGCTGCGCGGCTGGGCGCGGGGGACGCTGCGCGCGCTCGGGGTGCGGCTGGTGGTCCGCGGCCGGACGCCGCGCCGGCGGGCCCTGCTGGTCGCCAACCACGTCTCCTGGCTGGACATCCTCGCGGTGCTCGCGGTCACCCCGGCCCGGATGCTCGCCAAGCGGGAGGTCCGGGATTGGCCGGTGGTGGGACCGCTGGCCGCCGCCGCCGGCACCGTGTTCGTGGACCGGGCGCGGCCACGGGACCTGCCGGGCACCGTCGCCCGGGTGGCCGCCGCGCTGCGCGCCGGGCGCCCGGTGGCGGTCTTCCCCGAGGGCACCACCTGGTGCGGCGAGGTCGCCGACTGCCGGCCGCGCGGCGGGTTCCGGCCGGCCATGTTCCAGGCCGCGGTGGACGCCGGCGCGCCGGTCGTCCCGCTCCGGCTCAGCTACCGGTACGCCGGCGACCCGACCACCCTGGCCGCGTTCCTCGGCGAGGAGACCCTCTGGGATTCGGTCCGCCGGGTGCTCGCCGCCCGGGACCTGACCGTGTCGGTGGTGGTGGCCGCCGCGCTGCACCCGGCGCCGGACGCGGACCGGCGGATGCTCGCCCGCGCCGCCGAGTCGGTGGTCCACCTCACTCCGGCCCGCCCGGTGGCCCTCGGCCGGACCGCCCCGGTGGGCGGTCTCCTGCCGACGTCGGTCGGGGTGCTGCCGTCCGGCCTCGGTCTCGCGGTGCCGGCCGGATCCGTGCCTGCGGTCCCGTCCGCCGCCGGGCGGGAGGCGAGGGAGGTGGTGCTCGACCGGGCCGCCTGACAGAGTCGCGACACTATCTTGTTCAGTCGCGATGTATCGCGTTATGCTCCTCCCGTCACTGGACGTGCCGTGGATCGGTACGTCACCGAGAGGGAGGACGCCATGGCCAGCTGGACGGTCGACAGCCCGCAGCGGCTCACCCTGGACGGGCCGGTCACCCGGCTCGAGGTACGGCTGGTCACCGGCCGGCTCAACGTGGTCGCCACCGACGGCCCGGCCCGGGTCGACGTCACCCGGGTCAGCCGGCGGCCGGTCATCGTGGAACACCGCGACGGCCGCCTGTTCGTCGGGCACCAACGACACCCCCGCTGGCCCGGCTTCCTCTGGTGGCTCGGCCAGCTCGGTCGCCGGTTCCGGGCCGAGGTCTCCGTCGCCGTGCCGGCCGACGTGCTGGCCGACCTGCGGCTGGTGGACGGCTCGCTGGTCGCCTCCGGCCTGCGCCGGGACACCCAGGTCGACGTCACCTCCGGCCAGATCACCCTGATGGGGCTGCGTGGCCGGACCACCGCGAAGGTCACCTCCGGCCCGGTGGAGGCGCTCGGCGTCGCCGGCGACCTGTCTCTGGAGACGGTCTCCGGCGAGGTGATCCTCGCCGAGAGCGCGCCCGGCCGGGTGCACGCGCACACCGTCTCCGGCTCGATCACCTGCGACCTGGACAACCCCCGGGGCAGCGAGATCCGGCTCAGCGCCATCTCCGGCAGCATCACCGTCCGGGTGCGGGAGGACAGCGACCTCACCGTCGACCTGCACACCGTCTCCGGCCGGATCACCAGCGGTTTCCCCCAGGTGCGCGGCCGCGCCGGGCTGGGCGCGATGAAGGACAGCCACGGGGTCCTCGGCACGGGCGGCGGTAAGCTCTGGGCGTCCGCGACCTCTGGCAGCATCGCGCTGCTCGCCCGGCCCGTCGAGGACGCCGACGACCTGGAGGAGCTGCCGTGACCGCCGTGTTCAGTCACGGGCGGCTTCGGCTCTACCTGCTCAAGCTCCTCGATGACGGCCCGAAGCACGGCTACG
Organism: Micromonospora sp. RTBAU3-60; assembly: GCF_054963695.1. NCBI lineage: Bacteria > Bacillati > Actinomycetota > Actinomycetes > Micromonosporales > Micromonosporaceae > Micromonospora > Micromonospora sp. RTBAU3-60. The sequence continues at coordinate 69,982 of NZ_JBUEGB010000014.1, read as the reverse complement.
AGCTGATCCGGCTGCTGGAGGACCGCTTCCTCGGCCTCTACGCGCCCAGCGCCGGCACCATCTACCCCCGGCTGCAACGCCTGGAGGTCGAAGGACTGGTCACCCACACCGCCGCCGGCGGCCGGAAGGTCTACGAGATCACCGAGGCGGGCCGCGCCGAGCTGCGGCAGCGCGCCGACGAGCTGGCCGCCCTGGAGTCGGACATCACCGCCTCCGTCGAGGACCTCACCGCCCTGGCCGGCGAGATCCGGACCGAGGTACGCGGCTCGGTGCGCGACCTCAAGCGGGAGCTGCGCGAGGCGGCCCGGCAGACCCGGCGGGCGCACTGGGCTCCGCCACCGACCCGGCCCGCCGCCAACGGGGCGCCGGCCGCGGCCGGCGAGTCGCCCCTGCTCGCCGAGTTCGACCAGCGGCTCGCCGCGTTCACCGTCGAGGTCGGCGCGCTGGTCCGCGCCGGGCGGCTCACCGACACCCAGCTGCGGACGGCGATCCGGCTGCTCGACGGCGCGTTGGACGGGCTGCGCCGGCTGCTCCGCTGAGCCCGTCGCCAGCGCGGGCTGGCTCACAGGTTGTTTCCAGCATCCACCCAGCGCCGCCGCAGGCGGGGCGCGGATGATGGGTGCCATGGTGGCTACCCAGACCGAGGCCCGACTGCTGGTCGTCGAGGATGATCCCAACATCCTCGAACTGCTCTCCGCTAGCCTGCGCTTCGCGGGCTTCGACGTCGCCACCGCGACGAGCGGCAGCGCGGCCCTGAACGCCGCCAAGGACCACCGGCCCGACCTGGTCGTGCTCGACGTGATGCTGCCCGACCTCGACGGCTTCGAGGTCATCCGGATGCTCCGCGAGGGTGGTACGCGTACGCCCGTGGTCTTCCTGACCGCGCGGGACGCCACCGACGACAAGATCCGGGGACTGACCCTGGGCGGCGACGACTACGTCACCAAGCCGTTCAGCCTGGAGGAGCTGACCGCCCGGATCCGGGCGGTGCTGCGGCGTACCGCCACCGGCGAGCAGGCCCCCTCCCGGCTCACCTTCGCCGACCTGGAGTTGGACGAGGAGACCCACGAGGTGCACCGGGCCGGCCAGCGGGTGCAGCTGTCGCCGACCGAGTTCAAGCTGCTGCGCTACTTGATGCTCAACGCCAACCGGGTGCTCTCCAAGGCGCAGATCCTCGACCACGTCTGGAACTACGACTTCCGGGGCGACGACAACATCGTCGAGTCCTACATCTCCTACCTGCGGCGCAAGGTCGACAACACCGAACCCCGGCTCATCCACACCCTGCGCGGGGTCGGCTACGTGCTGCGTAAGCCGGCGGCGTGAACCTCGTCCACGACGCGAAGGGCCAGCTTCGGACCATCCCGCTGCGGGTCAAGCTGGTCGTCGCGGTTCTGGCCCTGGTCGCCGCCGCGCTTCTCGTGATCAGCTCGCTCACCGCCTACTTCCTGCACAGCTATCTCCTGGGTCGGGTCGACGACGAGCTGAGCGCCTACCTGGACCGGGTCGAGCAGACGCAGCTGACCAGCGTCACAGCCCAGAACAACACCCTGCCCAGCGACTACATGGCGTCCTTCGCCAGCCGGACCAGCGGCAAAGCCAATATCTACTACGACATAAGGCTCACTGAGGACGACCTGCCCAGCTCGCTCAACCAGTTTCCCTGGTATCAGCAGCATGCTGGCCGAGGCGCCTTCACCGCCGATGCGGCCGACAAGCACCTGCGCTGGCGGGTGGTGATCAAGAAGGTCGACGACGACCACTACATAGCGGTCGGGCAGCACATCACCGACGTGGACATGGCCGTCAAGCAGCTGATCTGGATCGACCTGCTGGTCGGTGGGGCGGTGCTGATCATCCTGGCGTCGGTGGGCGCGGGCATCGTGCGTACCAGTCTCAAGCCGCTGGTGGAGATCGAGCGGACCGCGGCGGCCATCGCGGGCGGTGACCTGACCCGACGGGTGCCCGACCCGGAGGAGGGGCGGGCCGTGCCGACCTCGGAGTTGGGCCGGCTCTCCCGGGCGCTGAACGCGATGCTCGCCCAGATCGAGGCCGCCTTCACCGCCCGGGCCGCGTCCGAGGCGGCCGCCCGCAGCGCGGAGGTCAGCGCCCGGGACGCCGCCGCCGCGGCTCAGGCGTCGGAGGCGCGGGCCCGCCGCTCCGAGGAGCGGATGCGGCAGTTCATCGCGGACGCCTCGCACGAGCTGCGTACCCCGCTGACCACCATCCGGGGCTTCGCCGAGCTGTACCGGCAGGGCGCGGCCCGCCAGCCGGAGGAGACCGCCGGCCTGCTGCGCCGGATCGAGGACGAGGCGGCACGGATGGGGCTGCTGGTGGAGGACCTGCTGCTGCTCGCCCGGATGGACCGGGAACGCCCGATCGCCCTGGCCCCGGTCGAGCTGCCGGTGCTGGCCTCCGACGCGGTGCAGGCGGCCCGGGCGGTCGAGCCGGAACGCCGGATCGAGCTGGAGATCGAGCCCGACGCCGGACCGCTGGTGGTGCTCGGCGACGACGCCCGGCTGCGCCAGGTGATCGGCAACCTGATGACCAACGCGCTCACCCACACCCCACCGGAGGCCTCGGTGACGCTGCGGCTGCGCGTCGAGCCGGGCAACCTGGCCGTGGTGGAGGTAGCGGACACCGGTCCGGGGCTCACTCCCGAGCAGGCCGAGCGGGTGTTCGAGCGGTTCTACCGGGTGGACGCGGCACGGACCCGCCGAGCCGGCGGGCCGATCAGCACCGGGCTCGGGTTGGCCATCGTCGCCGCGCTGGTGGCGGCACACCACGGCATGGTCGAGGTGGCCGAGACGCCGGGCGGCGGGGCCACCTTCCGGGTGAAGTTGCCGCTGCTGCCGGAGTCACCCGAGTCCGGCGAGTGACTTTCAGGGAAGATTCAGGCGCATTCCAGGCTGGTGACAGTGCCAAGGGGGAAGGTGGATCCATGACCGACCACGAGACCGATCCGCAGCGGTCGCCGGCTCCCGCCGACGCCGAGCCGTCGCACCCCACCGCCGAGCTGCCCCACGCCGAGAGCGGGCACCCGGACTCCACCGTCACCCCGGCCGCCGCGCCGGTTCCGGCCGACTCCCCGGCCGCCGGAACCCTGGCCGCCGCCGAAGCCGGTCGCACTGACACGCCGGCCGCGGACACCGTTCGCTTCGAGCCGGTCGCCGACGCTGGTCGCACCGACACGCCGGCCGCCGACACCGTTCGCTTCGAGGCGCCGGTTGCCGACGCCGGTCGCTCCGAGGCGCCCGACGGCGACGCCGGTCGCTTCGCGGCACCGGCCGCCCCCGCCAGCCCGTACGCGCCGTCGTACCCCGGCTCCGGGCAGCCGCAGCAGCCCAGCCCGTGGGCCGGGGGGCAGCAGCAGGGCGGCTGGGCCGCCGGGGCGCACCAGGCCGGCCCGGCCTACGCGCCGCACGGCGGGCCGGTTCCGCCGTACCAGCAGCACCAGCCGTACCCGGGCGCGCAGCCGCACCAGGCCGGCCAGCCGGTCCCGCCGTGGGGCGCGCCGCAGCCGGCGCCGCGGCCGAGCCGGGCGGGGAAGTTCATCGGCGCGGGGGCGCTGGCCCTGGCGCTGATGCTCGGCTCCGGAGTGGCCGGCGGCGCGCTCGCGCTCGCCGTCTCCGACGGTTCCGGCACCACCATCAACCGCACCTACTCGGCGGCGCCCGTGATCAACAGCGCCGACCTGCCGAAGATCGCCGCCGCCGTCCAGGACAGCGTGGTCTCGATCATGACGGACAGCGGTGAGGGCTCCGGGGTGATCCTCAGCGCCGACGGGTACGTGCTGACCAACAACCACGTGGTCGCCTCCGCCAGCGGCGACACGGTGAAGGTGGTCTTCGCCGACGGCAAGACCGCCCAGGCGAAGATCGTCGGCACCGACCCGAAGACCGACCTCGCGGTGGTCAAGGCCAGCGGGGTGAGCGACCTGAAGGCGGCCAAGTTCGGCGACAGCGACGCCATGCAGGTCGGCGACCAGGTGCTCGCCCTGGGCAGCCCGCTCGGCCTCCAGGGTTCGGTGACCGCCGGCATCCTGAGCGCTCGCGACCGCACCATTCAGGCCGGCGAGAGCGGGCAGCAGATGGACCCGCGGCAGGCCGCCAGCTCGATCTCCGGCCTGCTGCAGACCGACGCCCCGATCAACCCGGGCAACTCCGGCGGCGCGCTGGTCAACACCCGGGGTGAGGTGATCGGCATCAACACCGCCATCGCCACCGCCGGTCAGGGCAGCAACGGCAACATCGGGGTCGGCTTCGCCATCCCCAGCAACAAGGCCAAGGACGTCGCCGAGAAGCTCCAGCGCGGCGAGAAGGTCAGCCACCCGTCGCTCGGAGTCAGCGTGAACGCCGCCGAGGACGGTGGCGCCATGGTCGCCTCGGTCACCGCGGGCAGCGCCGCCGAGAAGGCCGGGATCCAGCGGGGTGACGTGATCACCAAGTTCGGCGACAAGGTGATCAACGACTCGAACGACCTGGTCGGCGCCGTCCAGGCGGGCAAGGTCGGCGACCGGGTCCAGGTGGAGTTCAAGCGCAACGGTTCCGCGCAGCAGACAACCGTGACGCTCGCCGAGTCCTGACAAACACAGAGACCTGCCTCCTCCACGGGCGGCGGGTGACGGAGTCAAGGGGGTTGGCTCCGTCACCCGCCGCCCATTTTCGTGCGCTCACCCGGCCCGGGTGAGCCCGGCTCACCCCGTCCGGCGGCACCCTCGACGCACGGGGAACCGCACGGGAGGGGACGCCATGACGACCACGACCGCCGTCCGTACCGACCAGGAGATCCAGCGGGACGTGCTCGCCGAGTTGGACTGGGATGCGCAGACCCAGCCGACCGAGATCGGCGTGACCGTCGCCGACGGGGTGGTGACGCTCACCGGCCAGGTGGACAGCTACGCCCGGCGCTGGGCGGCGGAGCGCTGCGCGCACCGGGTACGCGGGGTCCGCGCGGTCGCCAGCGACCTCGAGGTACGGCTGCCCGCCGCGGAGGAGCGTACCGACGCGGACATCGCCATCGCGGCGAGCCGGGCGCTGGAGTGGGACAGCTACGTCCCCGCCGACCGGCTGGACGTGACGGTCGCCAACGGCTGGGTCATGCTCCGGGGCGAGGTGGAGTACGGCTTCCAGCGGCGTACCGCCGAGCGGGAGCTGCGCCGGCTGCGCGGCGTACGTGGGGTCACCAACCTGATCGAGGTCCGTCCGCCGGCCCCGTCCAGCGACGAGCAGAACCGGCGTGACCTGCAACGGGTGCTGCTGCGACGGACCGGCACGGAACGGATCAGGGTGGGGGTCACCGGGGACACCGTGGTGCTCGACGGGGTGGTCCGCTCCTGGTGGCAGCGCGAGGAGGCGGAACGTGCCGCCTGGACCATGCCCGGGGTGCGCGAGGTGCACGACCGGATCGTGGTGGCCGCCTGATCCGTTTGCCGCCGATCGGGGCGGGAAACCGCCACCGATCACGGATGCCGACCGGAGAGGACTCGTGGCCGTGAATCACCAGCCGGATCGGGCACCGCCGTTGCGGATAGCGATGGTGGTACCGCCGTGGCTGTCGCTGCCGCCACCCGGTTACGGCGGCGTGGAGCAGGTGGTGACCGGGCTGGTCAACGGCCTGGTCGACCAGGGGCACCGGGTCACCGTCTTCGGCGCTGGCCGGGACCACGGCACCGCCGCCGAGTTCGTCTCCACCTGCGACGACCTCCAGTACGACCGGCTGGGCGAGTCACTGCCCGAACTGGCCCACCTCGCCCAGGTCAACCGCCTGGTGGACCCGACCGACTTCGACGTCGTCCACGACCACACCACCATCGGCCCGCTGGTCGCCGGCCGGCGGTCGGTGCCCACCGTGGCCACCGTGCACGGCAACCCGGTGGGGGAGTTCGGCACCATGCTCGGCATCGTCGACCAGGGTGTGGGCCTGGTGGCGATCTCGCACGCCCAGCGCCGGGCGAACCCGGGGCTGCCCTGGGTGGGCACGGTGCACAATGCGATGCCGCTGCGGGACTTCCCGCGCAAGCGCGCCCCGGGCGAGGGGCCGGTGCTCTGGCTGGCCCGGTTCAGCCCGGACAAGGGGCCCGACGTGGCGATCCGTGCCTGCCGGGCGGCCGGGCTGCCGCTCACCCTGGCCGGCAAGTGCAACGAGCCGGCCGAACGCCGCTACTTCGAGCAGGTGGTCGAGCCGCTGCTGGGCGACGACGTCACCCTGGTGCTGAACGCCGACCGCGAGGCCACCCTGCGGCTGCTGCTCGACGCCCGCTGCCTGATCATGCCGATCCAGTGGGAGGAGCCGTTCGGCATGGCCATGCTGGAGGCGATGGCGACCGGTACGCCGGTGGTGGCGCTGCGCCGGGGCGCGGTGCCGGAGCTGGTCCGCCCCGGGCTGACCGGGCTGCTCTGCGAACAGCCGGACGAGCTGCCGGCGGCGCTGCGCGAGTCGATCCGGCTGGACCCGGCGGACTGCGTGGCGCACGTCGCGGAGAACTTCTCGGCGGAACGGATGGCGCGCGGCTACGTGTCGGTGTACCGCAGCTTCCTCGCCGACCTGGGAGTGTGGGCCGGCCGGCCGGAGACGGCGCGGGCCGTCGCCCGATGACCGGCGAGCCGCCCACGCACGGCCGCGCCCGGGAATGGTGGCTCGTGGTCAGCTGCGGGCGGCGGTCGTCCAGCACCTAGCGCACGGTCCCGGTCGCGGGGTGACCGGGCGGGTTCGCCGCGGCGGCTCCGGCGGGCCGGCTTTCCGCCTCGTGCCAGGATGAACGCCATGGCAGGCGGTCCGGTGGCGTTCGTGCTCGGCGGCGGGGGAGTGCTCGGCGCGGTCGAGGTGGGCATGCTGCGCGCCCTGTTCCGCGCCCGGATCCGGCCCGACATGGTGCTCGGCACCTCGATCGGCGCGGTCAACGGCGCCCTGGTCGCCGCCGACCCGAGCGAGGCGGTCACCGACCGGCTGGTCCGGCTCTGGGCCTCGCCCGAGGCGAGCGAGGTGTACGGGGACTCGGTGGCACGGCAGCTGCGCCGCTTCGCCGCCCGTACGCACCTGCACTCACCCCGGCCGCTGCGCCGGCTGCTGGAGACCGAGCTGGGCGAGGAGACCACCTTCGCTGACCTGAAGGTGCCGTTCCGCTGCTGCGCGGCGAACATCGAACGGGCCGCCGAGCACTGGTTCCACAGCGGGCCGGTGGTGCCGGCCGTGCTCGCCTCCGCCTCGGTGCCCGGGCTGCTGCCGCCGAAGGAGATCGACGGCCAGCACTACATCGACGGCGGGGTGGTGAACTCCATCCCGGTCGGGGAGGCGGTCGCGCTCGGCGCGAAGCAGATCTTCGTACTCCAGGTGGGCCGAATCGAGCGTGAGCTCAGCCCGCCCCGCCGGCCCTGGGAGATCGCGCAGGTGGCCTTCGAGATCGCCCGCCGGCACCGGTTCGCCCGGGAGATGGCGGCCCTGCCCGAGGGGGTGGAGGTGCACGTGCTGCCCACCGGCGGGCTGGAGCCGCGCGAGGACAGCCCGTGGGCCTACCGGGACATGGCGGCGGTGGGACGGCGGATCAGCCGCGCGTACACCGCTTCCCGCCGCTACCTGGACACCCAGCTGGAGCGCTGATGCCACTGCCACCGCGGTGGGTACGCCGGTTGCTGCTGGCCCCCGGCGTGGTGCTGCTCGCGGTCACGGTGCTGGCCACGCTGCCGGCCTGGGCGGTGCTGGCGCTGGCCGCCTCGCCGCTGGTGCCGGGGCGGCTGCGGCCGCTGCGGCTGCTCTGGATCGCCACCGTCTACCTGGTCTGGGACGCCGCCGCACTGCTCGCCCTGTTCGCGCTCTGGGTGGCCGCCGGCTTCGGCGCGCGCAAGCGGTCACCGGCCTTCCAACGGGCGCACTACCTGCTCGCCGGCCACTTCCTGCGGGTGCTGTTCTGGCAGGCCCGCTGGGCGCTGCGGCTGCGGATCGACGTGGTGGGCGCCGACCCGGACACCGCCCTGCCCGGCCGCCCCGAGCTGGTGCTCTGCCGGCACGCCGGGCCCGGCGACTCGTTCATCCTGATCCACGCGCTGGTGAACTGGTTCCACCGGGAGCCCCGGATCGTGCTCAAGGCGACCCTCCAGTGGGACCCGGCGATCGACGTGCTGCTCAACCGGCTGCCCAACCGGTTCATCGCGCCCGGGTCGGACGGCCGGGAGACGATGCTCGCGCAGATCAGCCACCTCGCCACCGACCTGGACGACGACGACGCGTTCGTGATCTTTCCGGAGGGCGGCAACTTCACCCCGCGGCGGCGGTTGCGGGCCATCGCCCGGCTGCGGGCGCTCGGGCTGGACCGGATGGCGTCGCGCGCCGAACGGATGCAGCACGTGCTCGCCCCACAGCCCGGCGGGCTGCTCGCCGCCCTGGACGCCGCCCCGGACGCCGGGGTCGTGTTCGTCGCGCACACCGGGCTGGACCGGATGCTCACCGTGACCGACGTGTGGCGGGAGCTGCCGATGGACAAGCGGATCGTGATGCGGTTCTGGTCGGTGCCGCCGGAGGACATCCCGGCCGGGCGGCAGGACCGCATCGACTGGCTCTTCGACTGGTGGGCGCGGATCGACCGGTGGATCGCAGCCAACCGGGACGGTCCGGCGGGGGCACCGGCCCCGCAGTGAAGCGGGCTGCCAGGAATCCCACGTATGGTGCGCTCGTGGAGCAGATCTGCGTGGTGACGACGGTGGTGGACGCGCGGGCGGTCGCGGACGTCATGGCGGCCGCGGCCGTCGCCGGACGCCTGGCGGCGTGCGCCCAAGTGAGCGGACCGGTGGACAGCACCTACTGGTGGCAGTCCGCCATCCAGACCACGGCCGAATGGTCGGTGCAGTTCAAGACCGCACCGGACCGGGTGGACGCGCTGATCGACCAGCTCCGCGCCAACCACCCGTACGAGGTGCCGGAGATCCTGGTGACCCGGATGGAGAGCGGCAACCCGGACTACACGGCCTGGGTGCGGCAACACACCCGCCCCTAGGTACGCCTACTCTGTCCGCCCGGCCCGCCGGTCACGATGCTGGCCGGGTGGAGAACACCCGCTACCCCTGCCCCGGCTGCGGCGCCTCGGCCGATCTCGCCTCCGGCTGCCCCGGCTGCGGTCGTCCGCCGTATCCGCCGGCCGCCGAGGTGATGCGGCTGGACCGGGAGATCGCCGCCCTCACACCGCAGGTGGAGCGCGCCCGGGTGGCGTACCAGGAGTTGGCGGCCCGGCTCGGCACGGCCCGGCAGCACCGGGCGGAGCTGGCCGCGCGGATCCGGCGGGAGGTCCCGCCGCCGCGCCCGGTCGGGCCGGTGCCGTCACCGGTGCCCGCGCTGCCGGCCGTCGCGGTACGGCCCGGCGCGGCGGAGACCTCCACCCGGACCGTGCAGAGCCTCCTGTTCGTCCTCGGTGGACTGCTGCTCGGCACCGCGGCGGTGGTCTTCACGGCGGTCGCCTGGGCCGCGTTCGGGGTCGCCGGGCGGGCGGTGATCCTCCTGGGTTTCACCGCGCTCACCCTCGCCGGGCCGCTGGTGGCCCGGTGGCGCGGGCTGCGCGGCACCGCCGAGACGTTCGCCGCGGTGGGGCTGCTGCTGGTGCTCCTCGACGGGTACGCCGCCTGGTCGGTGGACCTGTTCGGGGTCACGGGCTGGCCCGGAAGCCGCTACGCCGCGCTGGTCGGGGGGATCGGCGCGGCGGTGGCGGTCGGATACGCGCGACTCAGCCGGCTCACCGTGCCGTGGTTCGCGGCGCTGCTGACCGCGCAGCCCGTGCTGCCGCTGGCCGTGGTGGCCGCCGAGCCGTCCGCCGCCGGCTGGGCACTGGTGTTCGCCGGGGTGGCGTTGGGCGATCTCGTGGTGGTGATCGCCCTGCGGAACCGGGTCACGCCGGCCGCGCTGCCGTCGAGGGTGGACGGCGCGGCGTCGGCGAGTGGGGGTGACCCGGGGCGGGGCGGGGTGGCCGGCGGGGGGCCGGTCCACCCCGACCCGAACGGGGAGGCGGCGGCCGGCGGGGGGCCGGCCGCCGCGCCCGGACCCGTTCCGGCCGCCGCGCCGGCCGGACCTCCGGTGGACCCGCGCTTCATGCCGGTGCCCGGCGGGTCGGCGGCGGTGCGCGCCGGGTGGGTGCTGGGCTGGACCGGGCACGCGGTCGCGCTCGCCGTCGCGGCCGGCTGCGCGCTGGTCCCGCTCGTGCTGGGGCGGGCGGCCGGCACGCCGCTGCTGGCCGGTGGTCCGCTGCTGGTGGTGGCGCTCGCCCTGCTGACCGGCGCGCTGGCGGCCGGTGGCCGGGCCTACCGGGCGGTCGCCGCGGGGCTGCTGGTGCCGGTGCTGGCCACCGCGCTGATCCGACCGGTCGCCGCGCTGCACCCGGGGCTGTTGCTGGTGGCGGCCGGGCTGGTGGCGGTCGGGCTGGCCGGTGCCGTGCGGGCGGTGCCGGGGCGGCTGCGTATCGGGCCGCGGGTGGGCGCGCTGGTGGTGGCGGCCGGGTCGGGGCAGGTCGCCACGATCCTCACCGCGCTGGTCAGCGGGTCCGCCGCGCTCGCCGCGTTCCCGGCCTGGCAGGGCGCGGAGCCGGTCCCGGCCCCGTCGTGGGGCTGGCAGCTGCCGGTGGCCGTGCTGCTCATCGCCGGGGCGGTGGCGTTGCTGGTGCCCCGGTCCGCGTGGCCGGTGGTCGGGGCGGCCGGCGGCGCGCTGGCCGTGCTCGCCGCGCCGGCCGCCGTGGCCACCCCCTGGCCGTTGGTGGTGGCGCTCGACCTGGTGGCGGCCACCGCGCTGCTGCTCGGCGCCGTGTTCCGGCCACGCCACCGGTATCCGGCGGTGCTGGTCCCCGCCCTGGCCGCGGCGGTCCTGTTCGGCCACGCCCTGCTGGTCGGCTGCGCCGCGCCGGCCGGTGCGGCCACGGTCTTCGCCGTCCTGGCGATCGCCGGGGTGGCGGTCGCGGCGCGAGGCCGCCGGGGCGAGGGGGCCCAGCCGGCCGTCGCCGGGGTGGCGCTCGGCGCGGCGTTGCTCGCCGTACCGGCGGGGGTGGCGGTCGCGCTGGTCGGCTTCGACGCGGCGCCCTGGTGGCGGCTGCGGGGCGCGTCCGCCGCCGTCGTGGTGCTGGTGGTCGCCGTCCGTGCGGTCCGTCGACACTGGCCGGACCTGCACGGGTACGCCTCGACCGGCTTCGCCGTCGCGCTCGCCTCGGTCGGGGTCGCGCCGCTGGTCGTACCGGGCGCCGAGCGGGTGTCGCTCTACGCCGCGGCAGGGGTGCTGCTGGCGCTGGCCGCCGGCGGGGGTGCCCGGCCGGCGGACGCCCTCCGGGTGGTCGGCACCGGACTGGCCGGCCTGGCCCTGGTCGCGGCCGCCCCGGCGGCCCTGCGGGTGCTCCTGGAGCTGCCGGTCCGGCCCTGGTCCGGGGTGCCCGCCGGCGGGCCGGTGCCCGGCGCGGTCCCCGCCGGCCTGGCGCTGCTGCTGCTCGGCACGGCTGCCGCGGCGTACGCCCGGATGGCGACGGCCCCGGGTCGCGGCATGGTGTCAGACCGGCCGTCATTCGGTCCGGAACGCCGCCTGGCGGCGTGGAGGCCGAATCATGGCCGCCAGCCGAACTGGACGTTGCCGGCGCTGGCCGCGCTCCCGTTCGGCGCGGTCGCCCTGCCGGTGCTGCTGGCGGCGGCCGGCGCTCCGTGGCCGGCGGTTCCCGCGCTGGCGTTCGGTACGGGGGTGGCCGCGCTGCTGGTGGCCGCGCTCGCCGCGCCGCGCCCGGCGCTGCTGCCGGTCACCGGGCCGCTCGGGCTGGCGCTCACCGTGCCCGGGCTGGGCGGGCTGGCCGCCACCCGGGCCGGGACGCTCGTCGGGCTGGGCGCGTTGGTCGTCGCGGCCGCCGTCGTCGGAGTGGCCGGCCGGTGGGAGGCCGCCCGGCTGGCCGGCTGGCTGTCGGCCGTGGCGGCGGCCACCGGGTTCGCGCTGACCGCGTCGCTGGCCGGCGGGCTGCCGCTGCGGACCGCCGCCTTCGCGGTCCTGGCCGTGGCGGTGGCGGCCCTGCACGCCGGACCGCTGCTCCGCCCCGCTGCGGCGCGGCGGGCGGGTACGGTGCCGCAGGCCGGCCCGGCCGACGATGCGCCGGCGGTCCCCGGGGGCGTGCCGGTGGGGGCGCCTGCCACGCTGGCGGGTCCGCCCGGGACACGGGACCGCGTGGCCGGCGCGGTGGAGGCGGCGGCGCAGGCGGTGGCCCTGCTGGCGCTGCTGCTCACCGGCGGCGCACTGCGGCACGCGGCGGCGGTCTGCGCGCTGTGGGGCGCGGTCGTGGCGGTACGGGTGCTCCGCCGGGGCGAGCCGACCGGCCGGCGGTGGGCTCTCGCCGGTGTGGCGGGCGGCAGCGAACTGCTCGGCGGCTGGCTGCTGCTCGCCGCAGGCGGGGTGGCGGTGCTGGAGGCGTACAGCGTGCCGGCGGCGGCGCTCGCCCTCGGCGCCGGCTTGGCGGCGCTGCGGACCCGGCCGGGCCTGAACAGCTGGCTGGCGCTCGGCCCGGGGCTCGCGGCGGCGCTGCTGCCCAGCCTGGTGTCGGTGCTGGCCGGGCCGGACCCGCAGCCGTGGCGCCGGCTGGCGCTCGGGGTCGTCGCGCTCGGCGCGGTGCTGGGCGGGGCGGTCCGGCGCTGGCAGGCACCCGTCGTGCTCGGCGCGGCCGCCCTGGTCCCGCTGGCGCTGCACGAGCTGGCCCGGGGCTGGGACTTGCTGCCCCGGTGGATCTACCTGGGCCTGGGCGGCCTGGCGCTGATCGCCCTCGCCGCCACCTACGAGCGCCGCCGGCGCGACCTGGCCCGGCTGCGGGCCGCGGTGGGCCGGATGGGGTAGGGCTAGCACCACCCGCGGCTGGGGGGCTGGCTGGATTACCCAGCGCAGTCGATCAAGGCATGCTTGGTTACGGAGAGTCGCGCCGCCCGGTGTGACGTACCGACCGAGGGGACGGAAACCGGCATGACCTCATCGACGTTGACGGCGCCACCGAACCGGCGGGGCAGCGACTACGCGCGGCTGTCCCGGCGGGTCGCCGAGGCGGGCCTGTTCGACCGGCGGCCGGCCTGGTACGCCGTCCGGATCGGGCTCACCCTGGGCGCCTTCGTGGCCGGTTGGGTGCTGGTGGCCGCGGTGGGTGACTCCTGGGTGCAACTGCTGCTGGCGGTCGGGATGGCGGTGGCCACCACCCAGGTGGCGTTCCTCGGGCACGACGCCGGCCACCGGCAGATGTTCCGCCGGCGCGGCGCGAGCGAGTTCGCCGGCCTGATCGCCGGCAACCTCGCGGTCGGGCTGAGCTACGGCTGGTGGGTGGACAAGCACAACCGCCACCACGCCAACCCGAACCACGAGGACGAGGACCCGGACGTCGGGGCGGGCGCGCTGGTCTGGACGTACGAGCAGGCGGCGGCGACCCGCGGGCTGGGCCGGTGGCTGGCCCGGCGGCAGGCGTGGCTGTTCTTCCCGCTGCTCCTGCTCGAAGGGCTGGCGCTGCACGTGGCGAGCGTGCAGGCGCTGGTCGGCCGGGAACCGGACGGGCGGTGGCGCACCCCGGTACGGCACCGCGCGGTCGAGGGCCTGCTGCTTTTCGCGCACGCCGCCGGTTACCTCGGTCTGCTGTTCGCGGTCATGTCGCCTGGGAAGGCCCTGCTCTTCGTCGCCATCCATCAGGGGCTCTGGGGGCTCTACATGGGCTGCGCGTTCGCCCCGAACCACAAGGGCATGCCGATGCCCGGCGCCGACGACGACCTCGACTTCCTGCGTAAGCAGGTGCTCACCTCGCGCAACGTGCGGGGCGGCCGGTTCGTGGACGTGGCGCTGGGGGCGCTCAACTACCAGATCGAGCACCACCTCTTCCCGAACATGCCCCGGGTCAACCTGCGGCGGGCCCAGCCGATCGTCCAGGCGTACTGCGCCGAGCAGGGCATTCCGTACACGGAGACCGGGCTGATCGAGTCGTACCGGCAGGCCCTGGGGCACCTGCACGAGGTCGGCCGCCCGCTGCGGGCCGGCTGAGCGGCCCCGGGCGGGGCGCGTGCCGCCCCGCCCGCCCGGCGGCCAGCCGCCGCCACCGACCGACGAAGGTCGATTGCCGGCATGCGTGGACCGGCCTCGATCGGCGCTGCCGGTAGGGTCGGGTCATGACAGACGGGCGCACCGCGGCGGCGGTGCGGAACGAGCCGGGCGGGCAGGCCCCGACCCGGCGGATCGACGGCATCGTCCGGAGCGCGGCATGAGATTCGAGATCAGCAAGGTGCTCGACGCCATAGAGGGGCGGGTCTGCACCGACCCCGCACTGGCCCGGGCCGTGGTGGACCTGGCCGAGGTGATCCGCTGGCAGAACCTGGACGGCGGGCGACCGGCCAGCCTGCTGCGGCTCGGCATGGTGATCGACGCCCTGTCCCGGCAGCTCGGGGAGGACAGCGTCCCGGTCTACGCCATCGTGCACCGGGCCCTCCTCTCCGACGCGGACCTGACCTCCAACGAGCGGATGGTGGTCCGGCGCTGGGCGGACGACGGGCTGGTGGAGGTGCTGGACCACCCCGGCGATCGGATGCTGGAGGTGGCCGACCTGCTCGGGCTGCCCGTGCTCAGCCGGGTCCGGTTCAACGGGCTGGGCGGCCGGTTCCCCTGGCTCGGGCAGGCCGGGCGGGTGCTCGCCCCGGTGCCCGGCGCCGGTGGACCGGTGTTCATCGCACATGTCGGCGGCGGGCAGGACCCGGCCTCGGGCAGCCGCTCACCGGTCGGCGCGAAGCTGCTGGCCCGGCAGTGGCGCTGCCCCGAGCCCGGGTGCGCGCTCTTCGGTGACGGTGGGGGCGGTGGCGCCTTCGCCGACCTGGCCCGGGTGGACCGCGCCCCGGCCGGCCAGCCGCCGCCCACGCTGCGCAACGGGGTGCCGACCTGCCCCCGGCACGGGGTCCGGCTCGGCGACGCCGGGCCGCGGCCGCGTACCGAGGTGCTGGCCGTCCGCATCGGCGGGCTGGTGCGGCGGCGGTTCGTGCTCACCGAGACCCAGCCGGTGCTGGTCGGGCGGGCGCCGGACTCCGCCGGCGGGATCGTGCTCGGCCAGTGGCTCAACGACGAGGCGCGGCGCTGGATCAGCCGCAGCCACGTCCGGTTCGAGCTGCGGGTCGGCGAGGTCATCGCCACGGACACCAGCACCAACGGCTCGGGCGTCCGGCCGGGCGGCTCGATGGCCGAGCCGGATCGGATCGCCCTGGCCCCGCAGCAGTCCCGGGTGCTGGGCGAAGGCGACATCATCGAGCTCTACCCGGGCGTGCAGGTCGGCCGGGCCGACGAGTTGCCCAGCGACGCGAAGTTCACCCCCACCTCGGTCATGGCCGAGGCCCCCACCATGGCCATGCGGCTGCCGCGCCCCTGAGGCCGACGACGAAGGGCGCCGGGACCGTCGCGGTCCCGGCGCCCTTTCGCGTACGGCGGTCAGCCGGCCAGCACGGCGGCGAGCTGGGCCACCGCGTGGTCGATCTCCTCTTCGGTGATCACCAGCGGCGGGGCGAGCCGGATGGTCGAGCCGTGGGTGTCCTTGGCCAGGACGCCCCGCTCCATCAGCCGCTCGCAGGCCTGCCGGCCGGTCATCAGCGCCGGGTCGATGTCCAGGCCGGCCCAGAGGCCCCGGCCCCGGACGGCGACCAGGCCCTTGCCGATCAGGCCGCGCAGGCCGGCGTGCAGCCGCTCGCCCAGCTCGGCCGAACGACGCTGGAACTCGCCGGTGGCCAGCAGCCGGACCACCTCGGTGGCGACGGCGCAGGCCAGCGGGTTGCCGCCGAACGTCGAGCCGTGCTGGCCCGGCTTGAGCACGCCGAGCACGTCGGCGTTCGCGGCCACCGCGGAGACCGGCACGATGCCGCCGCCGAGCGCCTTGCCCAGCAGGTACATGTCCGGCACGATGCCCTCGTGGTCGCAGGCGAACGTCGCGCCGGTACGCCCCAGACCCGACTGGATCTCGTCGGCGATGAAGAGGACGTTCCGCTCGGTGCAGACCCGACGGACGCCCGGCAGGTAACCCTCCGGCGGCACCACGACACCCTGCTCGCCCTGGATCGGCTCGAGCAGCACGGCGACCGTGTTCTCGTCGATCGCGGCGGTCAGCGCGTCCAGGTCGCCGTAGGGGACGACCGTGAAGCCCGGGGTGTACGGCCCGAAGTCGGCGCGCGCGTCCTCGTCGGTGGAGAAGCTGACGATGGTGGTGGTCCGGCCGTGGAAGTTGCCCTCGGCGACCACGATGTTCGCCTGGCCCGGGGTCACCCCCTTGACCTGGTAGCCCCACTTGCGGGCGACCTTGATGCCGGTCTCCACCGCCTCGGCGCCGGTGTTCATCGGCAGGACCAGGTCCTTGCCGCACAGCTCGGCCAGCTCCCGGCAGAAGTCGGCGAACTGGTCGTGGATGAACGCCCGGCTGGTCAGCGTGAGCCGGTCGAGCTGCGCGTGCGCGGCCTCGATCAGCTTCGGGTGCCGGTGGCCGAAGTTCAGCGCCGAGTAGCCGGCCAGGCAGTCCAGGTAGCGGCGGCCGTCCACGTCGGTCAGCCAGGAGCCCTCGGCTGACGAGATCACCACGGGCAGCGGGTGGTAGTTGTGCGCCGTGTGGCGCTCCGCGTCCCGTACGGCGGACGGCGTCCGCAGCATGTCGTCGATGATCACTTGTCTGCCTTTCCCTGACGGAGTCGCAACGTGCAGCACTTCGGTCCGCCGCCGGCCTTGCGCAGCTCGGACAGGTCGATCCCGATGGTCTGGTAGCCCCGGTCGCGCAGCTTGGCGGCGAGGTCGGTAGCCTGGGCGGGCAGCACCACGTGCCGGCCGTCGCTGACCGCGTTCAGCCCCAGCACCTCGGCGTCAGCCATGGTGGCGTGGATCGCGTCCGGGAAGAGCCGGCGGAGCACCGCCCGGCTGCCCGGCGAGAACGCCTCCGGCAGGTACGCCACGGTCCGCTCGTCGAGCACGGTGAGCGCGGTGTCCAGGTGGTAGAAGCGCGGGTCCACCAGCTGCATCGTGATCACCGGGTAGCCGAAGACCTCCTGCAGCTGGGCGTGTGAGGGGTGCGCGGTGCGGAACCCGGTCCCGGCGAGCAGGTGGTCGCCGGCCAGCAGGATGTCGCCCTCGCCCTCGTTGACGTGCTTCGGGTCGTACATCTCGAAGCCGGCGGCCTCGAACCAGGCCCGGTAGGCGGGGGCCTCGTCGGCGCGCTGCGGGTCGCGGAACTGCACCGCCATGGCCTTACCGTCGATCACCGTGCCGCCGTTGGCGGCGAAGACCATGTCCGGCAGCCCGGCCACCGGGTCGATCAGCTCGACCTCGTGGCCCAGGTCGACGTACGTCTGGCGGAGCTGCTCCCACTGCCGGATCGCCAGGTCGGCGTCGACCGGGGCGGTGGGGTCCATCCACGGGTTGATCGCGTAGTCGACCGCGAAGTACGTCGGCCGGCACATCAGAAAGCGCTGGCGGGTGGCGTCCATCGTCATGTCGTGCTCCCAGGGGTCGGGCGCGCCCGGCCACGGTCGGCCCACGGGCTGGCGCCGTAGTCCAACGTTAGGTGGCGCGGGCCGGCGACATCCACCGCGAGAAGTTGCGTTCGGCGTCGGATCGTTGCGTCTGGCGCTCATCCCGCGGTGGATCGTTGCGTCGCCGCTCAGGCACGCTCCACCCCGAGGTGGAGCTGTCGGTGCCGGGGCGTCTCGATCTCGTCCAGCAGCGCCACCGCGAGGTCGGCGTACGTGATCCGGCTCGCGGCCTCGGCCGGCGCGAACCGGTACCGGCCGGTCGGCGCGCCGCCGTGGTCGAAGTCCCCGGCGGGGCTGAGCACCAGCCAGTCGACGGCCGCGCCGTCCTGCCGCAGCACCTCGGTCCCCGCCGCGTGTCCCAGGCAGAAGGCCCGGTACTCCTGCGGGTAGTCCGGCGTGTTCAGCAGCGGCACGCCGGCGACGGTCGGCAGCACCGAGGCGAGCCCGACCACCAGCAGCCGGTCTACCCCGGCCCGGCCGAGCCCGCCCAGCAGCGCCCGCGCCGCCGCCGGGAAGAAGACGTCGGCCGGCGCGGTCAGGTCGGCCGCCGCGTGGACCGCCGCGTCGTGCCCGGCGGCCAGTTCGGCGACCCGGTCCGCGTCGGTGACGTCCCCGGTGACCACCATCACCTGCCCGTCGGCGGACAGGTCGGGGTGGCGGGCCGGGTCGCGGAGCACCGCGGTGACCCGGTGCCCCCGGTTTCGCGCCTGGTGGACCGCGGCCCGGCCGGCCCGGCCGCCGGCGCCGAAGACGATGATCCTGCTCATCGACGTACCCCTCATCACCCGTTGGCCGGCGTGGTCGCCGGCCGGTCGGGGCGGACGCTATCCGGGCGGCCGGTTTCCACCGGGATACCGACTACGGTGGGCGGCATGTGTTCGACGAAGTCTGCCCGACGGACCTGACGCCGATCCGGTTCGGAGACAAGTGGGCCGGCATGATCATCCGCTGCCTGGAGGGCGGCCCCCGGCGGTTCTCCGAGCTGCGGGTGCCGCTGCGGGCCGTCACCCCCAAGGTGCTCACCCGCTCGCTGCGGAAGTTGGAGCAGGACGGGCTGATCCGTCGCACGGTCCACGTCGCACCCACCCGCCGGGTCGAGTACGCGCTGACCCCGCTGGGGCACAGCCTGCTCGGCCCGATCGAGGTTGCCTGCGCCTGGGCCCGGGAGCACTGGGACGAGCTGATCGACGCGCGCGAGGGCGTCGTCGCGGCGGACTGAACCGGGAAACGCTTCGGGGGCGGCGAACCGCCGCCCCCGAAAGAGGATGTGCCCTGCTGGTGAACCACCAGGCTGGTAGGGCTCGCCGGCGCACCGCCGGCGGGCCGATCAGTGCCCGTCAGAACGTCGCGGCAAACTGTGAGTCAAGCCACTCCCGGAACCGGCCGACCCACTCGCCGTCGGTGGTCGGCCAGTCGAATTGGCCGGTCATGGCGACGATGCCGAGCACCACGGCGGCGAGGCCGACCAGCACGCCGATCAGCGCGTCGGTGGTGCCGGCCACGTGCCGCCGGCGGGTGGCGACCAGGCCGAGCACGGCGAGCACCGCACCGACCGCGCCGAGCCCGATGCCGTACCCGGCGAGGGCGCCGCTCAGCACGAACAGCGCGCCGACCACCGAGACGATCAGGCCGAGGGTGGCCAGCAGGCTGGCCCGGGGCTTCGGACCGAGGGCCACGGGAGCCATCCGGCCGTCGGCGTCGGCCTGCGGCCGGTCCGGCCGGCCGTCCCGGTCCAGGTCGACGGTGCGCTCCAGGCTCGGGTCCGGGTCGACCGTCGTGCCGGTGCGCCGCGCCTTCGTGGCGAGCGCCCCGTCGGCGGTGGCCCGGTCCGCCCGCCGCTCGCCGTCGGTCGCGGTGTTCCGGTACGCGGTCCGCTCCTCGTCGCGGTCGGTGACCTCGGGCCGGGCGTCCGCCCGGTCCGCGACGGCCGTCCGGTCGCGGGCGTCCACGACGCCGTCGCCGTTCACGTCCTCATGGCGCGCCGGGCCGGTCCGGCGGGACAGGATCTTCATTTCGACACCTCCTGATCTGGTGCGTGGAGGCCGGGGGAAACGCAGTGGCAGCCACGCGTGACACCCAGGAGGTACCCGGCCGCCGGAAAGTCGACACTTGTCGACGGGTGGCCGGGACTCCGCGGCGGCGTCGCCGGGCTCCCGGGCTACCGTTGCCGGCGTGCCAGAGGGACACACCATCCACCGCCTGGCGGCCCGACACGCCGAGCTCTTCGCCGGCGACAAGGTGCACGCCGCCAGCCCGCAGGGCCGCTTCGCCGAGGGCGCCGCGCGGCTCACCGGCACCGTCCTGGACGGCACCGAGGCGTACGGCAAGCACCTCCTGCACCACTACGCCGGCGAGCTGGCCCTGCACGTGCACCTCGGGCTGTACGGCAAGTTCGCCGACGGGCCCGGCGAGCCGCCGCCCCCGGTCGGCCAGGTCCGGCTCCGGCTCGCCAGCGACACGCACTGGCTCGACCTGCGCGGCCCGACCGCGTGCGAGCTGCTCACCCCGCCCGAGGTGGCGGCGCTGCGCGACCGGCTCGGCCCGGACCCGCTGCGCGCCGACGCCGACCCGGACCGGGCGTACGCGCGGATCCGCCGCAGCGCCACCCCGCTGGCAGCGCTGCTGCTGGACCAGTCCGTGGTGGCCGGCACCGGGCTGATCTTCGTGACCGAGGCGCTGTTCCGGGCCGGGCTGCCGCCCACCTTGCCCGGGCGGGCCCTCACCCCGGCCGGCTGGGCGGAGCTGTGGGCGGACCTGGTCGCGCTGATGACCCGCGCCGTCGAGCGGGGCCGGATCGACACCGTGCGGGACGAGCACCTGCCGGAGGCGATGGGCCGCGCGCCCCGGGTCGACCGGCACGGCGGGGAGGTGTACGTCTACCGCCGCCCCGGCGCGCCCTGCCACGTCTGCGGCGCCGGGGTCAGCCGGGGCGAGCTGGCCGGCCGCAACCTCTACTGGTGCCCCACCTGCCAGGCCGGCTGACGCCGGACCCGGTGGCTGGCCCACCCCGGGTGCTGCCGCTCAACGATCCCGGCCGCGTCCTCCGACCTGCCGACGGTGACCCTGAGCGCGTCGGCAGGGTGGACGGTGAGCCGGGCGGCGTACGGGCCGGCGAACCCCTGCGTCAACCGACCGCGCGAAGAACCCGGGTCTGGTGACGGAGCCGCTCGACGGCCTCCGCCGTCCCCCCGTCCGCGGGTAGGAGGACGACCAGCTGCTGGGCGTCGGTGCTGGGCAGCTCCAGCCGCTCCCGGTGCCAGCGCAGCTCGTGCCCGGCGGGATGGTCGAGCCGCAGCGGGACCTGCGGCGGGGGCAGGTGGTGGTTGAGTCGTCGGGTGAACTCCTGCCCGGCGACGGGGGCGAGTTCCGCCTTGAACCACTCGGACGTCTCGGCGGACGGCCCGAGCCACAGGTCGAAGGCCTGTTCGTCGGCCACTTGGTCCCAGTCGGGGAAGAACGCCCGGGCGCGCGGGTCGGTGAACACGTAGCGGGTCAGGTTGGGCGACTCGGTGTCGAGCAGCCCGGTCTCGCGCATGACCAGCTCGAACCCGCTCGTGTACGCGAGCACGTCGCCCAGGCGGTTGGTGACGAACGCGGTGCCGGGTTCGAGCAGCCGGAGCATCTCCCGCACGGTGGGCCGGACCTCGCGGTTGGGCGGCGACGGCCGCCGGTACGCGGAGCAGGCCCCGCCGGTGATCTTCGCGAGGTAGCGCAGGTGGTGGCGCTCCCCGGCATCCAGGCTCAGGGCGTCCGCGAGCGCGTTCACCACCGAGGGAGACGGGTTGCGGTCCCGCCCCTGCTCGATGCGGGTGAGGTACTCGACGCTGATCCCGGCCCGCGCTGCCAGGTCCGAGCGGCGCAGGCCCGGGGAGCGGCGCCGGCCACGATCGGGCAGACCGAAGGACTCCGGCTGGATGCTGTCGCGCTTCGCCCGGACGAAGTCGCCCAACGGCGTACTCATGGATCGAGAGTCTAGGGCGGATTCCGGCCGCCGCCGACGTCGTAGCCTGGCCCTACGGGGGCCAGCCTGCGCCCGGTCTGGTTGCCGTCGCTCCGACGGCGGACCGTGGATGGCATGAGCGAGAAGCACAAGTTGGTCATTGTCGTGGGAAGCGTCCGCGAGGGCCGGTTCGGTCCGGTCGTCGCGTCCTGGGTCGCCGAGCGGGCGCGCGAGCACGGCGGGTTCGACGTGGATGTCGTCGACCTCGCGGAGATCGAGATCCCGTTGTCGTTGCCGGCGATGTCACCGAAGTACGCCGGCGACATGTACCCGCGCCCGGCCGGGATGGCGCCCCTGACCTCCCGGCTCGCGGACGCGGACGCCGTCATCCTGGTCACCCCGGAGTACAACCACAGCTACCCCGCCTCCCTGAAGGCGGCCATCGACTGGCACTTCACCCAGTGGACGGCCAAGCCGGTCGCCTTCGTCAGCTACGGCGGGGCCGCCGGCGGCCGGCACGCCGTCCTGCACCTGGAGAACGTCCTCACCGAGCTGCACGCCGTGACGATCCGCGACGGCCTGGCCTTCCCGAACTACTTCACCAACTGGGAGGACGGGCGACCGCTGGATCCCCAGGCGCCGGGATACGCCAAGACCCTGCTGGACCAGCTCGCCTGGTGGG
Organism: Micromonospora sp. RTBAU3-60; assembly: GCF_054963695.1. Classification (NCBI taxonomy): domain Bacteria; kingdom Bacillati; phylum Actinomycetota; class Actinomycetes; order Micromonosporales; family Micromonosporaceae; genus Micromonospora; species Micromonospora sp. RTBAU3-60. Next base: position 47,862 of record NZ_JBUEGB010000014.1, on the reverse strand, counting down.
CTGCGGCCCTGCGGACGGCACGGGACGGGGCCCCGTACCCGGCCTGAGCGCCGGACCTCGTGGAGTGACCGACCCCGGCGGCTCCCCGGGATCGGTCACCCCTCGCCGAGCAGCCAGCGGACCACCTCGACCTGGTTCGGGAAGACCTGGTCCCCGCCGATGCTCCAGGCCGTGGTGTGCACGATTGTCCAGCCTCGGACCCGCTCCCGGTCCAGGCCCAGCTCGGCGCTGAGCCGGTCCAGCCGATGACGGACCGCCTCGGGCGAGTGCCCCAGCTCCGGGCCGCGCACCATCGGCACCGGCGCGAACTCCCGCTCGCCGACCAGCGGCTTCGGGTCGATGGCCAGCCACGGTACCCGGGTCGCCCGGAGCACGTTGCCGGCGTGCAGGTCCTGGTTGACCAGCACCTGCCCGCCCTGGCTGGGCACCAGGTCGGCGAGCAGCCCGAGCGCGGTGTCCAGCAGCCGCCGCTCGTACGGGCGGTTGGCCCGCTCCCAGTTCGCCGGCAGCTGCTCCGCCCAGCCGGCCGCCTCCTCGGCGAGCGGGGTGAACGGGGGGCCGGCCGGCACGCCGAGCCGGGGGAGCAGCTCGACCACCACGTCCAGCGCCGCATCGAGGGGCAGTTCGTGCAGCGGGGTGCCGGGCAGGCAGCGCTCCACCAGCAGCGCCCGCCGCTGCGGGTCGTGCGCCAGCAGCCGGATCGCGCCCCGGCCGGCCCAGTGGGCCAGCGCCGCCGCCTCGTCCCGGCTGTCGTCGTCCGGGTACTGCAGCTTGAGCACAGCCGGCGTGCCGTTCGTCAACTCGACCGGCAGGGCCAGCGAGGCGAACGCGTACCCGAACGGGGGTCCCACCACCCGCAGATCCCAGTGCGCGACGCACTCCGCCAGCCGGTCCGGTAGCAGCGCCCGCCAGGCCCGGCCCGCTGGGAGCCGTTCGGTCCACCGCAGGCTCTCCGGAATCTCCACCCGGCCATCCTCACGGCTGGGCCCGGATCACGTACAACCGTTTCCGGCACGGTGCCGTCTGGAAGAGCGAAACCCACGGAGGTGGCCGGATGCCGGACGCATCGGACCAGGAATATGTCGAGTACTTCACCGCGCGCCTGCCGGCGCTGCGCCGGCTCGCGTACGCGCTGTGCGGCGACGCCGACCAGGCCGACGACCTGGTGCAGGAGACCGCCACGCGGCTCTACCTGCGCTGGGCGCGGATCGCTGAGGTCGAGCAGCTCGACGCGTACGTCCGCACGGTGCTGGTGCGGCACTTCCTGGACACCCGGCGGCGCGGCTGGTGGCGGGTGCACCTGTTCGGCGGGCCACCCGACGTGCGGTCCACCGAGGACCGGGGCGTCGAGGAGCGGACCGTGCTGCGCGACGCCCTGGCGAAGGTGCCGCCCCGCCAGCGAGCGGTGCTGGTGCTGCGTTTCCTGCACGACCTGCCGGTGGAGGAGGTGGCCCGGACGCTGGGCTGCTCGCCCGGCACGGTGAAGAGCCAGACCTCGCACGGCCTGGCGGCGATGCGACGGCTGCTCGGGGACCGCGAGATGGCCGGCCGGACCGGAAAGGAGCGGTGAGCATGAGGACCGATGACGAGCACGTCGCCGACCGACTGCGGTGGCTGGACGACGAGCCGGCCGGCCCGCCGCGGATCGACCTGCCGGGGGCGATCCGGGAGGCCCGCCGGCGGCGGCGCAACCGCCGGGTGGCGGCGGCCGGGGCGGCCGCGCTGGGTGTGCTGGCGATGGCCGCGCTGCCGGCGGCGCTGGGCGGGGACGGGCGGGCGGCGCCGGCGCCGGCCGCGAGCCCCAGCCCGTCGATGCCGTCGCCGGAACCGCGGCCGACCGGCCCGTGGCAGGGGGTGTGCACGGCCACACTGCTGCCCGTGCCGGGCGATCCACGGGCCGCGGTCACCGGCGGTGACCCGGACGGCCGGTGGCTGATGGGCCGCCGGGCCCCGCAGGGGCAGGGCCGCATGGATTTCGGCCTGCTGATTTGGGAGGGGGACCGGGTCGGGGAGGTCAAGCTGCCGGGCTCGATGCAGGAGTTGACGGATGTGAACCGGGCCGGCCTGGCGGTGGGTTCGTCGTTAGGGGCCGGCAACGAGTGGCGGGCGTGGGCGGTGCGCAACGGTGAGGTCATCGGTCTGCCCGTGGTGACGTCCGGGGGCGCGACGGCCGTCAACGACGCCGGCCGGATCGTCGGCTACCGCAATCTGGTTCCCGGGAAACCCTGGATCCAACGGCCGGTGGTCTGGGACTCATACCGGAGCCAGCCGGTCGACCTGCCACTGCCCGGCCCGCAGTGGGAGGGCACGGCCATCGACATCGACGAGGACGGCACCATCCTGGCCGCGATGTCCGACGGGCACCCGGACAAGCCCACCCGCGCGGTTGTGTGGCGTCCGGGCGCCGCCCGGCCGGAGGTGCTGCCGTTGCCGCAGGTGCCCGGCGGGCAGGCCGACCGGTTCCTGCCCCTGTCGTTGGCCGGTGGCTGGGTGACCGGCACCGCCGAACGCGACACCAAGGTGGTTCCCCGGAACGGCATAACCAGGTACCCGGTGCGGATCAACCTGCGGACCGGGCAGGCGGACGTACTGAAGGGCGCCCTCTGGTCCGGGACCGGCAACGGTCGGGGCTGGATGGCCGGTTGGGTCTCCGATGACGTCCCCGCCGTGATCACCGACACGAGGTCGGTGAAACTGCCCGTGCCGGACGGCTGGCGCGGCGAGCGGCAGGGCGGGGTGACCAGTTTCAGCGACGACGGCCGGGTGCTCGGCGGGAAGCTCGAGTCCGACGACCAGGTCCGGCCGGTGCGCTGGACCTGCCGGTGACCGGTCCGGGGGCGGTCCCGCACCGCCCCCGGACCGGAGCCATTCAGCGGAGGCGGCGGATGTCGCCGTACGCCCGGTAGAACCCGCCCCGGCCGGACTCCCGGACCTCGGTGACCAGGTAGCGCGCCCCCGGCTCCCGGATGCCCTTGGGGAACTGCACCGACCAGTCCCGGCGGTAGCCGTCCGAGAGCACGCGGATGCGCAACTGGCCACCCCGGTCGACGCACTCCACCACCACACCGGACCGGTCGTCGGTGGCCACCTCGACCGTGGTCCAGGCGGCCGGCTCGGGCAGCCGGACCGGTGCCTTCACGTCGACCACCTCCGGCACGCTGCCCGCCTCGGCGGCCCGGATCGCCGGCTCGCTGGCGTCGATGCAGGCCAGGTAGCCGCTGGTGGTGACCACGTAGAGCCGCTCCTCGTGGTACTGCATCGAGTAGGCCGAGCCGCAGCCGGTGCCGAGCTTCCACAGCCGGTTGCCGGCCTCGTCGAAGCAGTAGATCGAGGACGCGCTGTCCCCGGCGAAGACGTACCGGCCGCCCTCGGCGGTGGCGCAGGAGAAGACCGCGGAGTCGCAGCGGTACGTCCGCTCGGCTCGCCCGTCCTTGCGCAGGCGCACCACCTCGCGGGTGCCGGTGCCGGCGAACACGGTGTCCCGCTCCTGCCAGCCGAACAGCACCGCCCCGGTGCGGGTGTGCCAGAGCTCCCGCCCGGTGCGCCAGTCGTAGCCGGTCACCCCCTGCGAGTGGCCGTGGTAGAGCGCGTCGGTGTCGCAGCGCACCATCCAGGCCGAGCGGCCCCGCCCCGGCCGGCGCCAGAGGAACTCGTCCTCGTGGTCGACCGCGGCAATGCCGCCCTCGCGGTCGGACACGCCCAGCACGCCGTCGTGGATGTCCAGCCAGTAGATGTCGATGTCCGGGGCGATCGCGTACGCCACCCGGGGCACCTTGCCGGAGAGGTCGTAGACGTTGCCGTCGTCGCAGCCCGCGTAGATCCAGGCGTCGTCGGCGACGATGCACTTCACCCCGTCGGGGAGCCGGACCTGGTTCAGCACCCGGGCGTCGTGCCCCAGGGTGGTGATCACGCCGTGCTCGTTGCCCACCATGCAGCTCTGCCCGTCGATGAAGATGCCGAACGCGGGCGCACCCGAGTCGTACCGCCAGAGCACCGGGGCGGTGCGGGCGGTGGAGCGGGTGCTGACGATCTGCCGGCGGGAGACCGGCCGCTTCTGCCGCCCGCCGCGCACGGCCGGGGCGTACCCCTTGCGGACCTTCTCGCCGATCTTCTTCGCGGCGGCGCCCCGGGCGCGGGCGTTGTCCGGGTAGGTGGTGGTCTTCACCTGGCCCTGGTCGCCGATCCGGCCGTAGCGCACGGTCATCACGGTGTCCGCCACCACGACCTCGTAGAACTTGTGCGCTCCTCCGTCCACTTCGGACAGTTCGAGGTAGGTCGTCTCCTGCGACATGTGGATGCCTCCGAGGGGAAAAGGCGCCGGACCCGGCACCGCGACAGCGTCCACACGCTAACCGCGCCCCCCGACAAAGAACTCTGGGTGCATCTGTTGTCGTCCCGGCGACAAGAACTGCACCCAGAACCGGCAGCCGCTCAGCGGTGGCCGAGGGCGTCGACGGCCCGGCGGGCGGCGATCAGGATCGGATCCCAGACCGGCGCGTACGGCGGGGCGTAGCCGAGGTCCAGCGCGGTCATCTCGTCCACCGTCATGCCGTTCCACAGCGCCACGGCCAGCGGGTCGATCCGCTTGGCCGCCTCGGACCAGCCGACGATCTGCGCCCCGAGCAGCCGACCGCTGGGCCGCTCGGCGATCAGCTTCACCGTCATCGGTCGGGCGCCGGGGTAGTAGCCGGCCCGGTTGGTCGACTCGGCCCGTACCGTGACGAACTCGAAGCCGGCCGCGATGGCGTCCGGCTCCCGCAGGCCGGTCCGGCCCACCTCCAGGTCGCACACCTTGGTCACCGCCGTGCCGACCACGCCGGGGAAGGTCGCGTACCCGCCGCCGATGTTGATCCCGGCGACCCGGCCCTGCTTGTTTGCGTGGGTGCCCAGCGGGATGTGCACCGGCAGGCCGCTGACCCGGTGCAGGGTCTCCACGCAGTCGCCGGCCGCCCAGACCCCCGGCACCCCGGGCACCCGCATCCGCAGGTCGGTGCGGATCCCGCCGGTGGGGCCGAGCGGCAGGCCGGCGGCCGCGGCGAGGGCCGTGTTCGGGCGTACGCCGAGACCCAGCACCACGACGTCGGCCGGGATCGGGCCCTCGGCGGTGACGACCGCGGCGATCCGCCCGTCCCGTTCCCGGAGGCCGGTGACCGACAGGCCGGTACGGATGCCGATGCCGACCTCGCGCAGGGCGGCGGCGACCAGCTCGCCCATGTCGGCGTCCACCGTCGACATGGGCTGGGCGCCCTGCTCGACCAGGTCGACCGAGAGCCCGTGCTGGAGCAGCGCCTCGGCCATCTCCACGCCGATGTAGCCGCCGCCGACCACCACCGCGCGCCGGGGCCGGGGCTCGCGGTCCAGCCAGTCCAGCAGGGCCGCGCCGTCGTCGAGGGTCTGCACGCCGAAGACCCCGGCGACGCCGCCGCGCGCCCATTCGGGCTGCACCGGACTCGCGCCGGTGGCGTACAAGAGGGTGTCGAAACCCGCGCGGACCTCGCCGCCGCCGTCCAGGTCGCGGGCGACCACCTCACGGCGGTCCAGGTCGATGGCGGTGACCTCGTGCCGCAGCCGCACGTCGATGTCAAATTGGGTGCGGAAGGTGGCCGGGTCACGGGCGATGAGCGCATCCCGGTCCGGCACCACCCCGCCGATCCAGTACGGGATGCCGCAGGCGGAGTATGAGGTGAAGTGCCCGCGCTCGAAGGCCACGATCTCCAGGTCGGCCCGATCACGGCGCCGTCGGGCCTGGGACGCCGCCGCCATCCCGGCCGCGTCCCCGCCGACGACGATCAGCCGTTCCGCCACGTCGTTCATCCTGTCACGCGAAGATCCTCCGGCGGGCCCGGTCAGCCGCGGGCCTGCCGGGCGACGTCCTCGACCACGTCGACCAACCGGCCGGTACGCGCGAACACCGCCGCTGCCGCTGCCGTGCCGGCGCGGCCCGCCCGGCAGATCGGTCACCTGATCGAGGGAGGGAGAACGGTTCCGGGGCCTACGATGAGGCCGCCCGACGTCCACCGCCGGCAGCGAGGGAGGCCGCGTTGACCTTGAACACCAGGTCGCGGACGGTGACCGACGGCCGGGACTGGCACGGCCAGGTGCCCCGAGCCTTCGCCACCCTGCTCTGGGTGGTCGCGGTGGTCTGCGCGCTCGCCGCGTTGAGCAGCGCCTTCCGCACCGGCGTCCAGCCCGTCCGCACCGCCATCGACGCCCTGCTGGTGCCCGCGCCGGCCAACCTGGCGTACGCGGTCTTCCTCGGCACCCTGGCCTCGGCGGTGCTGCGCCGCAAGCGGCTCGCGTACTGGGTGCTGGTCGTGTACTTCAGCCTCACCCTGGCGTTCAGCCTGGTGGCCGGGGGGCTGCTGCTGACTGTGGGCAGCAACGACCTCACCGACGACGCCGGTGAGCGGATCTTCGGCGCCCTGGAGACGGTCGGGGTGTGGGTCGGCTTGGGCTTCGCCGCCGGCGCGCTGGCCCTGCTGATCGCCGCACGGCGGGAGTTCTACGCCAAGGTGCGCAGCGGCAGCGTCTGGCGGGCCCTCGGCGTCCTCCTCGGCCTGGCGGCGGTCTCCGTCGGGCTCGGCTACCTGCTGCTCCTGGTCGAGCCGGGCAGCCTGCACACCTGGTCGGACCGGCTCGGGTACGCGGTCGAGAAGGTCTTCGGCGGCGCGATCATGGTCGACGTGACCCGGAAGGGTCAGGCCCCCGGCTGGGTCAACCTGCTGCTCGGCGGGTTCGGTGCGATCGCCTTCGTCGCCGGCCTGTTCACCCTGGTCCGCTCGCAGCGGGCGAACGCGGTGCTGCACCCCGACGCGGAGGAGCGGATCCGCGAGCTGCTCGCCCGGTACGGCGAGCGGGACTCGCTCGGCTACTTCGCCACCCGGCGGGACAAGGCGGCCCTCTTCTCGCCGAGCGGGAAGGCGGCGATCACCTACCGGGTGGTCAACGGGGTCAGCCTGGCCAGCGGCGACCCGATCGGCGATCCGGAGGCGTGGGGTCCGGTCATCGCCGCGTGGCTCGGTCAGGCCCGCGAGTACGCCTGGACCCCGGCGGTGATCGGGGCCAGCGAGGCCGGGGCGCGGGCCTACCAGCGGCACGGGCTCAAGGTGCTGCAGCTGGGCGACGAGGCGATCCTGCTGACCCGCGACTTCGACCTCGACGGCCGCGACATGCGCCCGGTCCGGCAGGCGGTGCACCGGGTGGAGCGGGCCGGCTACACCGCCCAGGTACGCCGGCACGCGGAGATCCCCCCGGAGGAGCTGGCCGGCCTGGCCGACCTGGCCACCACCTGGCGGGACACCGAGCACGAGCGGGGCTTCTCGATGGCGCTGGGCCGGCTCGGCGACCCGGCGGACGGCGAGTGCGTGCTGGTGGAGGCCCGGGACGGCGAGGGCCGGGTACGGGCGTTGCTGTCGCTGAGTCCGTGGGGCGCGCACGGGCTGTCGCTGGACCTGATGCGCCGGGACCGCACCGCCGAGAACGGGGTCATCGAGTTCATGGTGGTGTCGCTGCTGACGGCGGGCCCCCGTCTCGGCGTCGAGCGGGTGTCGCTGAACTTCGCGGCGTTCCGTTCGGCGTTCGAGCAGGGCGCCCGGATCGGCGCCGGCCCGGTCATCCAGCTCTGGCGGCACACGCTGCTCTTCTTCTCCCGCTGGTGGCAGCTGGAGTCGCTCTACCAGTCGAACGCCAAGTACCAGCCGCACTGGACGCCCCGCTACCTCTGCTTCGGGGAGCGCCGGGAACTGGCCCGGGTCGGCCTCGCCGCGGCGGCCGCCGAGGGCTTCCTCGCCCTGCCCGGCGGCCGGCCCACCCCGCTGTACGGGGTGCCGCCGGCCGGCGGCGCCGTCCGCTTCGTGCCGCCGGCCGCCGCGACGGTCCGGGCCGTCCCGCCGGAGCCGGCCCCGGCGCACCGCCCCGAGCAGGTCCGGGTACGCGTGGCGAAGCTCGACCGGCTGCGCGCCGAGGGGGTCGACCCGTACCCGGTGGGCTATCCCCGCACCGAGCGCTGCGCCGCGGTGCGGGAGCGGCACGCCGGGCTGGCCCCGGACACCGGGACCGGCGAGACCGTGGCGGTGGCCGGCCGGGTGATGCTGGTGCGGGACCACGGCGGGGTGCTCTTCGCCACCGTCCGGGACGGCAGCGGCGACCTCCAGCTCATGCTCGAGCGCGACCTGGACCGGTGGCGGGGCGCCGTCGACATCGGCGACCACGTCGGGGCCACCGGCGAGGTGTACGCCACCCGGCACGGCGAGGTGTCGGTGCGGGTCGCCGACTGGCGGCTCACCGCCAAGTGCCTGCGTCCGCTGCCGGACAAGCATCACGGGCTGGCCGACCCGGAGGCCCGCGTCCGGCAGCGCTACCTGGACCTCGCCATCAACCCCGACGCGCGGGAGCTGCTGCGGGCCCGAGGCGCGGTCCTGCACAGCCTGCGTGCCGCGCTGGTCGGGCGGGGCTTCCTGGAGGTGGAGACGCCGATCCTCCAGCGGGTGCACGGCGGGGCCAACGCCCGCCCGTTCGTCACCCACAGCAACGCGTACGACCTGCGGTTGAGCCTGCGGATCGCGCCCGAGCTGTATCTGAAGCGGCTCGCCGTGGGCGGCGTCGAGCGGGTGTACGAGCTGGGCCGGGCGTTCCGCAACGAGGGCGTCGACCACAGCCACAACCCGGAGTTCACCGTGCTGGAGGCGTACCAGGCGTACGCCGACTACCACGTGATGCGCGAGCTGGCCCGGGAGCTGATCGTGGCGGCGGCGGTGGCGGTGCACGGGGCGCCGGTGGTCCGCCGCCCGGGCAGTGAAGAACTGGTGGACGTGGGCGGCGAGTGGCCGGTGCGCACGGTCGACGAGGCGATCTCCGCCGCGCTGGGCGAGGAGGTCACCGCCGACACCGACCTGGCCGCCCTGCGCAAGCTCTGCGACTCCGCCGGGGTGTCGTATGACCCGCGCTGGGGGCGTGGCGCGGTGCTGCTGGAGCTCTACGAGCGGCTGGTCGAGGCGCGCACCGAGCTGCCCACGTTCTACCTGGACTTCCCGACCGACGTGTCGCCGCTGACCCGGCAGCACCGGCACGACCCGCGGCTGGCCGAGCGGTGGGACCTGGTGGCGTTCGGGCTGGAGCTGGGTACGGCGTACACCGAGCTGGTCGACCCGACCGAGCAGCGGCGCCGGCTCACCGAGCAGTCGCTGAAGGCGGCCGGCGGCGACCCGGAGGCGATGGAGCTGGACGAGGACTTCCTCACCGCGCTGGAGTACGCCATGCCACCCACCGGTGGCCTCGGCCTCGGCGTGGACCGGCTGGTGATGCTGCTGACCGGCCGGTCGATCCGGGAGACCCTGCCCTTCCCCCTGGTCCGCGAGGGCTCCTGATCGGGCGGGTAGCGCCAGGTCGCCGATCTGGCGGGGTCGCGCTCAGTGGGATGCCGCCACATCGCCGATCTGTCGGTGCGACCCGGGCGACTCGGCCGGGGGCGTGACAGCGGGTTCTAGCCTGATCGGCGTGCCGGGGATTCTGGTGGCGGTGACGGGGACGTGGGCGTACGCCCTCGCCCAGCTCACCGTGCTCGCGGACCGACCGGTGGAGCTGCTCGCCGGCGCGGCGGTGGCCGCCGCGCTGCTGCTGGCCACGCTGCTCGCGCTGCGGGTGCGGACGCTGCCCGACCCGCCCGGCGGGCGACACGCGACCGCGTTGCGGGCCCGGGCCCGCGGTCGCCGGGTGCCCCGCCAGGCCGACCCGGACGCCGCCGGCCGGCCGCGTCCCCGCGCACCCGGCCTGCACCCCTCGGTCGCGTAGCGCCCCGCCATCCCCGGCTGCGCCGGGCCCGGGCGGATGGTCGCGCGGCCGATTCCGTCGTCACCCGTCGCGCCGGGACGTGTCGTTTCGTCGGGACATCCGGGTATCGGACCGAGGGGTTCCCCATGCTCGCCTTCGCACCACTGCACACCGCGGCGTCCGCCGCCGCCACCGTCGTCACCTGGCTCGCCGACACGCTGGTCCCGCTGACCGGCGGAGCCGCCACGGCCGCCGCGATCGTCCTGTTCACGATCGGGGTCCGGCTGCTGATCTCGCCGCTTACCGTGGCGCAGGTCCGCGGGGAGCGGCGCCGCGCGGCGCTCGCTCCCGAGGTCCGCGACCTCCAGCGGCGGTACGCCGACGACCCCGCCCGCCTGCAGAGCGAACTCTTCGCGCTCTACCGGCGGGCCGGGGCCAGCCCGGTCGCGGGCTGCCTCCCGGCGCTGTTGCAGGCGCCGTTCTTCCTGGTCATGTACCGCCTCTTCGCCACCGGCGACGGGACCGGTGGTGGCCTGCTCGACGAGCGGCTGGCCGGCGTACCGCTGGGCTGGCACCTCGGGGACGGGCTCTCCGGTCCGGTGCTGGCGGTCTTCGGGGTGCTGCTGGCGGCGCTGCTCGCGCTGGCCTGGTGGTCCTCCCGGCGGGCCCGGCGGGCGGCCACGGCCGCCGGTACGCCCACCGCGGGCCCGGGCGGCGCACTGCTGGGCCGGTTGGTGCCGTTGCTGCCGTACACGACGCTGCTGGTGGCGCTCGTGGTGCCGCTGGCGGCGGTGCTCTACCTGGTCATCAGCACCGGCTGGACCGCCCTGGAGCAGGCCGTACTGCGCCGACCGCAGCCGGAAGGCATCGACGTGCATTGACAAATGCGGGGACGGGCGCGTAGAAATCGCCCTCAGAGAGCGCTCTCTCGCACCCGTCCCCGCAGAGAGGCACCCCGATGAATCCTGTCCCGGCGGCGTCTGCCGCCCCCTCCGCCGTGCGCCCGTCGCGCCGGCGGCTCGCCCTCACGGCGGCCGTGCTCGCCACCACCACCGCGCTGGCCGCCGTCTCGCTGACCGCCCAGGCCGCCGTCCCGCCGCCCCCGTCCGGCTGGAGTCTGGTGTGGAGTGACGACTTCACCGGCGCGGCCGGCACCCTGCCCTCGTCCGCCAACTGGATCATCGACACCGGCACCAGCTACCCGGGCGGTCCGGCCAACTGGGGCACCGGCGAGATCCAGACGTACACCTCGAACACCGCCAACCTCAGCCAGGACGGCGCCGGCAACCTGCGGATCACCCCGCTCAAGGACGGCGCCGGCCGGTGGACCTCGGCCCGGATCGAGACGGTCCGGACCGACTTCAAGCCACCGGCCGGGGGAGTCCTCGCCCTAGAGGGGCGGATCCAGATGCCGAACGTCACCGGCGCCCAGGCGGAGGGCTACTGGCCGGCGTTCTGGGCGCTCGGCTCGCCCTACCGGGGCAACTACCAGAACTGGCCGGGCATCGGCGAGTTCGACGTGATGGAGAACGTCAACGGGATCAACTCGGTCTGGGGGGTGCTGCACTGCGGCGTCGCCCCCGGCGGCCCGTGCAACGAGTTCAACGGCATCGGCAACTCCCGGGCCTGCCCGGGCAGCACCTGCCAGTCGGCGTTCCACACGTACCGCTTCGAGTGGGACGCCTCGGTCAGCCCCCAGCAGCTCCGCTGGTACGTGGACGGCCAACTCTTCCACACCGTCAGCCAGACGCAGGTCGGCGAGCCGTACTGGGGGCAGATGACCAACCACGGCGGCTACTTCCTGCTGCTCAACGTGGCGATGGGCGGCGGCTTCCCGAACGGGGTGGCCGGCTACTCGACGCCGACCTCCGCCACGGTCTCCGGCCGGCCGATGCTGGTCGACTACGTGGCCGTCTACAGCCGGGGCGGCGGCAACCCGCCACCGACCACCCCACCGCCGGGCGGCGCGGTGGACGCGTACTCGACCATCCAGGCCGAGGCGTTCAGCGCCCAGTACGGGGTGCAGGTGGAGGCGTGCGCCGAGGGCGGCCAGAACATCGGCTGGCTGAGCAACGGTGACTGGGTCCGCTACGACAACGTGGACTTCGGCGCCACCCCGCCGCGGGACTTCGTGGCCCGGGTCGCCTCCGGGGCGCCGGCCGGGGTGAGCGGGCTGGTCGAGGTCCGGGTGGACAGCCCGACTAGCGCGCCGATCGGCAGCTTCGCGATCGCCAACACCGGCGGCTGGCAGAGCTGGCGCTCGGTGCCGGGCAACGTCGGCGCGGTGACCGGCCGGCACGCCGTCTACCTGACCTTCAGCAGCGGCCAGGGCGCCGACTTCGTCAACGTCAACTGGTTCACCTTCCGCCGCTGACCGTAAGGAAGGGCTCCTTCTCGACGCCTCGCGCAGCGGAAGGGGCCCTTCCGGACGCACAGGTCCCCTCTGGACAGAAACAGTTAACACTCTTAATAATGGGCGCAGACGTCGACGGTCATGGATACCCTCCACGTCGGTCCGCGCAGGCCGGCACCCCCCACCACAACGGTCCCTGGAGGACGCCGTGAGACTCCGTTCCGCCCGGGTGGCGACGTTCGCCGCCGCGCTCGCCGCCGCCCTGATCGCGACCACCGTCGTGGCCGCGCCACCCGCCTCCGCCGCCACCGCCACCTTCGTCCGCGTCACCAGCTGGGACACCGGGTACGAGGCGAAGTTCACCGTCACCAACGACAGTTCGGCCAGCATCTCCTCGTGGAACGTCCAGTTCGACTTGCCCACCGGCAGCACCCTCGGGGCGTTCTGGGACGCCCGGCTGACCACCTCCGGCCAGCACGTCACCGCGGTCAACCAGTCCTGGAACGGCACCCTCGCCCCGGGCGCCAGCACCACCTTCGGCTTCAACATCAACGGCACCGGCAACCCGACCAACTGCACCGTGAACGGCGGCCCGTGCACCGGCGGCGGGACCCCGGGGGCCCCGGCCACCCCGGGTGGCCTGCGGGTCACCGGCACCACCAACACGTCGGTCTCGCTCGCCTGGAACGCCGTCTCCGGCACGGTCACCGGCTACCGGGTGTACGAGGGCACCAGCGTGAAGGCCACCGTCACCGGCACCTCGGCCACCGTCTCCGGCCTGGCCGCCTGCTCGGCGCACAGCTACACGGTGACCGCGTACAACGGCAGTGGGGAGTCGGCGAAGTCGGCGGCCGTGTCGGCCAGCACCACCGGGTGCACGGGCGGGGGCGGCGCGATGGCCGCCGCGCCCTACCTCTACCCGGGCTGGGGTGACCCGCCCGCGCCGTCCACCGTCATGGGCGCGACCGGGATCAAGTGGTTCACCATCGCGTTCGTGCTCTCCGGCGGCGGCTGCACGCCGGCCTGGGACGGCAGCGGCCCGCTCACCGGCGGCGCGCACGCGAACACCATCGCCGCGATCCGGGCGGCCGGCGGTGACGTCATCCCGTCCTTCGGCGGCTGGAGCGGCAACAAGCTCGGCCCGAACTGCTCCTCGGCCAGCGCGCTGGCCGGCGCCTACCAGCAGGTCATCAACGCGTACGGGCTGAAGGCCATCGACATCGACATCGAGAACAGCGACGAGTTCGAGAACGAGGTGGTGCAGGACCGGATCCTCGGCGCCCTGAAGATCGTCAAGCAGAACAACCCCGGCATCCGGACGATCGTCACCTTCGGCACCACGACCTCCGGGCCGTCCTGGTGGGGCACCCGCCTGATCAACCAGGCCGCCGCGCTCGGCGCCAACATCGACACCTTCACGATCATGCCGTTCGACTTCGGCGGCGGGGCGAACATGTACCAGAGCACGGTCAACGCGGCCGAGGGGCTGAAGAACGCGCTGAAGACGGCGTTCGGCTGGTCCGACGCCACCGCGTACGCCCACATGGGGATCTCCGGCATGAACGGCCTCTCCGACCAGCAGGAGCTGACCTCCCCGGCCACCTGGACCCAGATCCGGGACTGGGCCAAGGCCCGCGGGCTGTCCCGGTTCACCTTCTGGTCGGTGAACCGGGACCGGGCCTGCCCGGGCGGGGGCGTCGTCTCCAACTGCTCCGGCATCGCCCAGAACACCTGGGAGTTCACCTCGATCACCGCGAGGTACTGAGCGGCGTCGCGGTCAGCGGCCGGCGGTCACCGACTGCCGGCCGCGCCGGGCGCGACGGCGACGGATCTTCTTCGTCGCCCAGCTCGCGATCATGAGGCCGAACACCGCGAAGATCGCGTAGTTGAACCAGTCGCTGTATCGGTCGACCTGCTGCCAGCGGGAGCCGAGGGCGAAACCGAGCCCGACGATCAACGTGTTCCACACTCCGCTGCCCAGCGCGGTGAGCAGCAGGAACTCGCCCAGCGGCAGCCGGTTGGCGCCGGCCGGGACGGACACCAGGCTGCGCACCACCGGCACCAACCGGCCGACCAGCACCGCCCACCTGCCGTACCGCTCGAACCAGCGGTCGGCCTTCTCCAGGTCATCCCGGTCCACCAGCGGGATGTGGTCCAGCCAACGCTTCAGCCGTTCCTCGCCGAGCGCCGCACCGAGCCAATACAGCACCACCGCGCCGAGCAGCGACCCGGCCGTCGCGGCGAGCACGATCAGCACCACGTTGAACCGGCCCTCGGCACAGAGGTAACCCGCCATCGCCAGCACGATCTCGCTCGGGATCGGCGGGACGACGTTCTCCAGGGCGACCAGCAGCGCCACCCCGAGCGCGCCCAGCGAGTCGATGACGCCCGCCACCCACCCGGTCAGTCCGGTGAACTGGTTCGGGTCGACGCTCTGGGCGAGGGCCATGGCCGTCCTTCCGCGCGGGGGATCCGAGGGTGGTACCCGGGCCCCGCGCCGTCACACCTGAGGTGACCGGCCCCACCGCCCAGCGCGCTCAGCCCGCCGGGTGCAGGGCGGCGTCCGCCGGGCCCCGCCGCCACCCGGTGAAGCGGACCACCAGCCCGCCCCGGCTGGGCGAGCAGCAGTACGGACCGGCCGACGCCTCGGCCGCCGGGTCCAGCGGGGCCACCCGGACCAGCCGCCACGGCTCCCGCGCCACCCGCGCCCGTACGGTCAGCGCGTCGCCAGCCCGGCTGACCCGGACCGTCACCTCCCGCCCCGACCACTCCGGCACCGGGGCAACGGACCAGTCCGACCGTTCGTCGGTGACCACCGCCCCGACCTGCGGCTGGCCGTCGCTGACCTCCACCCCCGCCTTGGTCCACCGCCGCTCGTCCACCCGGACCAGCACCCCCGCCTGGTCGAACTGCGCGGCGTAGTCGAGCCGGAAGCCCACCTCCACGGCACTGTCCACCGGGAACGGTGCGAGCAGCGCCGACCCGTCGTCGTGCACGAAGCCGTAGCTGGTCCGCCGCCAGAAGTCGCTGCCCGCACGCGGCTCGACCAGCAGTCCGTCGGCGGCCTCCTCGGCCCGCTCGGGCGGATTCAGCCAGGTGCCGGCGGACCAGTCGACGGGGTGGGTGTCGGCGCTCATGCCGGCACCGTACCGGCGGGGCGAGCCGGGCAGGACCCGGGTTTGCCGGACGGGCGGAGCGGAGAAGTAATCCGGACATGGGCGACAGGTGGTATCAGGAGGCGGTCGTCTACTGCCTCGACATCGACACGTTCGCGGACTCCAACGGCGACGGGGTGGGCGACATCCGGGGCCTCATCGGCCGCCTGGACTACCTGGCCCGGCTCGGCGTGACCTGCCTCTGGCTGCATCCGATCCACCCGTCCCCGCGCCGCGACGGCGGGTACGACGTCACCGACTTCTACAACGTGGACCCGCGCCTGGGCAGCCTGGGCGACTTCGCCGAGCTGCTGCACCAGGCGAGGAACCGGGGGATCCACGTGGTCATCGACCTGGTGGTCAACCACACCTCCGACGAGCATCCCTGGTTCCAGTCCGCCCGCTCCTCGCCCGACTCGCCGTACCGGGACTGGTACGTCTGGTCCGACGAGGAGCCGCCGGACCGGCACCAGGGCATGGTCTTCCCCGGCGAGCAGAACGAGACGTGGAGCTACGACCGCACCGCCAAGGCCTGGTACTACCACCGCTTCTACAAGTTCCAGCCGGACCTCAACATCGCCAACGCCGAGGTCCGCGCCGAGATCAAGAAGATCGTGTCGTTCTGGCTCCAGCTCGGCGTCTCCGGGTTCCGGATGGACGCCGTCCCGTTCATCATCGAGCTGACCGAGCCCGGCGATTCGGATTCACCGAAGGACATGGACTTCCTCACCGAGCTGCGCCAGCACGTGCAGTGGCGACGGGGGGACGCGATCCTGCTGGCCGAGGCGAACGTCGAACCCGACCAGCTCCCGACGTACTTCGGGGACAGCGGCGGCTCGGCCAACCGGATCCACATGCTCTTCGACTTCATGCTCAACGGGCGGCTGATGCTCGCCCTGGCCCGGCAGGATCCGGAGCCGGTGATCGAGGCGCTGCGGGACACCCCGGCGCTGCCCGAGGGCGGCCAGTGGGCGACCTTCCTGCGCAACCACGACGAGATCGACCTGTCGCGGCTCACCGCCGAGCAGCGCAACCAGGTGTACGAGCAGTTCGGCCCCGACGAGGACATGCGCCTCTACGGCCGGGGCATCCGCCGCCGTCTCGCCCCGATGCTCGGCAACGACCGCCGGCGCATCGAGCTGGCGTACGCGCTCCAGTTCTCGCTGCGCGGCACGCCGGTGCTGCGCTACGGCGAGGAGATCGGCATGGGCGAGGACCTGTCGCTGCCGGGCCGGGAGGCGATCCGTACCCCGATGCAGTGGTCGTACAAGGAGAACGGCGGCTTCTCCGCGGCGGATCCGGAGAAGCTGGTCCGCCCGGTGGTGGACAAGGGGGAGTACGGCTACCAGCAGGTCAACGTGACGGCGCAGCGCAAGGACCCGAGGTCGCTGCTGGGCTGGTTCGAGCGGATGATCCGTACGCTCCGGGAGGCCCCGGAGATCGGCTCGGGCAGCACCACCCACATCGACGTGCCGATGCCATCCGGGGTGCTCGCGCACCGCGCCGACGGGCCGACCGGGACCATGGCCTTCCTGCACAACCTCGGCACCGAGGACGTCGAGGTCGACCTGAGCATGCTCGCCCCCGAGGCGGACCTGCCGATCGACGTGCTCACCGACCGCAACTACGAGGAGGTCGGCAAGCTGGACCGGCTCAAGCTCGCCGGCTACGGCTACCGGTGGATCCGGATCTGCCGGGGCAGGAGGCTGTGACGACGGGATTGGTCCCGCGTACCCCTGGGTTAAGCTCCTTCGATCGAGCCTAAGTTACCGGGAGGTAATCATGTCGGAGGAGCCCCGCGTCGCCATCGTGACCGGAGCCGCGCGCGGTATCGGCGCCGCCACCGCCCGCCGGCTGGCCGCCGACGGCATGGCCGTCGCCGTGGTCGACATCGAGGAGTCGGCGACCAAGGAGACCGTGGACGCCATTGCCGCGGCCGGCGGCCGGGCGCTCGGGGTCGGTGCCGACGTCTCCGACCGGGCCCAGGTGGAGGCCGCCGTCGAGCGGGTCGCGGCCGAGCTGGGTGCGCCGACCGTGCTGGTCAACAACGCCGGGGTGCTCCGGGACAACCTGTTGTTCAAGATGACCGACGCCGACTGGGACACCGTGATGAGCGTGCACCTGCGGGGCGCGTTCCTGTTCAGCCAGGCGGCCCAGCAGCACATGGTCGAGCGGAAGTGGGGCCGGATCGTCAACCTCTCCAGCACCTCCGCCCTGGGCAACCGGGGCCAGGCGAACTACGCCGCGGCCAAGGCGGGCCTGCAGGGCTTCACCAAGACCTTGGCCATCGAGCTGGGCCCGTTCGGCGTGACCGTCAACGCGGTCGCGCCCGGCTTCATCGTCACCGACATGACCGCGGCCACCGCGGCCCGGATGAAGGTCGACTTCGCCGCGCTCCAGCAGCACGCCGCCGCCGAGATCCCGGTCCGCCGCACCGGCCGGCCCGAGGACGTCGCGCACACCATCTCGTTCCTGGTCAGCGAGGGCGCGTCCTTCGTCTCCGGCCAGGTCATCTACGTCGCCGGCGGCCCCAAGGACTGACCTCCGACGCGTCCCGCCCGAGCCCGGGGCGGGACGCGTCAGGACGCGTCGTGGCGGGTGCGCCAGAGCCAGTAGAGGCCGAGCATCGGCAGGACCAGCGGGATGTAGCCGTAACCGCTGCCGAACCCCGACCAGACCGTCTCGTCGGGGAAGAGCGCCCGGTCGGCCAGGCTGAGGATGCCGACCGCGACCACCCCGACCAGCTCCACCGAGCAGCAGGCCAGCGCGACCCGGCGGCCGGCGTGCCCGGCCCGGGCCAGCCCGACCGCCGCCACGATGTAGATCAGCGCGGCCGCCGCGGAGAGCAGGTACGCCACCGGCGCCTCGTCGAACTTGGTGGCGATCTGCAGGCCGGCCCGCGAGGTCGCGGCGATGGCGAAGAGGATGTAGACGGCGATCAGCAGCCGGCCCGGGCCCCGGTTGGTGGTGCGCTCGGGCGCTCGGGTCTCAGCCACCGACGACCTCCCAGGTCTGCTGCAACCGGACCACCACGACCGGGGTGACCAGGCAGACCGCGCAGACGATCGCCGAGCCCCAGCGGGTCGGCTCCATCCGGGCCAGCACCCAGGCCAGCGGCGGCAGGCAGACCAGCGTCACCAGGTAACCGAAGAAGGCGCCCGGCTCGCCCGGCCGCTCGCCGCCGCCGAGCGCCACCAGCGCCAGCACGGCGAGCGCGAGCAGCGCCACCTCCAGCGCGGCCAGGCCGACGAACTGGAGCCGGTCCGGCGCCTGGTGGCGCAGCGCCGCCACCAGCGCCCAGAGCGCGAGTACGAGCGACAGCACGATCGCGGCCGTCGCGAGGATCCCGTCCACCGGCGAGCCGGCCGCCGCGGCGCTGGTCATCGACGCCCTCCCGGCGCAGTCCGATTCACCGGCACAGACTACTAAGCGTCGTAGTAACCACCGTCGCCCGGCTCTCCCGTCCGGTCGAGGGCGCGTCGACCCGACCGGACGACTAGCGTGGATCACGGCCACCGGCGTACGCCGTGGCGGACGACGACGGCAGGGGGACCCGTGGTGCGGTTCGGCTTGTTCGGCACCGGTCACTGGGCGGCGGAGACACACGCCGCGGCCATCGAGGCGCACCCGCAGGCCGAGCTGGCCGGGGTCTGGGGTCGAGACCCGGCGAAGGTGGGGGCGCTGGCCGCGCGGCACGGCGTACCGGCCTTCGACGACGTGGACGCGCTGCTCGGCGCCTGCGACGCGATCGCCGTCGCGCTGCCGCCGGACATCCAGGCCGAGATCGCCGTCCGGGCCGCCACCGCCGGGCGGCACCTGCTGCTGGACAAGCCGCTGGCGCTGAGCCTCGCCGAGGCCGACCGGGTGGTCGCCGCCGCGCAGGCGTCCGGGGTGGCCTCTGTGGTCTTCTTCACCCAGCGGTTCCACCCGAACGTCACCGGCTTCCTCGCCTCGACCGCGGCGGCCGGCGGCTGGCAGCACGCCCGGGCCACCATGTTCGCGTCCATCTACCAGCCCGGGAACCCGTACGGGAACTCGCAGTGGCGGCGCGACCAGGGCGCGCTGTGGGACATCGGCCCGCACGCGTTGTCGCTGATCCTGCCGGTGCTCGGCCGGGTCACCCGGGTCGCCGCGATGGACGGCCCCAGCGGCCTGGTGCACCTGCTGCTCACCCACGACGGCGGCGCCACCAGCAGCCTCTCGCTCACCCTGGAGGCGCCGACCGAGGCGGTCACCCGGGATTTCGTCTTCTTCGGCGAGAACGGCACCGAGACCGTCCCACCCGGCGACGGGAGCGCGCTCCAGGCGTACGGGACGGCGATCGACCAGCTGCTGGAGGAGGTCGAAGCGGGCACCCGTGACCACCGGTGTGACGTCCGGTTCGGCCGGGAGGTGGTGGCGGTGCTCGACGCCGCCGAACGGGCCCGCGCCGAGGGCCGCACCGTCGACCTGCCCGCCTGACCGGGCCGGTCAACGCGCGGCGAAAACCGGTCGACGGGGAGGCTTCCCCTGGCTAGCCTCGCCGCATGGCGCACGCCCTGATCGACGTGGCCGGCACGCCGGCCGCCTGGGCCCCGTTGCTGGTGGCCCGCCCGCGGATCCGGCGTCCGGCCCCGGCTGGCCGGAACGCGACCCGCTGCTGACCGCCCGCCGGCGATCCGCCCCTTCGGGGGCCGCCGGCGGTGACACCACACCCCGCCCCACCGACCCGCCCCGCGCCGTGCCCCGACGCGGTGAGCCGCCGGTCGGGTGGTGGGTGCTGGCCGCGTACCGCCCGTGCCGTGGGCCGTCCGAGTCCCCATCCGCTCGGACAGGCCCGATCGCCGGCTGCCCGCCGGCCGCCTGTCCGTCCCGTCGCCGCTCGGCGACAGACAGGACGACGACGCCATGGCGCCCCGCCGTACCGAACGCGACCGGTCCCGTCGCGTGCTCTCCCAGAACTTCCTCGCCGACCCGGCCGCCGTCGCGCGGATCGTCCGGGCGGCCCGGCCCGACCCGGACGTCCTCCTCGTCGAGGTGGGCGCCGGCCGGGGCCGGCTGACCGTGCCGCTGGCCGCCCGGTGCCGGCGGCTGGTCGCGTACGAGATCGACCCGGTGGCCGCCGCGGACCTGGCGGCGGCCTGCGCCGGCCGGCCCGGGGTGGCGCTGCGCCGGGCCGACTTCCTGGCCGCCGCGCCGCCCACCGAGCCCTTCGACCTGGTCGGCAACATCCCGTGGTCGCTGACCGCCGCGGTGGTCCGCTGGTGCCTGGCCGCCGACCGGCTCCGCGCGGCCACCCTGCTCACCCAGCGGGAGTACGCCCGCCGGCGCACCGGCCACGGCGGCCGGTGGAGCCGGCTGACGATCCTGACCTGGCCCGAGTACGCCTGGCGGTCGGTCGGCACCGTGCCCCGGACGGCGTTCCGCCCGGTGCCCCGGGTCGACGCCGGCATCCTGCGGATCGAGCGGCGGCCGGAGCCGCTGCTGTCCCCCGCCGAGCTGCCGGCCTACCGGCGGCTGGTGGAGGCCGGCTTCGGCGGGGTGGGCGGGTCCCTGTCCGCCTCGCTGCGCCGGCACCAGCCGCGGGCCCGGGTGGACGCCGCGCTGCGCGCCCTCCGGCTGCCGCCCGACACGCTGGTCGGCGAGGTCTGGCCGGAGCAGTGGCTCACCCTGTTCCGGCTGCTCCGGGTCTGACCCGGCTCAGCCGAGCGTCTTCAGCGCGTCGGCCAGCTCGGCGGGGGAGTCGAAGTCCTCCGCCGGGAGGGCCTTGAGCAGCTGTAACGTCTCCGTGCTGGCGCCGTTCTCCTGGCACCAGCGGATCAGGTCCTCCCGGGAGACCGGGTAGTCGAGCCCGGCCAGGAACTCCTGCAACTGCACCCCGGTCACGGTCATGCCACGCGGCTACCCGCTCCGCCGGAGGGCATGCCGGTTTGTCCGACGGGTCCCCGGGTAGCCGCGGGCATGCTGGTACAGCGACTCGGCGCGCCGAGCGACTTCGACCCGCTGCTGGACAGCGTCCGGGACGCCCGGATCGTCATGATCGGGGAGGCGACGCACGGCAGTTATGACTACTACCGGCTGCGTGAGCAACTGACCCGGCGGCTCATCGCCGAGCAGGGCTTCGACTTCGTCGCGGTGGAGGGGGACTGGCCCGACTGCGACCGGGTGCACCGGTCGGTGGTGGCCGCCCCGGGCGGGCTGGCCGATCCGCAGACCGCGTTGGAACGCTTCGAACGCTGGCCCACCTGGATGTGGGCGAACGCCGAGGTGGCGCGCTTCTGCCGCTGGCTGCGGGCCTGGAACCTGGAACGCCCTGAGGGGGACCGGGCCGGCTTCCACGGGCTGGACGTCTACAGCCTGTGGGAGTCGATGCAGGCGATCTTCGACTACCTGGGCGAGGAGGACCCGACCTCGCTGGAGGCGGCGCAGGAGGCGTACCGCTGCTTCGAGCCGTACGGCAAGCGGGTCGAGGAGTACGGCACGGCCAGCCGGTTCGTCTCCGCCCGGTGCGAGGAGGAGGTCGTCCGGCTGCTGGCGCGTACCCGGGAACAGGCCGCCGCGGACGGCCCGGAGTGCTTCTCGGCCTGGCAGAACGCGGAGGTGGTGGCCGGCGCGGAGCGCTACTACCGGGCGATGGTCGGCGGCGGCCCGGAGTCGTGGAACGTCCGCGACAGCCACATGGCCGACACGCTCGACCGGCTGCTCGACCACTACGGCCCGGAATCCCGGGGCATCGTCTGGGCGCACAACACCCACGTGGGCGACGCCCGGGCCACCGACATGCCGGCGGACGGGATGGTCAACATCGGTCAGCTCGCCCGGGAACGGCACGGCGGGGACGCGGTGGCCCTGGTCGGCTTCGGCAGCTACCGGGGCACGGTGATCGCCGCACCGCGCTGGGGCTCGCCGGCGGAGGCCGTGGTGGTGCCGCCGGCCCGGGAGGGCTCGGTGGAGCGGCGGCTGCACGAGCTGATGCCGGAGCGGGCGGTGCTGGTCTTCGGCGGCCCCGACCAGCCGGACTGGGTGACCGGGACGGCCGACCACCGGGCCATCGGGGTGGTCTACGACCCGAGCTTCGAGGCCTGGGGCAACTACGTGCCCACCCGGCTCGGCGAGCGCTACGACGCGTTCATCTGGTGCGACGAGGCCACCGCCCTGCACCCGCTGCCGGCGCTGAGCGCTCCCGGTGAGATGGAGACCTACCCGGCCGGGGTCTGACCGGCCGGGCAGGTCCCGGTGGTCACACGCCGGCGGTCTCCCGCTCGGTCAGGTGGGTACGCAGCCCCTCGCCCTCGACGTCCACGTTGGGCAGGATCCGGTCCAGCCAGCGGGGGATCCACCAGGCGGCGGTGTTGAGCAGCGACATCACCGCCGGGACGATGGTCATCCGGACCACGAATGCGTCGATGGCGACCCCGATCGCGAGCGCGAAGCCCATCGACTTGATCACCGGGTCGTCGAGGAAGACGAAGCCGCCGAACACCGAGATCATGATCAGTGCGGCGGCGGTGACCACCCGTGCGCCGTGCCCCATCCCGTTGATGGTCGCCCGCCGGGCGGTGTCGCCGTGCACGAAGTCCTCCCGCATCCGGGAGACCAGGAACACCTCGTAGTCCATGGCCAACCCGAACAGGATGCCGACGAGCAGGATCGGCAGGAAGCTGACCAGCGGGCCGGGGGTGTCCAGCCCGATCAGGTCGGCCAGGTGGCCCTGCTGGAACACCGCGACCGTGATGCCGAAGGTGGCCGCCACGGTGAGCAGGAAACCCAGCGCCGCCTTCACCGGCACCAGGACCGAGCGGAACACCAGCATCAGCAGCAGCACGGACAGGCCGACGACCAGCAGCAGGTAGACCGGGAGCGCGTCGGAGAGCTTCTCGGACACGTCGATGCCGATCGCGGTGGCGCCGGTCAGCAGCACGTCGGCGTTCCGGATGCCGTCGACCTGGTGGCGGATGTCGTGCACCAGCGTCTCGGTGGCCTCGTCGGTCGGGCCCTCCTTGGGGATGACCCCGAGCAGCGCCGTCCGCCCGGTCGGGTCGAGCTGCGGCGGGGCCACGGCCAGCACGCCGGGCGTCTTCTGGACCAGCGCGGTGACCTGCGGTACGGCGGCCTGGGTCGCCTGCGGCGAGTCGGCGGTGACGACCACCGCGAGGCGGCCGGTGAAGCCGGGGCCGAAGCCCTCCTGGATCAGGTCGTTGTTGACCCGGGCCGGGGTGCCCTCGGCCGCGGTGGCGGCGTCCGGCAGGGACAGGCGCATGTGCTGGGCGGGGAGCGCGAGCAGGCCGAGGCCGAGCAGGCCGACCAGGATGACCGGGATCCGCAGCTTCGTCACCCAGTGCGCCCAGCGGAACCCGAAGCCCGAGCGGTCCTCGGCGCCGGCGGAGCGGACCGCCTCGGGGTTGCGCAGCCTGCGCGGGAGCACCTTCCGGCCGGCGAAGCCGAGCAGCGCCGGAGCCAGGGTGATCGCGACCAGCACGGCCACGGTGACCGTACCGGCGGCGGCCAGACCCATCACGGTGAGGAACGGGATGTTCACCACCGCCAGGCCGGCGAGCGCGATGACGACCGTGGCGCCGGCGAAGAGCACGGCGGAACCCGCGGTGCCGACCGCCCGGCCGACCGCCTCCTCCGGGGAGAGCCCGTCGCGCAGGTTCTGCCGGTGCCGGGAGGTGATGAACAGCGAGTAGTCGATGCCGACCGCGAGGCCGAGCATCAGCGCCAGGATCGGCGCGGTGCTGGTCAGCTCGACCGCGCCGCTGAGCGCGTACAGGCCGGCCATGCCGACGCCGACGCCGATCAGCGCGTTCAGCATGGTCATGCCGGCCGCCACCAGCGAGCCGAAGGTGACGATCAGAACGATCGCCGCGACCAGCACACCGAGTGCCTCGGTCGAGCCGACCTCCGGCTCGGCGTTGAGCACCTCACCGCCCGGGGCGATCTGCCACCCCTGCGCCTCGGCCTGCGCGCCGACCTTCTCGTACGCGGTGCGCTGGGCATCGGTCACCTCGTCCGCCCGACCGTTGAACTGCACCTGGATCAGCGCGTACCGGCCGTCCGGGCTGAGCGCCTTGACCTGGTACGGGTCGACCGCACCGACCACCCCGGGCAGGGCGGCCGCCTCCTCGGTGACCTGCTTGACCACGGCCTGCCCCGCGGGCGTGCCGAGCTGGCCGGCCTGGGGTGCCTTGACGGCGATGGTGCCGGTGGCTCCGCTGGCCGCCGGGAACCGCTCGGCGAGCAGGTCGATCGCGCGCTGCGACTCGGTGCCCGGCATGCTGAAGTTGCTCGCCGTCGGGCCCTTCAGGGTGAGCGCGGCGGCGCCGAGGCCGACGAGCACGACGAGCCAGACGACGGCGACGAGTCGCCGGCGGCGCAAGGATGCCCGGCCGAGCCGGTAGAGCAGGGTCGCCATGAGGTTTCCTTGTCCTCGGGGTCGTGAACTGGGATCAGGTGGCGGGCTCGAGGGCCCGCCGGACGACGGCCAGCAGCGCGGGCCGCAGCTCCTCGTCGGGGATGGCGATGAACTCGGCGCACGTCTCGGCGATGCCGGCGAGCACGACCAGCGCGGCGATCCGCGCGGACGGGCGGTCGGACTGGCCGGCGAAGGCGTCGATCAGCCGTTCGGAGATCTGCTGGACGTGCGCGAAGGCGGGCTGCTGGAGCAGGTCGGGGAACTCGCCGCGGAGCAGCGCGATCTCGCGGCGGAAGCGGACCGCGAGGTCGACGAAGCCCTCGGCGGCGACCCGCTGGGCGGCCCCGCCGCGGTGCGCGGCGATCCGCGCGTCGAGCGCCTCCAGCACCGCGATGGCGGGCGCCATCAGCTCACCGAGCAGGGCTTCCTTGTTGGCGAAGTGGTAGAGCACCGTGGCCTTGGAGCAGCCCACCTCGCGGGCGATGTCCTGTAGTGAGGTGCCCTTGTAGCCGGTGACGGCGAATCGTCGCGCCGCCGCGGCGAGGATCTCCTGGTGGGTCTCCGGGACCGGTCGTGCCATGTCCTCCAGCATGCCTGACCGATCGGTCAGCACCTGACCGATCGGTCAGACCGACTGCGTGGCCTTCGCCACAGCGCGGCCACCACCGGTTGGGCCAGCGCAGCCTCAGCCGGCCGGGGCCCCGTGCTCCCGGTCGTACGCCGCCCGGGCCGCGCTGATCGCCGTCCGGTGCCGTTCCGCCCACGCGGTCAACGCGACCAGCGACTCGTAGAGCTCCCGGGCCATCGGGGTGGCGGTGTACTCCACCTTCGGCGGGACGGTCGGGTGGACGTGCCGGTGCAGCAGGCCGTCCCGCTCCAGGTTGCGCAGGGTCAGCGTGAGCATCCGCCGGCTGATCCCCTCGACCTGCCGCTCCAGCTCGGTGAACCGGATCGGGCCCTGCGACGCGGCGATCAGGATGCCGATGCTCCACTTGCCGCCGACCCGGTCCAGCGCCTCCCGGACGGTGCAGGCGCGCGCCTGCTGGGCGGTCACGGACACACAGTTGTTCCCCTGGGACACCAAAGTGCCTCCTTCCGCTCGGTCTGATGGTCACAGACGATGTCCTCGGTAACAAACCGTGCACCAAGGAGGCGTACCCGATGACGGGGTCCCACCGCTGGCCGGCGCTGCTCGTACTCTGCGCCGGCAGCCTGATCATCATCCTGGACGGCAGCATCGTCGCCGTGGCGCTGCCGGCCGTCCAGGCCGACCTGGGCTTCCAGGGCGCCGGGCTGGCCTGGGTGGTGAACGCCTTCCTGGTCGCCTTCGGCGGCCTGCTCCTGCTGGCCGGGCGCCTCGGCGACCTGCTCGGCCGGCGCCAGGTCTTCCTGGCCGGGGTGGCGCTGTTCACCCTCGCCTCGCTGCTCTGCGCGGTGGCCACCGGCCCGGCGACGCTGGTCGCCGCCCGGTTCGCGCAGGGGGTCGGGGGTGCCCTGGCCACCGCGGTCAGCCTCGGCATGATCGTCCGGCTCTTCCCCGAGCCGGCCGAGCGGGCCCGGGCGATCGCCGTGTTCAGCTTCACCGGCGCGGCCGGCGCCTCGATCGGCCTGCTGGTCGGGGGAGTCCTCACCGACCTGGCCGGCTGGCGGTCGATCTTCCTGATCAACCTGCCGATCGGCGCGCTGATCCTGGCCGCCACCGTACGGCTGATCGCGCCGGACCCCGGCGTCGGCCTGCGGGCCGGTCTGGACCTGCTCGGGGCGGTGCTGGCCACCGCCGGCCTGATGGTGGCCGTGCTGGCCATCGTCGGCGCCGGAGAGCACGGCTGGACCTCGGCGCGCACCCTCGGCGCCGCCGCGCTGGCCGTGGTGCTGCTCGCCGGCTTCGCGGTCCGGCAGCGGAGCGCCCCGACCCCGCTGCTGCCCCCGCGGGTGCTGCGGGCGCCCGGCCTGGTCGCCGCCAACGTCGTGCAGTTCCTCATGGTGGCCGCGTACTTCGGCTTCCAGTTCCTGCTCGCGCTGCACCTGCAACTCGTCCTCCGGTTCGAGCCGGCGGCCACCGGCTTCGCCTTCCTGCCCGCCCCGCTGGTGATCGCGCTGGTCTCGCTGGGCCTGGCCGGCCGGCTGGTGGCCCGGTACGGCGCCCGGACGGTGCTGGTCGGCGGGCTGGCGCTCGCCGTGGTCGGCTTCCTGCTGCTGGCCCGCCTCCCGGTGGACGCGAGCTACGCCCGTGACGTGCTCCCGGCCATGCTGGTCTTCGGCGTCGCGGGCGGGCTGACCCTCCCGGCGGTCACCACCCTGGCCATGGCCGGTGCCGCGCCTGACGACGCCGGGCTCGCCTCCGGACTGGCCAACACCACCCAGCAGGTGGGCGGAGCCCTCGGGCTGGCCGCCCTCGCCACCCTGGCCGCGGTCCGCACCGACGCGTCGCGCGCCGCCGGCGTGGACCAGGTGGCCGCCCTCGCCGCCGGCTACCGGTCGGCGTTCGAGGTGGCCGCCGCACTGGTCACCGCCGCCCTGCTGGTCGCCCTGGTGACCACGGGGAAACGGCGGCCGGCGGCGGCTCCGGCGGGCGAGGCGTCCCCGACGAGCCAGCCGACCGCGGCGTTTTCGAGGTCTGCGGCGCGGTCGGCGGCCCGCACAGCCGCAGCGGCTCCGGCCGGCTTGCGGCGGCCCGCCCGGTCCGTTGACTGATCTCCTCGGGTGCCGGCGCCGCCGGGCACGGGCTGGCGCGCAACGGCCGGAAGGGGATCAGCGGCAGCCCCCAGCGGCGCCGGCTCCGCTCCACTGACGGCGGCCGGGCCCCACCTGGCGCCAGCGGGCCGGGCCCGGGGGCGGGGCGTCGGCCTCGCCGGCCGGACCACCACGGGCCGGCCAGGCCGCGGTCAGCGGCGGTCGGCCGTCCCCAGCACCTCGGCCAGCAGGTGCACCGCCGCCGGGTACGCGTGCGACGGTGGCCTGGCGTAGCCGACGACCAGGCCGCCCGGCTGCCCCTCGGGGTGGTGCCGGTGCGGGGCCAGCCCGCCCAGGGCGAGGCCACGCGCGGCGGCCGCCGCCAGCACCTCCGCCTCGGTCGGGCCGTCCGGCACCAGGTGCAGGGTGGCGTGCAGGCCCGCCGAGATCCCGCCCAGGCCGGTCCACCGTCCCAGCCGGTCCAGCAGCAGGTCCCGCCGCTGCCGGTAGCGGCGCCGGACGGTCCGGATCTGCCGGTCGTAACCGTGCGTGCCGATCAGGTCGGCGAGGGCGAGCTGGCCGATGGTCTCCGTGTGCAGGTCGAGGTGGCGTTTGGCATCCACCACCGGATCCACCAGCCGGGCCGGCAGCACCAGCCAGGCCAGGCGCAACGCCGGCCCGAGCGTCTTCGCCGCGGTGCCCACGTAGGCGACCTGCTCCGGGGCGGTGCCCTGGACCGCGCCGACCGGCTGCCGGTCGTACCGGAACTCGCCGTCGTAGTCGTCCTCGACGACCAGGCCGCCGGTCGTCCGGGCCCAGTCGGTCAGCGCGTGCCGGCGGGCCGGGTGCAGCGTCACCCCGGTCGGGAACTGGTGCGCCGGGGTCACCACCGCGGCACCCACCCGGGCGAGGCGCCCGCTGCCGAGCAGGTCGGCGCGCGCGCCCCGGTCGTCGACGGGCAGCGGCAGCACGGTTCCGCCGTGCCGGCGGACCACCTCGCGGTGGAAGGAGAGCCCCGGGTCCTCCATCGCCACGACCGGCGTACCGGCGTCGCGCAGCACGGTGGTGAGCAGCACCAGCGCCTGGACGTACCCGGTGGTGACCACGATCCGCTCCGGATCGGCGAGCACGCCGCGGGCCCGTCCCAGGTAGCCGGCGAGCGCGGACCGCAGCTCCGGCCGGCCCCGCGGGTCGCCGTAGCCGTACGCGTCGGCGGGGGCCACGGCCAGCGCCCGACGGGTGGCCCGCAGCCAGGCGGTGACCGGGAAGAGCCCGACGTCGGGGCTGCCGGGGCGGAGGTCGTACCGGAAGGGCGCCGCCCCGGGCGGCGGCGGGACCGGTGCCGGCGCGGCCCGGCGCAGCGGGCTGACCTCGGTGCCGGCGCCGATCCGGGCCACCAGCCAGCCCTCGGCGACCAGCTGGTCGTAGGCGGCGCTGACCGTGCCTCGGGACAGCCCGAGTTCGGTGGCGAGGGTGCGGGTGGCCGGCAGGCGGGTCGACGGCGGCAGCCGGCCGTCGCGGATCGCCTCGCGCAGGGCCCGTTCCAGCCCGGCTCGCCGGCCGCCGCTCGCGTCCAGCTCCAGGTGCAGGTCGACGCCGAAATCGGCCCAGTCCATCGGCACGGAATTGGAGCTTAGGGGGCGGCCACCGCACCGGCGAGAATCCCCGCATGACCGAGCTGAGCCAGCGGGCCGCCGCGCTGCGCGCGCTGCACCGCCCCGGAGATCCGCTGATCCTGCCCAACGCCTGGGACCCCGGGTCGGCCCGGGACGTGGTCGCCGCCGGCTTCCCGGCCGTCGCCACCAGCAGCGGCGCGGTCGCCGAGGCGCTCGGCCACGCCGACAACGAGGCCACCCCGGTGGACGAGATGTTCGCCGCGGTCGCCCGGATCGCCGCCGCGGTGCCCGTCCCGGTCACCGCCGACCTGGAGCGGGGGTACGGGCTGCGCCCGGCCGAGCTGGTCGAGCGGTTGCTCGCCGCCGGCGCGGTCGGCTGCAACCTCGAGGACTCCGACCCGCGTACCCGGGAGCTGTGCGACGTCGAGGAGCAGGCCGACCTGATCGCCGGGGTCCGCGCGGCGGCCCGGGAGGCCGGGGTGGACCTGGTGCTCAACGCCCGGGTGGACGTCCACCTGCGGGCGTACGGGCCGCCGGAGGGGCGGCTCGCCGAGGCGGTCAGCCGGGCCCGCCGCTACCGGGCGGCCGGAGCGGACTGCGTCTATCCGATCGTGCTGGCCGACCCGGCGGCGATCCGGACCCTGGTGACCGAGGTGGACGCCCCCGTCAACGTGCTCGCCCGACCCGGCGCGCCGGCCGTGGCCGAGCTGGCCGGGCTGGAGGTGGCCCGGATCAGCTTCGGTTCCGGGCTGTACGCGGCCGCCCGCGCCCGTACCGTCGAGATGCTCGCCGCGATCCGGGCGGGCGAGGAGGTGTTCCCGACCGGAGGGGAGGCACGGTGACCTATCCGCCGCCGCGCTACTCAGGAGACTGGGGTGAGCCGACCGCCACCCACCGCCGGGCCGACCAGCCCCCGGAGCTGGTCTACCCGAGCGGCGGTACGGCCCACTACCTGGCCACCGGCGCGTCGACCAACGGGCAGTTCGGGCTCTACCGCTGGGAGATGGGGCCACAGCCGAGTGGCCCCGACCCGCACTTCCACCGGTCCATCTCGGAGTCGTTCTTCATCCTGTCCGGCACGGTACGCATCTACGACGGGCGGGGGTGGATCGATACGGTGCCCGGCGACTTCGTGCACGTCCCCGAGGGCGGCGTCCACGCGTTCCGCAACGAGTCCGGCGAGCCGGCCTCGATGCTGCTGCACTTCGCCCCCGGCGCGCCCCGCGAGGGCTACTTCGAGGGCCTGCTGGACCTGGCCGACAAGACCGAGGAGGAACGGACGGAGTTCTTCCTGCGGCACGACACGTTCTGGATCTGACTCCCGCGGCGGCCGTGTCGGGGTTGCCGGCACAGCCGCGGACCGGGAAGGTGAGCGGATGGGTGCCGCTGACGAGACCCGGGACGGGGTGTCGCTGACCAACCTGGACCAGCCGCTGTTCGACGGGGCCGGGGCGACCAAGCGCGACCTGGTCGACTACCTGGACGCCGTCCACGAGCGGATCCTGCCGGAGTTGCGCGACCGGCCGCTCTCGGTGGTCCGGGTGCGGCCCGGGCAGGACCCGTTCATGCAGAAGAACCTGCCGAAATACACCCCCGACTGGGTGCGCCGCACCTCGGTCTGGGCGGAGGCGTCGCGCCGGCGGATCTCGTACGCCCTCTGCGACGACCGGCGGACGCTGCTCTGGTTGGCCAACCAGCGGGCGGTGGAATACCACCCGACGCTGGGCCTGGCGGGCCACCCGGAGCACCCCACCCATCTGGTGCTCGACCTCGACCCGCCGCCGGGGGACTCGTTCGGCATGGCGGTGCGGGCCGCGCTGCTGGTCCGGCAGGCGCTGGCCGACGTCGGGCTGGCCGGGGCGGTGAAGACCAGCGGCGCCAAGGGCGTGCACGTGATCGTGCCGGTGGACGCCGAAACCACCGCCGAGGAGGCGGCCGCCGTGACCCGGGCCGTCGCGGCCCGCGCCGAACGCCTCGACCCGGCGCTGGCCACCACCGCCTTCATCGTGGAGGACCGGGGCGGCCGGGTGTTCGTCGACTCGACCCGGGCGCACGGGGCGACCGTGGTGGCGGCGTACAGCCCCCGGGTGCGGCCGGGCACGCCGGTGTCGTACCCGGTCGGCTGGGCCGACCTGGAGTCGGTGACGCCCGCCGACTTCACGGTGCGGACCGTGCCGGCGCTGGTCGCCGAGCGGGATCCGTGGGCGGCGGCGCTGCCCGCCCCGCAGCGGCTCCCGGCCGACCTGGTCGCCGAGGGGCGGACCATTCCGGTGGCCCGGGTGCAGGCCATGCACGAGGGCAAGCGCCGCGCGAAGGCCCGCCGCGAGGCCGGCTGACTCGTCCGACATGCTGAGAAGCCCGAGCCGTCGGCCCGGGCTTCTGTGTGTCTGTGCCCCCGGCAGGATTCGAACCTGCGCCCCCGCCTCCGGAGGGCGGTGCTCTATCCCCTGAGCTACGGGGGCTCAGCGACCCGAGAAGAGTAGCAAACCCCCTCCCGGATCACCCAATCGGTATCCGGCGCGCCGCCCAGGTCCACCGTTGCCGCTGATCATGAGGTTGGCGGCAGCGATGGAGATCGTCATCGCCGTCAACCTCATGATCAGCGGGAGTGGTTGGTGGTCGGGGTCAGGCGGCGGCCAGGGGGCGGCCGCAGCTGGGGAGCGGGTGCAGGACGATCCGGCGCGGTAGGCGGCGCGGCCACTCGTTGCGCGGCCACGAGCCGTCGACGATCAGGTGCACGGTCCGCTCCTCGGCGCCGCTGAGCCGCAGCACGAAGTCGCGCGGGAGCGGCGGGTCGACCGACGGCGTGGTGATCATGAAGCGGACCCGGCCCCGGGAGGAGACCGCGGAGATCACGTCCGCCGCCGGCATGGTGCCGCGCAGGCGTACCCGGCCGATCCAGTAGACCTCCGCCGCGTGCTCCTGGGCGGCCCGGGTGATCGACGGGTACTCGCTGCGTACCCAGCGCTCGACCGCGCCCACGCAGAGACCGCAGGCCCGCTCCCGCGGCTCCCGCGGACCCAACCCCCAGGCCCGCAGGTACGCCCCGACCGTGCCGGCGTCCATCGCCAGGTCGAACCGGCGCTGGATGAGGGTGGTCAGGCTCTGTCGCGTCCAGAGCTCCTCGTCCAGGCCGAACTCGTCGGGGTGGACGCCCCGCAGCACGTCGATCAGTTCGAGTTCCTGTTCGCGGCTGAGCGCTCCCGACTCGCCCGGCCGCTGTCCGCGACGGACGGCTGCCACCGCCCCGTCACCGCCGATGGTGTGACGTCGGCACCAACTGGTCACCGACCTGCCTGCGTCTCTGAGTGCAACCCCCACGTCTTGCGCAACGAGCCCGAATCGCAACTGGTCACGATATGTGGGGAGAAAAGTCTCCAAGGCACGCTATGGGTCGGAGACTGCCAAAACGTTATAAACGGGCATAACGGGCTGGTATGAGGCTGGCCATGCGAAGGGCCCGCGTCGTTCCCGACGCGGGCCCTTCGGCGCAGGCGTGCCGGCGGTTCAGCCGCCGAGCCGCTTGAGCGCGGCCTGGAGGTTGGTCAGGTCCGTCTGCTGGGTGTTCTTCATGATCTGGGCCACCGCCAGCACGTCCT
Organism: Micromonospora sp. RTBAU3-60; assembly: GCF_054963695.1. Classification (NCBI taxonomy): domain Bacteria; kingdom Bacillati; phylum Actinomycetota; class Actinomycetes; order Micromonosporales; family Micromonosporaceae; genus Micromonospora; species Micromonospora sp. RTBAU3-60. Next base: position 15,304 of record NZ_JBUEGB010000014.1, on the reverse strand, counting down.
TGTCGTGCCCCTGATCGAGGATCCCCTGGATCATGTGGATCCCTCCGAGGTGGTGGCGGATCATCATCTGGAGGAACAGCACGTCGAACTCGCGGCCCTGGGCGGTCCGCAGCTTCGCCATCTCGTCCGGCGTGGCCATGCCCGGCATCAGGCCGTTCTTGACCAGGCCGGTGCCGTCCGGCATCCAGGCCATCGGCGGCTGGTCGCCGGTCGGGTCGAGCTGCCACGACCGCAGCCAGGTCTGCATGGTGCCGATCTCGCCCTGCTGGCCGGTGGCGATGTCGCCGCCGATCTGCCGTACCTCCGGGTCCTGGCCCTGCTGGAAGGCCATCAGCCCCATGGCCACCGCCTGCGCGTGGTGGGTGGTCATGTCCCGGGCGAAGCCGGCCTCGGCGGAGTTGGTGCCCGGACGGGTGAAGGTCGGGGTGAGCAGGCCGCCCGCGTACCCGAGCAGGAGACCGACCACGATGGCGGCGGCCAGGGCCAGGACGCCGAAGCGGCGCACGGCCCCCCGGTCACCGTCATCGGTGACCGGGGCCTCGTCGAGGTCGGTGTCCGTTGTCACGGCGGCGGTCATCGCGGCGTCCTCACTGGGTGGGCTGCTCGGGCATCTGGTTGCCCAGGTTGTCCCGCGGGGTGGTGCCGGTGGCGGTGATGCCCTGGTCGCAGTTGGCATTCGGGCCCTCGACGGAGGCGTTCACCCGCAGCGTCTTGATGAAGTCGTCGATCCGGCTGTCGTCGGCGTTGTCGACCTTGAGCTGGAAGCCCCAGGCCTGCAGCGAGATCGGCTTGTCCAGCCCCTCGAACGGGCTGAGCATCAGCTTCTCCTTGCCCTCGACCTTGGCCTTGAGCTTGGCCACCTGGTCGGCCGGCAGGTCCGGGCGGTAGGTGATCCAGACCGTGCCGTGCTCCAGGCTGTGCACCGCGTGCTCGTTGGCGATCGGAGCGTCGTAGACGTCACCCATGCAGTTCTGCCAGGCCGCGTTGTGCGGGCCGGCGACCGGCGGGAGGATGTCGTACTTGATCGGGCCCGTCTGGTGGTTGCCGCCCGCGACCAGGTCCTTGTCCTTCTTGCGGAAGTCGACCACGCCCTTGATCGCGTCGGCCCGCTCCTGCCACGGCTGGGAGCCCCGGTAGGCGGCGAAGGCGCCGTAGCCGATGATGCCGACCGCGAGCACGCCAACGGCGACGAAGAGGGCGATCGGACCCCAGGACCGGCCCTGGCTGACCTTCACCGGGGCGACCGGCTTGCGGCCCTTGCCGCCGCCGGTCGGCTTCGGGCCCTTGCCGGACCCGGCCTTGCCGCCGGCGGGCTTGTCGGCAGCGGCCGGCCGGCCGGCCGCCGGCTTCTTGCCGGTGCTGACCACGGTCGGACGGCGCTCCGGGCCGCCCGGGGTGCTGATGCTCATCGTGCCTCGTCAGGTCGGTCGGTCAGAGAGCCGGCGGGTCGGGTTCACATGCTGGTCGCCGCCGCGGTGCCCGAGTCTACCCCCGATAACATGGTTCGGTGACTCCCGCAGAACTCGCCGACGTAGTCCTCGCCGCTGCCCACGCCGTCTTCGAAGACCGGGGCCTGGACCGCTCCGCGCTGCCCGCGCAGACCACCGTCGAGCGACCCCGTAACCCCGAGCACGGCGACTACGCCTCGACGCTGGCGCTGCAGCTCAGCAAGAAGGTGGGCGTACCCCCGCGGGAGTTGGCCGCCGCCCTGGCCGAGCAGCTCGGCCGGGGGTCGGGGATCAAGTCGGTGGAGATCGCCGGCCCGGGCTTCCTGAACATCCGGCTCGACTCGGCCGCCGCCGGCCAGCTGGCCAGGGTCATCGTCGAGGCCGGCCCGGCGTACGGCCGCAGCGAGACCCTCGCCGACCAGAAGATCAACCTGGAGTTCGTCTCGGCGAACCCGACCGGCCCGGTGCACATCGGCGGGGTCCGCTGGGCGGCCGTCGGCGACGCGCTCAGCCGGCTGCTCCGCGCCACCGGCGCCGACGTGGGCACGGAATACTACTTCAACGACGCCGGCTCCCAGATCGACCGGTTCGCCCGCTCCCTGCTCGCCGCCGCGAAGGGCGAGCCGACCCCCGAGGACGGCTACGGCGGGGCCTACCTCGCCGAGATCGCGGACGAGGTGTGCCGGCGCCGGCCGGAGGTGCGCGAGCTGGACGACGCCGCCGCCCAGGAGGTGTTCCGGGTCGAGGGCGTCCAGCTGATGTTCGAGGAGATCAAGGCGTCGCTGCGCGACTTCGGCGTCGAGTTCGACACCTACTTCAACGAGAAGGACTTGCACGACCGGGGCGAGCTGGACAAGGCGCTGGCCCGGCTGCGCGAGCAGGGGCACGTCTACGAGGCCGAGGGCGCCACCTGGCTGCGCACCACCGACTTCGGCGACGACAAGGACCGGGTGCTGCGCAAGTCCAACGGCGAGTGGACCTACTTCGCCGCCGACTGCGCCTACTACCTGGACAAGCGCGAGCGCGGCTTCGAGCGCGTGGTGATCATGCTGGGCGCCGACCACCACGGCTACATCGGCCGGATGAAGGCCATGGCCGCCTGCTTCGGCGACGACCCGGACCGCAACCTGGAGATCCTCATCGGCCAGCTGGTCAACCTGGTCCGCGACGGGCAGCCGGTGCGGATGAGCAAGCGGGCCGGCACCGTGGTCACCCTGGAGGACCTGGTCGACGCGATCGGCGTGGACGCCTCCCGGTACGCGCTGGCCCGCTACTCGGCCGACTCGCCCATCGACATCGACGTGGAGCTGTGGACCCGGGCCAAGAACGACAACCCGGTCTACTACGTGCAGTACGTGGGCGCGCGGACCGCCGGCATCTCGCGGCAGGCCGCCGAGGCGGGGCTGACCCGGGGCGCGGCGGCGGGCTTCCGCCCCGAATTGCTCGCCCACGAGAAGGAGCACGAGCTGCTCAAGGCCCTCGCCGGGTTCCCGGCCGTGGTGGCCACCGCCGCCGAGCTGCGCCAGCCGCACCGGCTCGCGCACTACCTCGAGCGCGAGGTGGCCCCGGCGTTCCACCGGTTCTACGACCAGTGCCGGGTCACCCCGCAGGGCGACGAGGAGATCACCGACACCCACCGGGCCCGGCTCTGGCTCAACGACGCCACCCGCGTGGTCATCGCCAACGGCCTGCAGCTGCTCGGCGTCTCCGCGCCGGAAAGGATGTAACCATGCGCGCGCACGAAGCCGGTGCCCTGCACGGCGACATCGGCAACCGTGGGCCGGCCTGGCTGCGTACCCCGGTCGACGTCAACGCCCTGGTGCCGCAGCTGTGGCCGCGTAACGTGGCGCGGGGCGGGAGCGGCGCGCTGGAGGTCGCCGGGCTGGACGTCCGCGACCTGGCCGCCGAGTTCGGCACCCCGGTGTATGTGCTGGACGAGGACGACCTGCGCTCCCGCTGCCGGGAGTTCCAGGCCGCTTTCCCGGACGCCGACGTCTACTACGCCGGCAAGGCCTTCCTCTGTCGGGCGGTGGTCCGCATGATCGCCGAGGAGGGCCTGTTCCTCGACGTCTGCACCGGCGGCGAGCTGGCCACCGCGCTGTCGGCGGGGATGCCGCCGGAGCGGATCGGCTTCCACGGCAACAACAAGTCGGTGGCCGAGCTGACCCGGGCGGTGGACGCCGGGGTGGGCCGGATCATCGTCGACTCGTTCGCCGAGATCGACCGGCTCACCGCGCTCGCCCGCGAGCGTGGCGTACGCCCCAGGGTGCTGGTCCGGGTCACCGTCGGCGTGGAGGCGCACACCCACGAGTTCATCGCCACCGCGCACGAGGACCAGAAGTTCGGCTTCTCCCTCGCCGGCGGGGCGGCCGCGGCAGCCGCCTTCAAGATCCTCGACGAGGACGTGCTGGAGCTGCGCGGGCTGCACTCGCACATCGGCTCGCAGATCTTCGACGCCAGCGGCTTCGAGGTCTCCGCCCGCCGAGTGCTCGGCCTGCAGGCGCAGATCCGCGACGCCCGCGGGGTGGAGCTGCCCGAGCTGGACCTGGGCGGCGGGTTCGGCATCGCGTACACCACCCAGGACGACCCGGCCGCGCCGAGCGACCTGGCCAAGCGGCTGCGCAAGATCGTCGACGGGGAGTGCTTCGCCGAGAAGCTGCGGGTGCCGCACCTGTCCATCGAGCCGGGCCGGGCCATCGTCGGCCCCGCCGTGTTCACCCTCTACGAGGTGGGCACGGTCAAGGACGTGGACGGCCTGCGAACTTACGTCAGCGTCGACGGCGGGATGAGCGACAACATCCGCACCGCGCTCTACGACGCGTCCTACTCGGCCACGGTGGCGAACCGGGCCTCGACGGCGGAGCCGCTGCTCGCCCGCGTGGTGGGAAAGCATTGTGAGTCCGGGGACATCGTGGTGAAGGATGAATTCCTGCCCGCTGACGTGCAGCCCGGAGATTTTGTCGCGGTGCCCGGCACCGGGGCGTACTGCCGGAGCATGGCCAGCAACTACAACCATGTCCCGCGGCCCCCGGTCGTCGCCGTCCGTGACGGTCGGGCCCGGCTGATCGTCCGCCGGGAGACCGAAGAGGACCTGCTCGCATTGGATGTCGGATGACCTCACCCGTTCGCTTGGCGCTGCTCGGCTGCGGCACGGTCGGCAGCGACGTGGTGCGGCTGCTGCACGAGCAGTCGGCCGACCTCGCCGCCCGGATCGGCGCCCCGCTGGAGATCGCCGGCATCGCCGTACGCCGGCTCGGCCGGGACCGCGGCGACCTGCCGGTCGACCCCGCCCTGTTCACCACCGACCCGCTCGGGCTGATCAAGCGGGACGACGTGGACATCGTGGTGGAGGTCGTCGGCGGCATCGAGCCGGCCCGGAGCTGGCTGGTCGAGGCGCTGCGCGCGGGCAAGAGCGTGGTCACCGCCAACAAGGCGCTGCTCGCCGAGGACGGCGCGGCGCTGCACGACGCCGCCGCCGAGGGCGGCGCCGACCTCTACTACGAGGCGAGCGTCGCCGGGGCCATCCCCCTGCTGCGCCCGCTGCGCGAGTCGCTGCACGGCGACCGGATCAACCGGGTCACCGGCATCGTCAACGGCACCACCAACTTCATCCTCTCCGCCATGGACGCCACCGGCGCGGGCTTCGCCGAGGCGCTAGAGGAGGCCACCGAGCTGGGATACGCCGAGGCGGACCCGACGGCCGACGTGGAGGGCTTCGACGCCGCCGCCAAGGCCGCCATCCTCGCCTCCCTGGCGTTCCACACCCGGGTCACCGCCGCCGACGTGCACCGCGAGGGGATCACCGAGGTGACCGCCGCCGACGTGGCCAGCGCCAAGGCGATGGGTTGCACGATCAAGCTGCTCTGCATCGCCGCCCGGGGCACCGACGCGGCGGGCCGCGAGACGGTCAGCGTGCGGGTGCACCCGGCGATGATCCCGCTGGCCCACCCCCTGGCCAGCGTCGGCGACGCGTTCAACGCGGTCTTCGTCGAGGCGGAGGCGGCCGGGCAGCTCATGTTCTACGGGCGCGGCGCGGGCGGCGCGCCGACCGCCAGCGCGGTGCTCGGCGATGTGGTGGCGGTGGCCCGCAACCGCCTCGCCGGGGTGCACGCGCCCAGCGAGTCGGCGTACGCGGACCTGTCGGTGCGGCCGATGGGGGAGGCGCTCACCCGCTACCACATCAGCCTCGACGTGACCGACCGGCCGGGTGTGCTGGCGGCGGTGGCCGGGGTCTTCGCCCGGCACGAGGTCTCCATCGCCACCGTCCGGCAGGGCCCGGCGGGCGGCGGGGGCGGGGGCGCGGACGCCGAACTGGTCATCGTCACCCACGTCGCGCCGGACGCCGCGCTCGCGGCCACCGTCCGGGAGCTGCGCGGGCTGGAGATCGTCCGCTCGGTGACCAGCGTGCTGCGGGTCGAGGGCGGGGCGTAGCCGCCCGTCCCGCCTGATGGTTAACCCCAGGTGTGCCGGCGGTCGGTCCCGGAGGCTGGTTCACGCTGGTAGAAGCCCCGATGCGACCGGGGCGGTCGAGGCGAGGAGAACGACATGTGGCGGGGTCTGATCGAGACGTACCGGGACCGGCTGCCGGTCACCGACGCCACTCCGGTCGTCACGCTGCATGAGGGGAACACCCCGCTGCTGCCGGCGCCGGTGCTCTCCGCCCGGGTCGGCGCCGACGTCTGGCTGAAGGTGGAGGGCGCCAACCCCACCGGCTCCTTCAAGGACCGGGGCATGACGGTCGCCGTCTCCAAGGCCGTCGCGGCGGGTGACAAGGCGATCATCTGCGCCTCCACCGGCAACACCAGCGCCTCCGCCGCGGCGTACGCGGCCCGCGCGGGGATCACCTGTGCGGTGCTGGTGCCGCAGGGCAAGATCGCGCTGGGCAAGCTGGCCCAGGCGCTGGTGCACGGCGCCAAGCTGCTCCAGGTGCAGGGCAACTTCGACGACTGCCTGGCGCTGGCCGGCAAGCTCGCCCAGGACTACCCGGTCGCCCTGGTCAACTCCGTCAACATCGACCGGCTGCACGGCCAGAAGACGGCGGCGTTCGAGATCGTCGAGGCGCTGGGCGACGCGCCGGACATCCACTGCCTGCCGGTCGGCAACGCCGGCAACATCTCCGCCTACTGGATGGGCTACTCGGAGGATCTCTCCGCCGGCAACGCCACGAAGGCCCCGAAGATGTACGGCTTCCAGGCGGCCGGCGCCGCCCCCCTCGTCACCGGTCAGGTGGTGCCGGAGCCGTCGACCATCGCCACCGCCATCCGGATCGGCAACCCGGCGAGCTGGACCAAGGCGATCGACGCCCGGGACGCCTCGGGCGGGCTGATCTCGGCGGTCAGCGACCGAGAGATCCTGTCGGCGTACCGGCTGCTGGCCCGCGAGGTGGGCGCCTTCGTCGAGCTGGGCAGCGCGGCCAGCGTGGCCGGTCTGCTCCAGCAGGCCGCCGCCGGCCGGGTGCCGGCCGGGTCCACCGTGGTCTGCACGGTCACCGGCCACGGCCTCAAGGACCCGGAGTGGGCCATCTCGACGGCTCCCGCCCCGGTCACGATCGCCAACGACCCCCTCTCCGCCGCCCGCTCCCTAGACCTGGCCTGACCCGGTTCCCGCGCGTCGGCGATCATGAGGTTGGCGGCACGTGAAAGCGCTCTCTTCGCCGCTAACCTCATGATCAACGGGGCTACGGGCGGGGGTGGGTGGGTGCGAAGTGGAGGGAGGGGGTGGGGCAGACTTTGGGCACCCCGCAGACCCCATCCCAGGAGTGAGCCACGCCGATGTCGCTGCTCGCCAGATTCAGCCTCGCCAACCGAGGGCTGATCGCTCTCATCGCGCTGGTCACCACGGCGTTCGGGGCGTTCGCCGTACCGTCGCTGAAGCAGCAGCTCCTGCCGTCGCTGGAGTTCCCCGCCGCGTTCATCGTGGCGGCGTACCCGGGCGCCGCGCCGGAGATCGTGGAGTCCCAGGTCACCGAGCCGATCGAGAACAGCCTCCAGGGCATCCCGGGGCTGGAGAAGGTCACCTCGACCTCCCGGGAGGGCTCCACCACGGTCCAGGTGCAGTACGCGTTCGGCACCGACCTCGACGACGTGGTCAACAAGATGCAGACCGCGTTGAACCGCATCGACGGGCAGCTGCCCCAGGGGGTGGACCCGCAGGTCATCGCCGGCAGCACCGACGACCTGCCCGCCGTGGTGGTGGCCGCGACCGGCGGCGCCGACGAGCAGGCGCTGGCGGAGCAGCTGCGCCGGACCGTCGTACCCGAGCTGGAGGGGCTGGACGGGGTCCGGACGGTCGCGGTGACCGGCACCCGCGACCAGGTCGTGCTGGTCACCCCCGACCCGGTCAAGCTGGCCGCGGCCCGGCTGGCGCCCACCGCGATCGCCCAGGCGCTCAAGACCAACGGCGTCGCGGTGCCGGCCGGCGCGGTGGCCGACGGGAGCCGGTCGCTCCCGGTCCAGGTCGGCACCCCGATCCGGACCGTGGACGAGCTGCGCGGCATCGTGCTCAGCACCGCCCCCGCCGCCCCGGTACGCCTCGGCGACGTGGCCCGGGTGGAGCAGCAGCTCGCCCCGGCCACCGGGTTCACCCGGACCAACGGCAAGCCGAGCCTCGGCATCGCCGTCACCGCCACCCCGGACGGCAACGCGGTCGGCATCTCGCACGACATCCGGGACCGGCTCGACGCGCTCTCGGCCGCCTCCGGCGCCGACCTCACCGTGGTCTTCGACCAGGCCCCGTTCGTCGAGCGGTCCATCGAGAGCCTCACCACCGAGGGCCTGCTCGGCCTGCTCATGGCGGTGGTGGTGATCCTGGTCTTCCTGCTCTCGATCCGCTCCACCGTGGTCACCGCGGTCTCCATCCCGCTGTCGGTGCTGGTCGCGCTCATCGTGCTCTGGGCCGGCGACCACTCGCTCAACCTGCTCACCCTCGGCGCGCTGACCATCGCCGTCGGCCGGGTCGTCGACGACTCGATCGTGGTGCTGGAGAACATCAAGCGGCACCTGGAGTACGGCGAGCCGAAGCGGGAGGCGATCCTCGGCGCGGTCCGCGAGGTGGCCGGCGCGGTGACCGCCTCGACGCTCACCACGGTCGCCGTGTTCGCGCCGATCGCGCTGGTGGGCGGCTTCGTCGGGCAGCTCTTCGCGCCGTTCGCGATCACCGTGACGGTGGCCCTGCTCGCCTCGCTGCTGGTCTCGCTGACCGTGATCCCGGTGCTGGCGTACTGGTTCCTGAAGCCCCGGGCCGGCGGGGTGGACGACGCCGCGGCCCGCCGGGCGGCCGAGGAGAAGGAGCTGCGCAGCCCGTTGCAGCGGGCGTACCTGCCGGCGATCGGCTTCGCCACCCGCTCCCGGGGCACCCGCTGGGCCACCGTGGGTCTGGGCCTGCTGGTGCTACTCGGCACGTTCGGCCTGGCCCAGAAGCTGGAGACCAACTTCCTGGACGACTCCGGCCAGGACACCCTGGCCATCCGGCAGGAGCTGCCGGCGGGCACCGGGCTCACCGGCACCGACCAGGCCGCCGCGCGGGTCGAGGAGGTGCTCCGGCGTACGCCGGGGGTGAAGACCTACCAGGTCAGCGCGGGCGGCACCGACAACCCGTGGGCGGGTGGCGGCGGCAACAACACCGCCTCCTACTCGGTGGCGCTCACCGCGGACACCGACGCCGCGAAGGTCCGGCGGACCCTCCGCGCGGAGTTCGACGCGCTCGGCCCGGAGGTGGGCGAGCTGAGCTTCGGCGCCGGGCAGAACGCCGGCTCCGGCAGCCAGCTCGAGGTGGTCGTGCAGGCCGCCGACCAGGAGACGCTGACCCGGGCCGCCGAGGCCGTCCGGGACGCGATGGCCGGTACTCCGGGCGTCGAGGACGTCGCCACCAGCCTCGCCAGCCGGGTGCCCCGGGTCGAGGTGACCGTGGACCGGGTCGCCGCGGCCCGGGCCGGGCTCACCGAGGCGGCCGTCGGGCAGCTCGTCGCGCAGGCGTACCGGGGCGCCCCACTGGGGCAGGTCACGCTGGACGGCCAACCGCTGAACGTGGTGCTCAGCACCGGCGCCCGGCCGCCACTGAGCCTGGCCGAGCTGCGGGCGCTGCCGGTCGGCCCGGTGAAGCTGGACGCCATCGCCGACGTCAACCAGGTCGAGGGCCCGCAGCAGGTGACCCGGATCGACGGCGAGCGGAGCGTCTCGGTCACCGGTACGGCCACCGGCGCCAACCTCGGCGCCACCACCCAGGAGCTGCAGAAGCGGCTGGACGCGCTGGACCTGCCGGGGGCGACGGTCGCCATCGGCGGCGTCAGCGCCGACCAGAAGGACGCCTTCGCCGACCTGGGGCTGGCCGTGCTGGCCGCGATCGCGATCGTCTTCCTGATCATGGTCGGTACCTTCCGCAGCCTGACCCAGGCGCTGATCCTGCTGGTCTCCGTGCCGTTCGCGGCCACCGGCGCGATCGCGCTGCTGCTGGCCAGCGGGACGCCGCTGGGCGTACCGGCGCTGATCGGTGTGCTCATGCTGGTCGGCATCGTGGTGACCAACGCGATCGTGCTGCTCGACCTGGTCAACCAGTACCGGGCCCGGGGGATGGGCGTCACCGAGGCGGTGGTCGAGGGCGGCCGGCGGCGGCTGCGGCCGATCCTGATGACCGCGGTCGCCACGGTGTTCGCGCTGCTCCCGATGGCCTTCGGCCTCACCGGCGAGGGCGGCTTCATCTCCCGGCCGCTGGCGATCGTGGTGATCGGCGGCCTGATCAGCTCGACGCTGCTGACGCTGATCCTGGTGCCGACCCTCTACACGATGGTGGAGCGGACCAAGGAGTCGCTGCGCGCGGCTCGGGTCCGCCGTCGGGGCACCCCGGAGCCGGCGCGGGAGCCCGTCCCGGTGCCGGTCCCGGTCGGTGCCGGCGCGCCGCCGGCCGAGGCTCCCGCGCCGGCCGCCGCGCCGCCGGCCCGGCCGGCCCCGTCCGCCGCGCTGCTCGACGGTACGGACCAGTTCGAGGTGCTCCGGCTCCCGAAGAGCCGCCGCTCCCCCCTCCCACCCACCGACTGACCGCCGCGACACCGGGCCTTCGGGCCCGGGCACGCGCAGCTTCCCGGAAAGAGTGGCCATCCCGCGTCGGCTGGCCACTCTTTCCGATCGGCACCGTCCGGGGCGCCCACCCTTGCCCGCCACGTCCACCCGCCGCTCGGGGCCAGAGGCGGGCGGACGGCGGTTTCTTTCCGGGTCAGCGGCGGACGGCGGCGCGAGGGGACCGTGGACGGCGACGTCGGGCTGTACCGTGAGTGAGTTGACACGTACTGCGCGTGTCGGCCGCTCCCGCTTCCGCGGCCGGCCGGAGCGGGGGCGGGGCCATGGCGGACGGCGTGGGCCGGTGGGACCGGCGGGCGGTGCTGCGTCGTACCGCCCTGCTGGCCGGGGGTGCCGCGCTGGGCGTCGCCGGGACCTCGCAGACCACCTGGATCGCCGACCGCCGGCTGCCGATCGCCGGCGGGCCGGCCAGCGCCACGCTGGGCAGCCGCCACCAGGAGGTCGGCTCCGGCACGGTCGAGGTCGTCTGGGGCGTACGCACCACCGAGCGCCTGATCGCGCTCACCTTCGACGACGGGCCGCTGCCACAGTGGACGCCGATGGTGCTCGACACCCTGGAGAAGTACGCCGTCCCGGCCACCTTCTTCCTGGTCGGCGTGCGGGCCCGGGAGCACGCCGCGCTGGTGCGCGGCCGGCTCGGTCGGCACGAGGTGGGCAACCACAGCTGGGCCCATCACGACCTGGCCCGGATGGACGCCCACACCGCGTACGACGACCTGCGGCGCAGCCACGAGGCGATCGTCCAGGCGACGGGGGTGGCACCCCGCCTGATCCGCCCGCCGTGGGGGCACCTGGGCGGAGCGGTGCTGCACGCCGCCGCCCGGCTGGACTACCGGCTGGTGCTGTGGACGTTGCAGATGGTCGAGGGGGAGTTCCCCAACGACCCGGCCGGGCACGCCCGGCGGATCGTCGCCGACGTGCAGCCCGGCACCATCCTGCTCGGCCACGACGTCGGCACACAGCGGCGGCTGGTGGCGCTGCGCGGCCTGCCCGACATGATCAACGGGCTGCGGGCCCGCGGCTACACCTTCGTCACGGTCTCCCAACTGCTCCGCCACGCGGCCGTGGTCTGACCGGCCGGGGGTAGGGTTCCGGCGTGTCACCCACCGTCTCGGTCCTCGTTCGCAACCGTGACTTCCGCAACCTCTTCCTCGCCGAGCTGGTGGTGTTCGGCTCCGACTGGTTCGTCATGGTGCCGCTGCTGGTCCTCCTGCCGGAGCTGACCGGCAGCGGGGTCTGGGGCGCGCTGGTGCTCGCCGTGGACACCGGCATGACCGCGCTGCTGCTGCCGTACACCGGCACCATCGCCGACCGGTTCGACCGGCGGAAGATCATGATCGCGGCGAACCTCGCCGCGCTGGCCGGCGTCCTGCTGCTGCTCGGCGTCCGCGGCCCCCGGACGGCCTGGCTGGCCCTGGTGGCGATCGCGGCCATGGCGGTGGCGAAGGCGTTCTACTCGCCGGCCGCCCAGGCCGCCCTGCCCAACGTGCTCGACCCGGCGGACCTGGCCGCCGGCAATGCCGTGGCGGGCTCCGCCTGGGGCACCATGACGGTGGTCGGCGCCTCGCTCGGCGGCATGATCAGCGCGGCTGCCGGCGCGTACGTCAGCTTCTGGGTGGCGGCAGGCGGCCTGGTGGTGGCGGCCGGCCTGGCCACGCTGATCCGCCGGCCGTTGCAGGCCCCCCGCGACCCGGCGCAGGCGCCCGCACGCACCTGGCCGGCGATCCGCGAGGCGCTGCGTTACATCGCGCAGCGGCCCCGGGTGCTCGCCCTGGTCACGGTGAAGTCGGCGGTCGGCCTGGGCAACGGCGTGCTGACCGTCTTCCCGCTCCTCGCCGGGTTGTACGGCGTCGGGGCGGTCGGCACCGGGCTGCTCTTCGCCTCCCGGGGCGCCGGGGCGCTGATCGGCCCGATCCTGATGCGCCGGGTGCTCGCCAACCGGGCCTGGCTGCTCACCGGGCTGGCGCTGTCCATGTCCCTCTACGGTCTGGCCTACCTCGGGGTGTCGGTGGTGGCCTGGTTCCCGCTGGTGCTGGTGCTGGTCTTCCTGGCCCACCTCGGTGGGGGCAGCAACTGGGTCCTGTCCAACTACGCCCTCCAGGGCGAGGTGCCGGACCACCTGCGGGGGCGGGTCTTCGCCACCGACATGATGCTGGCGACGCTCGCCATCTCGGTCAGTCAGCTGGCGGTGGCCCTCGTGGTGGACAAGGTCAGCGAGCGGACCGTGCTGGCCGGCTGCGGCCTGGTCACCGTGGTCTACGCGCTGGGCTGGCGGCTCGCCACCCGGCGGCTCTCGCTCACCGACCCGGCGGCGGAGCCGGAGCCCAGCCGCACTCCCTGACCGGTGAGCGGAGCTGATCACTTCCCACGGTCCGGGCGAATCGGCGCGTTGTCGGGGCGGGGTCCTAGCATGAGCCGGTGCCGATGACTCTCGCCTCCGGTCCCGTACGGGTCCGGGTGCCCGCGACCAGCGCGAACCTGGGCCCCGGCTTCGACTCGCTCGGGTTGGCCCTGGGGCTCTATGACGACGTGGCGGCCGAGGTGACCGCCGGCGGGGTCCAGGTGGTGGTGACCGGGGAGGGCGCCGGCGAGCTGCCGGACGGCGACCGGCACCTGGTGGTACGTGCCATGCGCGCCACCTTCGACGTGCTGGGCATCCAGCCGCCCGGGCTGTCCCTGGAGTGCGTCAACCGGATCCCGCAGGCCCGGGGCCTGGGTTCCTCCTCGGCGGCCATCGTCGCCGGAGTGCTGCTGGCCCGCGCGCTGGTCGACGACGGCGCGGCGATGCTGGACGACGACGCCGCGCTCCGGCTGGCCGCCGAGATCGAGGGCCACCCCGACAACGTCGCGCCCTGCCTGCTCGGTGGCTTCACCGTCGCCTGGACCGAGCCGGGCGGTGCCCGGGCGGTGTCGCTGCCCGTGGCGGACGGCGTCCGCCCCACCGTCTTCGTGCCCGGCGAGCGCGGCCTGACCGCCGTCGCCCGGGCCGCGCTGCCGGCCACCGTGCCGCACGCCGACGCGGCCCTGACCGCCGGACGCGCGGCCCTGCTGGTGCACGCGCTGACCGCCGATCCGGCGCTGCTGCTGCCGGCCACGGTCGACCGGCTGCACCAGGACTACCGGGCCGGGGGGATGCCGGCGACGGCCGCCCTGGTCGCCGCGCTGCGTGAGGCGGGTGTGGCGGCTGTGGTCAGTGGGGCGGGCCCCACGGTCCTGGCCCTGACCGAGGTGCCGGCGGGATTCCAGGCGGGAACAGATTGGCAGTGCTGGGAGTTGCCCATAGACGTCAGCGGTGCCCGGGTCGCCCGGGGTAGACTTGGACACGCCGAGCGGGACCCTGTTGCCGCAGGTCGGAAGAGTTGATTACGCTCTAGACTCAGCACAGCCGCGAAGCATGCGATCTCCTGCGGGGCGGCGCACCCCCGAAGCTCTCGGCGGTCAGCCCGTCACCCCTGCCAAAGGCCTACGCCGCACCGCAGTTTCCACAGGTCGCCGCAGACGGCGAGACCTGCTCACCGCCGCTGGTGAGTCGGGAAACCGACCGGCTGCTGTGTCACAGACTCCCGCGACGCGTCCATGCGAGGCGGGTGCACCGAGGCCGCCCGGCCACCTGGTTTCGACTCCGGGCAGCCCCGGCCTATCGAGGGAAGGAATCCATTGAGCGACACCACCGACGTGACGTCGGATGTTTCCAACGTCGCTGGCGAAGCCACCACCGCGGCCCCCACTCGCCGTCGGCGCAGCGGTACCGGCCTTTCGGCGATGCTGCTGCCTGAGCTGCAGAGCCTGGCCGCGTCGCTCGGCATCTCTGGTACGGCTCGCATGCGCAAGGGCGAGCTGATCAGCGCGATCACCGAGCGGCAGGGCGGCGCCGCCGCCGGCACCCCTCGACCGCGGGCCGAGGTCGCCGCCGCGGCCGCTCCGGCCCGGGAAGAGGTGCACGCCGAGGTCCGCGAGGAGCGGGCCGAGACCGAGCGCCGCCCGGCCGAGCAGGCGCCCGCCGCCGAGGCGACTGAGGGTCGCACCCGGAGCCGGCGTGGCCGGGCCGCCGCGACCGCCGCGACCACCGAGGCGGGGCCGGCCGAGCCGCGTGCCGAGGAGGCCCCCGCCGAGACCGGCGAGCGGGCCGAGCGCGGCGAGGGACGTGGCCGGGAGCGCGGCGGCGAGCGCGGCGAGCGTGCTGAGCGGGGCGAGCGTGCTGAGCGGGGCGAGCGTGCCGAACGCGGCGAGCGCGCCGAGCGGGGCGAACGTGCCGAGCGGGGCGAACGTGCCGAGCGGGGCGAGCGCGCCGAGCGCGGCGAGCGGGGTGAACGTGCCGAGCGCGGCGAGCGTGCCGAGCGCGGCGAGCGGACCGAGCGCGGCGAGCGGACCGAGCGGGGCCAGCGCGCCGAGCGCGACAACGACGGCGACGAGGACGGCGAGGGCGGCGGCCGGCGCGGCCGGCGCAGCCGGTTCCGTGACCGCCGGCGTGGCCGCGGCGAGCGCGCCGAGGGCGGCGACGGCGGCCGCGAGCCGCAGGTCGGCGAGGACGAGGTCCTCGTACCGGTCGCCGGCATCATCGACGTGCTCGACAACTACGCCTTCGTCCGGACCACCGGCTACCTGGCCGGCCCGAACGACGTGTACGTCTCGATGTCCCAGATCAAGAAGTACGGCCTGCGCCGCGGTGACGCGATCACCGGCGCCGTGCGGGCCGCCCGGGAGGGCGAGCAGCGGCGCGACAAGTACAACCCGCTGGTCCGGCTGGACACCATCAACGGGATGGAGCCGGACGAGGCGAAGCGT